>NZ_JBKEVR010000002.1:0-440610 GCF_056357235.1 Bifidobacterium sp. LH_389
CAGCGGTCTGCGAACGTCCCCGTTCCCGGCGACAACACCCCCCGGATCATCAACGACAGGGCGAGAGAGTCATACCGGAACCGGCGACCCGGCCCCGACCATCAGGGCCTACCAAACATGGTAATGGGCGAGACACCGCCGGTTGCCGGAATTGGTGGCGATGTGAGACACGGACGGGGTGGTTTGTGTCTCGAATCGCATCCGTTTCGGATTGGCAGGTTCGGTGCGGCCGGTGCGGCAGGGCGCGCCCGGAACGTTCGTGCAACCCGTTCCCCTGCGCTAGGCTAGGACCATGACATACAACACTTCGGCGCCATCTGTCGATCAATCTGGCATGCCCCCGGCATTCGGCGCGCAGCCGGTGCCATCCGTCCCGGCCGTCCCTCCCGATCCGGCCGCGGCGGTGTCCATCCGCGGACTCGTCAAGACGTTCGGCCGCAAGGTGGCGGTCGACGGCCTCGCGCTGGACATTCCGGTCGGCTCCTTCTATGGGATCGTGGGGCCCAACGGCGCGGGCAAGACCACCACGCTCAACATGGTGACCGGTCTGCTGCGCCCCGACGCCGGCACTGCGATGATCCTCGGCCATGACGTGTGGAGCGACGTGAACCGTGCCAAGCGCGCGATCGGCGTGATGCCGCAGGGCGATCAGATCTTCGACCGCCTCACCGGCCTGCAGCTGCTCGTGTACGCCGGCATGCTGCGTGGCATGAGGCGCGACGAGACGGTCCGCCGCGCGAACGACCTGCTCGCCGCGTTCGATCTTTCGGGCGCCGCCGGCACGATGGTCTCCGACTATTCGGCCGGCATGACCAAGAAGATCTGCCTGGCCTCCGCCATGATCCACAGCCCGCGCATCCTGGTGCTCGACGAGCCGTTCGAGGCCGTGGATCCGGTCTCCAGTGCGAACCTCAGGGACATTCTGGTCGAGTACGTCGCCACCGGCGGCACGGTGATCATCTCCTCGCACGTCATGGCGCTGGTGGAGAAGATGTGCACGCACGTGGCGATCGTCAACGGCGGCCAGGTGCGCGCGGCCGGCACGGTCGAGCAGGTGGCGGCCGGCGAGGAGCTGGAGGACCGGTTCCTCGAACTGGTGGGCGGCCGGCATGAGGCGGCCCACATCGCCTGGCTCAACGGCGGGGCAACGCAGCCGGATGCGTCGGCGCAGCCCGGCCCGGACGCGGAGCCGGCCCGATGAGCGCCGCAACGGATGCGGGGGCGAAGGGCGAGACGCTCCGCTCCGTCGCCGTCATCGTCCGCCTGCGCTGGGCGCTCACCTTCGCCGCGATGCGCAGGTCCGCCGGGCAGACCGTGGGCTACGTGGTCGGCGGCGTCATGGCGTTGGCCGTGGTTGCGTGGGCGGGCGTGACGGGCTGGATGATCGGCTCCGCGCCGAAGCCGGACAGCGCGGCCCATGCGGCCGAGTTCGGTGCGGTGATGGTTCTGGCCGGCAGCTTCCTGACGGTCGCGGTGATCATGGTGCAGGTGCTGTACCTGGGTCAGGGGTCCACGCTGAGTCCGGGCCGGTTCGCGCTGTACGGCGTGCCCGACCGCGCGCTGAGTCTGGGACTGCTCGTGGCGGGCCTGACCGGCACGCCGGCGATCTGCGGCTTCCTGTCGCTGCTGCTGTGGGCGCTCGCCTACCGTCCGTTCGGTGCGGCGGCCGTGGCGGCGCAGATCGTGGCCGCGCCCCTCGCCGTGCTCGTGATGATGAGCCTGTCCAAGCTGGTGATCGCCGCAGCCACGTCGCTCGTGCGTTCCACGCGCGGCAGGAACGCGTTCTACGTCATCGTCGTCCTCGGATTCGTGCTCATCTGTCAGGTGCCGGGTCTGATGGCCGGCACCTCCGGGGATGCCGCTGCCCATGAGGCGGCGTTCGGCATGCATGCCACCGCATCCTTCGACCTGTCCGTGTTTCTCCCGGCCGCGCGCATCTTCGCATGGACGCCCTTCGGCGCTGCCTTCCAACTGCCGTTCGATGCCCTGCTCGGCGCGTGGGGTGCGTTCGCGGGCCGTCTGGCGGTCATCGCCGCAACCGTCGTGCTGTGCTTCATGGGCACCACCGCCTGCCTGCGCCACGACCGCCTGACCACGGGCGCATCCTCGGCCGCCGTCACCGTCAAGGGACTCGGCGCGTTCGGCCATACCGCAGACTCGGTCTCCGGCGCCATCGCCGCCCGCCTGTTCACATACCTCAAGCGCGATCCCCGCCAGTCCCTGCTGTTCGCCATGCCGGTCATTCTCGTGGCGCTCATGGCCGTGCAGTCGCGTGGGGACACGGTGACCATCTGGGGCGGACTGGTGATGGGCGGCTGGTTCATGTTCATCGCGGAAGGCAACGGTCTCGCCTATGACGGCCGGGGCTACGCCATGGAGGTGATCTGCGGCGTGAGGGGCGTGGACGACCGTCTGGGCCGCGTGCGTCTACTGGCCACGATCGCCGCGGTGTACATCGCGGTGCTGGCCGTGGGCATTTTCGCGTTCACCGGCGACTGGCGGGATGCGGAGGCCTTCCGCATGGGGCGCGTGTTCATCGGACTCGCGTGGGGGCTGGCGTTCTGCGGTCTGGGGGCCGCCGAGGTGCTGTCCGTGCTGCTCATGTACCCGGTGCCGCCGGTGGACAAGCCGTTCTCCTCGCCTCCGGGGCGTGCTGTGGCGCAGGGATTCTTCCCGTTCGTGCAGATGCTCGTCACGCCGCTGCTCATGCTGCCCACGGGCGTTGCGGCGCTGGTCATCGCCTTGGCAGGCGGGTTCGAGACGAACCTGTACGGGCTGATCTGGATCGTGGCGCTGGCCAACGGTATCGGCATGCTGGCGCTCGGGACATGGCTGGGCGGTAAGCTGTTGGAGGTGCGCTCGCTGAGCGTGCTCCACACGTTGGACGAGTTCGCCAGCCTGCAGCAGTAGCCGGGCCGGATCACGGACCGCCCGCACGGGGCGTCCCGAAGGATGGCCGCCCAGGACAGTTGACGGGGAGATGATAGCCGGTGAGCGCACGGCGGATCAATCGCAGCCGGCCGATTGCGGTCGGCGTGAGCGTGGGCGTGACGGTCGCCCTGTGTGCGGGAGCCATCGCGGGCGACCTGCTGGACGTGATTCCGGGGCCGCTCACCGTCCATCCCGTGACGGTCCGCACGTTTGCCGATCCGCGTGGTTCATATGCCTCCGGAGGATTCGTGGCGGCCCTGGAGGACGGCACCCCCGTGGATTCGGGCGCGGCCAATGCGCTCGCCGACGCGTTCGCTGCGGCCCAGGGTGTGGGCGTCGATTACTCGCTCGTCGTGGCTGACCGGTCCGGTAACGTGATCGTGGACCGCAACGCCTCCGTGGCCCGCGAACCCGCCTCCACCATGAAGACGCTGACCGCCTTCGCCGCCACTCGCGTACTGGACATGGACTCCACGCTCGACACCTCCACCGTGCTCGTCTACGACGCCGGTACGAAGCAGGCCACGCTCACGCTCACCGGCGAAGGCAACATGCTGCTCGGCTCGGGCGAATCCGATCCGGACCACGTCAACGGACGGGCCGGGCTCGGTACGCTCGCCGCGCAGACCGCCGACGCCCTGCAATCGCGGGGCATCACGCGCGTGAGCCTCAACTACGACGATACGCTGTTCGGTACGAACCGCACGCCTGCGGGCATCGGTGAGAACAACGGCGAACACCGCTATGCCACGGACGTGTCGTCCATGGCCGTGGACGGCGGCCGCAACTGGGCCGGATACGCCAAGCCGTCCAACCCGGACGAGGAGCACGTCTACCCGCCGCTGTCCACATCCACCGCGCATGATGCCGCCGCTGTGTTTGCACAGCGCCTGAAGGAACACGGCATCGCCGTGGACGGGGAGCCGACCGCTGCGGCCGCGCCGGCGAACGTGTCGCCGATCGCCACCGTGCATTCCGCCACGCTGAGCGAGGTGATGGCGTACATGCTGCGCAATTCGGACAACACCGAGGCCGAACTCTTCGGTCGGCTCGTGGCCCTCAAGACCGGGGCGGACAATGCGCCGACGGGTGCCACCGCGGCGGTGCGCGGCGTGCTCGAACAGGCCGGCATCCCGCTCGAGGGACTCGTCATGGCGGACTGCTCGGGCCTCGCTCCCGGCTCGAGGCTCGCCGCGGACACGCTGATCCACGTGCAGGAGGCGATCATGGCGTCCGGCACGTCCGCAGCCGCGAACGAGGGCCTGCCCGTAAGCGGCCTGACCGGCACGGCACGCACCCGTTCGTTCACCGCGGACGCCAAGGGACTGGTACGCCTCAAGACCGGCAGCCTGACGGGCGTGCGTTCCATGGTCGGCAACCTGTCACGCGTGGGCGGCGGCATGCTGTACTTTGCGGTGATCGTGAACAATTCGCCGGACACGTACGCGGCCAACGCGGCGATCGACACGCTGGTCTCCGGGCTCGTGAAGCTGTAGGGGGAAGGGACTGCAATGCCGTATTCGGCGTCACTGCGCACGGCGATCGGGGCCGTGCGGGCCGCGCTCGAGTCCAACGGGCTGCGCCGGCAGTCGGCACGCTTTGCCGAGCATGGCATCCACGAGCCCGCCCCGGACGCCCCTCTCGTGCTCGTGGCATGCTCGGGAGGCCGCGATTCCATGGCGCTGGCGGCGGTGGCGCACACCGTGTGCGGCATGCTGGGACTGCGCTGCGGGGCGGCGATCGTGGACCACGGGCTGCAGGACGGGTCCGCCGACGTGGCCCGTGCCGCGGCTGAGCGTTGCCGCGCGCTCGGGCTGGATCCTGTGACTGTGCGGCGCGTGAACGTGGACGGCACGTGCCGGGAGGGTCTGGAGGCCGCGGCGCGCGACGCCCGGTATGACGCGCTGGTCGGCATCGCGGCCGACTGCGGTGCATGCGCGGTGCTGCTGGCCCATACGCTGGACGATCAGGCGGAAACCGTGCTCATCGGGCTCGCCCGCAGCGGGGGACTGGATGCTATCACGGGCATGCCGGCCGTCACCGTGCGGCATGCGGCGGGTTCGCAGACGACGGGACTGCGTTTTGTACGCCCGTGGCTGAACGTTACGCGCGCGCAGACCACGGCTGTCTGCCGTGAGCTGAACCTGCGATGGTGGGACGACCCGACCAACGGCGACGGCGCGGACGCCGATGTCGAGCTGGACGGCTCCTACCCGCTGCGCTCGCGGATCCGGCACGATCTGCTGCCTGCCATGGCCCGCTGCTATGGACGCAACCCTGCCGCGTCGCTTGCCGCCGGTGCCGCAAGTGCTCGGATCGACGCCGACTATCTGGACCGGGCGGCCGAGTGCCTTGCCGCACGGGCGGTGACGGCGGACGATGGCCGTGACCCCACTTCGGTGCGCCTCGACGCCGATCTGCTCGCCGGTGAGCATCCGGCCCTGCGCAGGCGCGTGATCGTGCGGGCGCTCAGGATGGCCGGCGTGCCCGTGGCGGCCGTGCACGTCGAGGCGATCGACCGCCTGATCGTCGATTGGCACGGGCAGCGTCCGCTCGCGCTTCCCAGCCAATGCACAGCAATTCGCAAGGGTCACGTCATTGAAGTGTGCAAAGATAGACGGCATGCGAATCGCTGACATACAAGAGGACATTGACCACGAACTGGTCTCGCGCGAGAGGATCGAAGCCAAGATCCGCGAGGTCGCCGCGCGGGTGAGCGAGGACTACCGGGACAAGAACCCGCTGGTCGTCGCCGTGCTCAAGGGTGCCGTGAACACGGTGGTGGCGTTCACGCAGGCGCTGAGCATTCCCGTGCAGATGGATTTCATGAGCCTGTCGAGCTACGGTTCCGGCACCACGTCGAGCGGGGTCGTCACCGTGCGTCAGGACCTGTCGACGGACGTGGCCGGGCGGCACGTCCTCATTGCGGAGGACATCATCGACTCCGGGCGCACGCTGGCCTGGCTGGTCGACGAGCTCAAGCGCCGCGGAGCCGCCTCCGTGGAGATCTTCGCCCTGCTGGAGAAGCCGGCGAGGCGCGAAGTGGACGTGGATGTGAAGTACAAGGGATTCGAGATCCCCGACGAGTTCGTCGTCGGATTCGGACTGGACTACGACGAGCGGTATCGCAACCTCGATTCCATCGCCGTGTTGAAGCCGAGCGTATACCAAGGAGATGAGGCATGAGCTTCCCGCAGGGGCCGGGCAACAACGGCCCGAACAATGGCAATCCGTTCGCCAATCCGAACCGTGGGGGCAACGGGGACAACAACGCGCAGGGCAAGAAGCCGTTCTGGCAGTCGCCGTGGCTGTGGGTCGTGGTGGTGGTGCTGCTCGCCATGAGCGCATTCTCCATGTTCCAGATGAGCGGCACCCAGACCATCGACACCAAGGACGGTCTGGCGCTCATCCAGAACGGGCAGGCCACCTACGCGCAGATCACCGACAACACGCAGAAGGTGCGGCTCGAGCTCAAGAGCGACTTCACCAAGACGGATCCGGACACCAAGCGCGTGAAGAACTACGGAAAGGACGTGCAGTTCTACTACACGTTCGCGCAGGGGCAGCAGATCTCGCAGGTCATTCAGGACGCCAACCTCACCAAGGGCTGGACGTCCAACATGCAGCAGACCAGCATGCTGAGCTATCTGGTGACCTCCATCCTGCCGTTCATCATCTTCTTCGGCCTGTTCTGGTTCCTCATGAGCCGCATGCAGGGCGCGTCCGGCATGTTCGGCATCGGCGGCAAGAAGAACAACGGCAAGCTGCTCGAAGGCCAGACGCCCAAGACCAAGTTCGCGGACGTGGCCGGCGAGGACGAGGCGCTGCAGGAGGTCGAGGAGATCAAGGACTTCCTCAAGGATCCGGCCAAGTACAAGGCTCTCGGCGCGCGCATCCCGCGCGGCGTGCTGCTGTACGGTCCTCCCGGAACCGGCAAGACGCTCCTCGCGCGAGCCATCGCCGGCGAGGCGGGCGTGCCGTTCTACGCCATGGCCGGCTCCGACTTCGTGGAGATGTTCGTGGGTCTGGGCGCCTCCCGCGTGCGTGACCTGTTCGACGAGGCGAAGAAGAACGCCCCGGCCATCATCTTCATCGACGAGATCGATGCCGTCGGCCGCAAACGCGGTTCCGGCATGGGCGGTGGCCACGACGAGCGCGAGCAGACCCTCAACCAGCTGCTCGTGGAGATGGATGGCTTCGACAACGACACCAACCTCATCATCATCGCCGCCACCAACCGCCCCGACGTGCTCGATCCGGCCCTGCTGCGACCGGGACGTTTCGACCGTCAGGTGGGCGTGGCCGCTCCGGACCTCGAGGGCCGCGAGGCAATTCTCAAGGTGCACGCCAAGGGCAAGCCGTTCGTGCCGGACGTGGACCTGCACACCGTGGCCGTCCGCACGCCGGGCTTCACCGGCGCCGACCTGGCCAACGTGCTCAACGAGGCTGCGCTGCTGTGCGCCCGCGCCGGTGCGCAGCTCATCGACAACCGCGCCATCGACGAGGCCATCGACCGCGTGCAGGCCGGTCCGCGCCGCAAGTCCAAGGGCATGGCCCTGGAGGAGCTGCGCAACACCGCGTACCACGAGGGCGGCCACGCGCTCGTCGCCGCCGCGCTGCACAACACCGACCCGGTAACCAAGGTCACCATCCTGCCGCGCGGACGTGCGCTCGGCTACACGGCCGTTATGCCCACGTCCGACCGCTACTCGCAGTCGCGCAACGAACTTCTCGACCAGATGGCCTACGCCATGGGCGGGCGTACCGCCGAGGAGATCGTGTTCCACGACCCGACCACCGGTGCCTCCAACGACATCGAGAAGGCCACCAAGATCGCCCGCACGATGGTCGTGGAGTACGGCTTCTCCAACAAGCTCGGCGCCATCAAGTGGGCCGACGACGATGACCAGACCACGGTGATGGACGGCCTCGCCCCGCGCAAGTACTCCGACCGCACCGCCGAGATCATCGACGAGGAAGTGTTGAAGCTCGTGGAGACCGCGCACACCGAGGCATGGAACATCATCAACGAGAACCGCGACGTGCTCGACGAGCTGGTCCGCCAGCTGCTCGTCAAGGAGACCCTCAACGAGAAGGAGCTCGAAGCCATCTTCGCGAACCTCAAGAAGGCTCCGGTGCGCGAGACCTGGCTGTCCAACGATCGCCGTCCCGACTCCGATCAGCCGCCCGTGCCGATTCCGGACGATCTCAAGCGCTCCGCCGGCATCGGCACCGGCACGCCGGCCGCCGGCAACGCTCCGGCCTCCAACCGGTGAGTGCGCCGATGGCGGGGGAAACCAACGAAGGGCTGCGCGCACGGGTCACGCTGACCGTGCCCGCGGCCCTTGCCGCAAGACTGGCCTCAGGCACGCACGTGGACGTGATCGTGCACGGGAGCGACGGGTACGCCGTGCTCGTGGCGAACGCGGACGTGGAACTCGTGACGGACGGCGGCGCGGCGGCGGATCGGGCGGCGTCCGGAGCACAGTCTGCGGACGCCTCGGCCGACGCCGCGCAGGCTTCGGCCGCGCCGCGCAAGGCCATCATTTCGATGGAAAGCACCGAGCAGGACGCCGAATCCATGTTCCGCGAGACCGTGGTGACGCTCGACGGGGTGCCCGGCCTGGAGATCACCGGCATTTCGCCGCTGTACAGCGTCACCAACTTCGACGGTCCGGATGCGTTCACCGCCGTGGTGACCGTCAGCTCCAGAATCGGCGCCAAGGCGCTGCTCAGCACGCTCGAGACGATCGAAAGCGCACATGACGGCCGGCTCGATCTGGACATCGTGGACTACGAGGGCGTCACCAGCGACGACCCGTCACTTACCATCCCATGGCCGTCCGCCATGCAGCGTGCCGCCGTGCTTGCCCCGCTGCTCGACCTCGACGAGGATGCGCACATCGGCAAGGAGCCGGTCTCCTTCCTGCTCGCCATGGCCAATGATGCGCCGCGCGTGGGCGCCCTGACCGACAAGTGGATCCTCGGGGGAGGCGTATGAGCGCCCGCCGCACGCCGTGGTGGCATTACGCCGTCGGCATCGTGTTGGGCCTCGTCTGCGGTGGCGCAGTGGCACTCGTCGGCGCGGCCAGTGACGTGGCGGTGATCGGCGCCCCGTGGATCGTGCCGATCGTGCTGGGCATTCTGGGCGTGACGGTGTTCGCCATGGCCTGGCAGGTGCGCCAGTACGTCAAGGGCAAGCGCAAGTACCTCAATCCGGCCGTCTCCGTGTACGCGCTGGTGCTCTCTAAGGCGCTGGGACTCGCCGCGGCCGCCCTACTCGGCTGGTATGTGGGGCAGATTCTGGTGAGTCTGGGCCACGCCGATGCGCCGTTCTACGCCAACGCGATGGTGGAATGCGGCGTGAGCGCCGTGGTGTGCCTCGCCGATCTGGCGGTGGGCATCGTGGGGGAGTGGTTCTGCCAGCTGCCACCGAACGAGGGGCCGGAACACCCCAAGGCCAAGGCGGCCGAGCGGCAGAGGAAGCTGGCCGCCGCGTCGCCGGCTTCCGCGTCCGCCGAGTCGGTCGCTTCCGCCTCCCGGCCCGTGCGCAAATAAGCATCAGGCTCCCCGGACGGGGAGCCTGTTTCGTTGATGTCGGGCAGATCGCACTACTTCAGCAGGTCGGCAATGACGAGTTCGTCTTTCTTCTCAGTCCTGTGTACGCGCCGGTATTCGATCAGGCATCCGCACAATTCGTCGGCGTCCGCCCAATAGCGTTGCAGAAAGGCCTCGTTCTTGATGCGTGACAGGCCAAGCTCCTTCTTGCAGAAGTCGCTGGGTTTGACGGTGTTCTTTGCGTGTTTGCCATAACGGTCGAGCTGACCTTCCTTGATGATGGCCAGCATTTCGATTTCGGGTGTCGTATAGCAGCTGAATACGGGAACGCTCTCGCTATAAGGGTACGAGAGACGAAAACGTTCCTTGCGTGAATCGAGAATACGGACGATGGCCACGGGTTGCTCGTAATCGAGGCCGAGGAATACGTTTTGGATGGTTTTGGCCGTCCGACAGTTCGTCGTCGGCCTGTCGGTGATGGTGTCCCGGATCGCGGCTGATTCGTCAATGATCAGTTTGTCGGCGGCCAGCAGCGTTTCGATGATGACGCGCTCGCATGACCCTTCGCAGACGAAGAGCACGCGAGCGTTTTGCAATGTCGCTTGGGAAGCGTCATCGAGCATCGGAATCTCCCGCTATGGACTTGATGTATTGGCGCATGGCCGTCACGTCCTTGGCCTTTGGCGCGGTGCCTTTGACGAGGTTGGAGAAGAAGATCTCGCTCTTCTTGGATTCCACGCGCGCCTTCTTGGGAGCCGCCTGTGCAAGCCCGTCGGAATACTTTATGAGCCGTATGCGTCGGTTTTCATCCCGGACGGTGAAGTAGATGCAGTCCTTGCGCTCGAGATGATCAAGTAGTTCCGGATAATGCGTAGTGAACACCAGTGTCGCGCCTTTAGGATTGGTCACCGGGGAAGCGAAAAGGTCCATGATGGTCTCCACGAGCTTCTTGTTCAGGCTGTTTTCGATCTCATCGACGAGGAAGTATCCGCCCTCGCGAAGCACTCCAACGGTAGCGTTGACGATACGGCTGCCGCGTATAGTACCTGCGGACAGCATCTGTACGGCTTCGAACTGGCCTAGGATGCGTTCGCAGTCGTCGTCGACGAATTTGAGGTGCACTTTGCCGTCACCGTCTACGATCAGCTTCTCTACGCTGCTGTCGAAAGTGTGCACAATGTCCGGAGCGACGGAGGGCGCGGTAACGGGCAAGCGGAAAGAATCGATGTAGTTCATCACCGGCGTTGCATTTTCCTGATCGGTATAGAGGCCGGAGGTAATGGAAGTGGCGGCGGGGATGTAGCGTTTGGCCTCCGGCGCGAGTTCATGGTCGCCTCCGATGCCGCGGGTCAGGATTTCCGTGCATTGCGCCTTGAATGCTTGGAAGCTCGTCAGTTCCTTTTTCTGGACCGGTTTGTTGGCATGTCGCCAGAGTTGCTCCTCGGTGAAATGCAGTGCAATGCCGGATTCATACGGATCGCCGTCCCCTTGTCCGGTTTTGGCACGTGTTGTGCGGAGAGTGGATTCCAGAAGATACCAGTCGTCTTCATGGGAGAAAATGACTCGTATGGTCACTGGTCCGCGCATCAGGGCGACAAGCGGACCGTATACGAGATGGTCCGCATCCAGAGGATTTCCGCGCACAATGTCCAGTGCGAAGTTCAGTGCGCGCAAGGTGGTGGTCTTGCCGGATGCGTTAAGGCCGGCAATGCCCAGAACGGTTTGGGAACAGATGCCGGCGCCCATGCTGCCGAACCGATGAACGGTGACGGCCTGCGCGGCGACGCGGTCGGCGGCATACAGGTCCATGATGACGGACTGGTTGCGATATAAGTCGAGCCCATCGATCGCGAACTTCAGCAGATGCACGACATTCCCGCCCTTTCCTGTATGCTATAACCAGATTTTCTGGTTATAGCATACAGGAAAGGGCGGACGCGGCTTTATGCGTCAACGTGGTCAATAATGGCCTCACCATTGGCGGGAAGACGGAGAAAGCGGTCGCCTAGTCGAAGGCTGCGGACGGGGAATGGCTCGTCCGCGCCGATGGAGCGGAATCCTTCCGACATCCCCACGTTCCATTCCCGCCGAAGACTGCCGGCGTTGCGCTGGGCACGGGATGGAACATTCTTCCGGTTGCGTCTTGGCGGAAGGAACGTTGGCGGGCGAACGCCTCCTTCATGTCCAATTGGGACCTCGGTCTGGGGGATTGCCTCTTGCGCCCTCACCGCGCAAACTGGCGAGACTCCTTTGCTTACTCCTTCGGCGGGTTGGGTACGCGGATCATGGCCTCCTGGGCCATGGCGGCAACCAGCTGTCCGTCGCGCGAGTAGACCTTCGCGGTGGCCAGTCCGCGCCCGTGCGCGGCGGTGGGCGTGTCCTGCACGTAGAGATGCCATTCGCTCACGTCAATATCCCGGTACCACCACATGGAGTGGTCGATGGTGGCGTAGGAGATGCCGGGCGTCATGAAGCTCAGGCCCGAGCGGCGCACGATCGGCTCCATCATGATCTGGTCGCAGCCCAGTGCCAGGATCGCGCGGTTCATGGTCTGCGAAACGTCCACCGTGCCGTCCGTGCGCATCCACACCATCTGCCTGCCGGAACGGTGCTGCGGATCGGCGGAGGACGTCTTGTCGGAACCCAGCATCACCGTGGACGTGACGTGGCGGATGTCGAACGGCGACTGCTTGGCGTAGTACTTGGCGAACGGCGACTTGTCCGCGAACGGGGTCATGAGTTCCTTCGCGCTGGTCAGCGTCTCCGGAGCCGGCACGTCCTCGGGCATGGGGTCGGCGAACTCCACGCCGGTCTGTCCCCTGGTCTGGAAGCTGGCGATGGCCGTGAGGATGGGGCCCTCCGACTGCGTGGCGTTCACGCGGCGGGCGGAGAAGGACCGGCCGTCGCGCAGGTTCTCCACGTCGAAGAGCACGTCCTGATGGATGTCCCCGGCGGCGATGAAGTAGCCGTGGATGGAATGGGGCAGACGACCGGACGGCACGGTCTTCGCTGCGGCGATGACGCTCTGGGCGATCACCTGACCGCCGTACACGCGACCGGTGGGAAAATACAGGCTCTCCCCGTTGATGTAGGTGTGATTGCGGTACTGGGAAGGTTCTCCGAGCTCCAGCACGCCCACCAGATGTTCCAGCGGAGTGACGGTCGTCGTCTGCGCCATGGTGCAAGCCTCGATTCTTGGATTGTGTGTTCGGTTGTCGTTGTCTTGCTGTTATGCCCTGCATTGCAGTCTAGCGAGCGTGCGTAAAGAACGGTAAGCGCCGTGTAACGAGTTCGTGAGCGATGCGGGCGGAATGCTTCCCGACGAGTTCCCCGCGGCTTGTCCGCCTCGCGTCCGCGTTGCCTTGATTTGCTACGGAAAGACGTGATCTGGCTCATATTTGCGGGTTTTATCGATTATGTCGGCTTTTGTGTATTTTTCTGTGCTATCTTTTCTCGTTGGGTTAACGTTAACCATATCGTTCCCAAGGAGGAAGAGCATGACCGAACAGAACGCGTCCGTCGAGGCGGATGAGTTGGAGGCCGACGAGGTGATCGGTGCGGAATCCAAGTCCAGCGTTTCCAACGCCCAGCAGCCCAAGCTGCCCTACATTCTGTGCGTTGGCCTGTTTCTGGGGCCCCTCACCTGGATGGGGCCCGTCGGCGCCGGCCGCAACGTCCTGACGCCGCAGATCTTCAGCAACATCGATCCGGCCGGCAAGGTGGCCGCGGTCGCTCTGCTGTCGTCGTTCGTGTCGCTCGCCGGCCTCATTGCCAATTTCGTGTTCGGTGCGCTCTCCGACGTGACGCGCACCCGTTGGGGCAAGCGCAAACCGTACATCGTGGGCGGACTGCTCATTCAGGCCGTGCTGTTCCTCGTCATCGCCAATGTGACCAGCATCTCCGTAATCATCGGCTGCTGGGTGCTCGTGGCCATCGCGGAGAACGCCGTGGCGGCGTCCATGGTGGCCCAGCAGTCCGACCGCATAGCGCCGCGTTGGCGCGGCACCGCCTCCATGTGCTGGGGCGTCGGCTGGACCTGCTGCCAGGTCATCACCATCATCGCCTCCCAGTTCCTCGATCGTCCGCAGCTCGGCATGTACGTGCTGACCGGCATCTCGCTGGTGCTCGGACTCGCCCATGTGCTCCTGATGCACGAAAAGTCCAATCTCGACGAACCCCGCATGAACTTCGACGCCGGTTCCCTGCTCAGCCACTTCTTCCTGCCCATCCACGGCGCCCGCGACTACTATCTGGCGCTCGGAGGCAAGTTGCTCATGGTGATCGGCGGCACCTGCGTGGGCCTGTACCAGCTGTACATCTTCACCGACTACATCCACCTCGACATGCCGTCCACCAAGGTGGCCATGACCACCATGACCACCATCTCCCTGATCACCGGCATCATCTTCGGCGTCATCGCCGGTCCGTTGGCGGACCGCTTCGGCCGTCTCAAGGCCCCGGTCGCCATCTCCGTGATCTTCATCGGCATCGCCGCGGTGTTCCCGTACTTCTTCCCGTATGCATGGGCCATGTACGCATTCGGCGTCATCTCCGGCGTGGCCAACGGCGTGTACAACTCGATCGACGGCGCCCTCAACCTCGCCGTGCTGCCCAACAAGGATACGGCCGGCAAGGACCTCGGCATCATCAACTTCGCGAACACCCTCTCGCAGATCATCGGCACGGCCATAGCCGGTGGCATCATCACGCTGTTCGGCACCTACCGTGCGGTGTTCCCGGCGTCGTTCCTCATCTCGCTCGCCGGTGCCTGCCTGTTCTTCCTCATCAGGAAGGTCAAGTAGCGCCGTTGCGCCCGTTGCGGCGTGTCCGCACTAGTACAACGTTAAACTAACGCTTGTCGGCGTCATAGCAATCAATGAAACCTTGTTCCAAGGAGGAACACCATGACCATTCCCGACAGTCATTCCGTCAACCGTCCCTGCAATGCGCCGGCCGCGCAGGAAGCCCCTCGAACCGCCGTCCCGTCCAAGGCGTTCAGGCCGCCGATGGGCTGGAACAGCTGGGACTCCTACGGCACCACCGTCACCGAGGACGAAGTGCTCGCCAATGCCCGTACCATGGCCGCGGAGCTCAAGTCCGCCGGCTGGGACACGCTCGTGGTAGACATCGCCTGGTACGATCCGACCGCCCGCGCCCACGGCTACAACGAGAACGCGCCGCTCGTGCTCGACGCCTACGGGCGCCAGCTGCCCGACCCCGTGCGCTTCCCCTCCGCGGCCGGCGGCAAGGGCTTCGGCCCGCTCGCCGAGAAGGTGCACGAACTCGGCCTCAGGTTCGGCATCCACGTCATGCGCGGCATTCCCCGCATCGCCGTCGAGAAGGACCTTCCCGTGTACGGCACCGGGTACACCGCACGGCAGGTAGCTGACCTCGACCACGTGTGCCGCTGGAACCCGGACAACTACGGCCTGAACCAGTCGCATCCGGGCGCGCAGGCCTGGTACGACGCACAGCTGGACCAGTTCGCGCAGTGGGGCGTCGACTACCTCAAGGTGGACGACATGCAGACCCCGTTCTACTCCGAGGAGATCCACGCCTACCACAAGGCCATCGAAAAGGCCGAGCGCAAATACGGGCGCCCCATGGTTCTCTCGCTGTCCCCCGGAGGCTGGGTAGCCACCACGCACGTGGACTTCCTGCGCGTCAACGCCGAACTGTGGCGCATTTCCGACGATCTGTGGGACAAGTGGAACGACGTGAAGGCCCAGTTCGCGCGTCTGGCCCGCTGGGCGCCGCTGCAGACCAACGGGCACTGGGCCGACGCCGACATGCTGCCGCTCGGGCACATAGGCCTCAGGGCCGAGCGCGGCGACGATCGGCAGAGCAAGCTCACCTACGACGAGCAGCGCACCATCCTCACGCTGTGGGCCATGGGCCGCTCCCCGCTCATGGTGGGCGGCGATCTGCCCACCAGCGACGCCGAAACCATGCGGCTGCTCGCCAACCCTGCCCTGCGCGAGGTGACCGCCGGCAGCGCGGGCAACGGGGAGATCGTCCGCGAGCCGGTCAACCGCCACTGGTCGGACGATGCCAGCTACATGGGCGATTACATCGTGTGGAAGGCCGACGCCGCCGATTGGGCGGACGGCACGCCTTCCGCGCACGCCGGTGGGCATTACGCGGCCCTGTTCTGGACGGGCGACGAGCCGCGCGACTGCGAGCTGGCCCTGCAGAGCGTGGTCGGGATCGAGGCGCGCAACGAGCCGTGGACGATCACGGACCTGTGGGGCGGCGAGTCCGGCGGTGACGCGGGCGAGTCCAACCTGCGCATCGAGGGCGAAGGCTCCGACCGCGTGGTCAAGGCCACCGTTCCGGCGCACGGCACGGTCTGGTTCGCCCTCGACCGGCGCTGAGTCCAAACGTTCCAGTCTGCAGTCCGTTTTCCGCAGATTGGAAGGATTGACCGCCAGAACGGCCTGTTTTGCGGCCGATTTGCGGTCAATCCTTCCAATCTGCGGGGCGGAGAGCGGGGAAGAGAAGAGTGAGGAGTCGTTTATGGGCGGTTGCCGCATCGCGGTGCATGAGCCGGAGTCGCCGGCCAGCCCGCAGTTCCATCTGACCAACGGACGGGTGAGCATGATCCTCGGCGTGGCCGCCGGCAAGCTCGTCAACCTGCACACCGGCGCGCCCGTGCCGGACCGCGGCGATTTCGGCTACCTGCTGGAGGACCGGTTCCGCGTGCTCGCCACCGTGCGCGAGGAGGACGATTCGCGCTACGTGGAATTCCTGCGTCAGGAATTCCCCGAATACGGCCGCGGCGACTTCCGTCTGCCCGCCATCGCGGTCGGACAGCCCAACGGGTCGCGCATCACCGACCTCGCGTACGCCGGGCATCGGATCGTCACCGGCAAGCCACGGCTTGCGGGTCTGCCCTCCACATGGGTGGACGACGACGATCCGGACGCCGCACGTACGCTGCTCGTGGACCTTCGGGACGGGCCGACCGGACTCATGGTCACGCTCGCCTATACCGTCTTCCGCGACGAACCGGTGATCGCCCGCAGCGCCGTGGTGCGCAACGGCGGCGACGGCCCGCTGGAGCTGGAGCGGATCATGAGCCTGAGCCTCGATCTGCCGGACCGTGACTGGACCATGACCGAGTTCATGGGCGCATGGGCGCGCGAACGCCGGCCGTTCACCCAGCCGCTGCATCCCGGCGTGCAGGGCGTGGGATCGTTGCGAGGGGCCAGCGGTCCGTTCGCCAACCCCGCAGCGATCTTCGCCCGCCCGAACGCGGACGAGGACCGGGGCGAGGCGTTCGGCGTGGCGCTGGTGTACTCCGGCAACTTCGACCTGCACGCCGAAGTGGACACGTTCGACGCCACGCGCATCCAGCTGGGCATCAACGACTTCGGCTTTCGCTGGCATCTGGAACCCGGCGAATCGTTCCAGTCCCCGGAAGCCCTGCTGGCCTACAGCGGCAACGGATTGAACGCCCTGAGCCACGCCTTCCACAACACCGTGCGCGACCGTCTGATCCGCAAGCCGTGGCGGCACCGGGAACGCCCGGTGCTCATCAACAACTGGGAGGCCACGTACTTCGACTTCACCGAGGACAGGCTGCTTGCGCTGGCCCGCAAGGCCCGGGACGCCGGCATCGAACTGTTCGTGCTCGACGACGGCTGGTTCGGCCGCGGCGATCATGCTCGTACGTCCGATCGGGCGGGCCTCGGCGACTGGACGCCCAATCCGGAGCGTCTGCCGGACGGAATCGCAGGGCTTTCCCGGAAGGTCAACGACCTGGGCATGAAATTCGGCCTGTGGTTCGAGCCGGAGATGGTCAACGCCGCATCCGACCTGTACGAAGCCCACCCCGACTGGGTGCTGGCCACGCCGGGGCGCGGGCGGTCCGTCTACCGCCACCAGTACGTGCTCAACTTCGCCAATCCGGCCGTGGCGGACCACGTCTACGGTCAGATGCATGCACTGCTGGCCGGTGCGAACGTGGCGTACATCAAGTGGGACATGAACCGCTTCATCACCGAGGCGTTCGACGCCACGCGCGGCGCCGAACGGCAGGGCGAGGTGATGCACCGCTACATTCTGGGCGTGTACGAACTGTACGAGCGTCTGCTCGCCGCGTTCCCGGAGCTCCTCATCGAGGGCTGCTCGTCGGGCGGGGCCCGGTTCGACCTGGGCATTCTAGCGTACTCGCCGCAGATCTGGACCAGCGACGACACCGACGCGACGGAACGGCTGGGCATCCAGTGGGGAACGAGCTGCGTCTATCCCGTGGAGGCCATGGGGGCGCACGTGTCGATCACGCCGAACCACCAGACCGGGCGTACCGAGCCGCTGGACACCCGGGCGAACGTGGCCATGTTCGGCACGTTCGGCTACGAGATGGACCTCACCCGCTGCACGCCGGAGGAGCTGGAGGCCGTCCGCTCGCAGGTGGCGTTCTTCAAACGGTTCGGCCCACTGATCCACCGGGGGGATTTCTACCGTCTGCGCTCGCCGTTCGCGCCCGACCGCCGGCATGCCGCATGGATGGCGGTCGCGCCGGACGGCAGCGAGGCGCTGGCTGCCGATTATGCGATCCTGTGCCAGCCGAACCGGCCCGCGACCCGGCTGACGTTGCGCGGACTGGAGCCGGATGCGCTGTATGCGGTGCGCACGGTGAACGCTGGGACGTGGGATTGGCCCGGTGCCGATCCGGGTCCGCAGGCGGGCCCGGACGCGGGAGCCGAGCCCGATTCCGACCCCGTGGAGGGGACGTTCGTGCGGTCCGGCGCCGAACTCATGCATATCGGCATCGACGACACGGACCTTGCCTCCCGCGATTTCGCCTCACGGCTGTATCTGGTCACCCGTCTGTAGGGCGTTCCGCCCTCGCGGATCGGAAGGTCGGCCGTTGCGACGCCCTGTTCCCCGGCCAGTTGCGCGCGGCTACCAGACGCTGGTGCAGCAGACCCGCTATTCCGCCGGCCACGAGCGCACGATGCTGGCCAGCGCCAGCGCGCAGGTGTGCGACGGCATGATCGTCTGCTGGCCGCGCATCGGCCCGGAGGAGATGGATGCGTTCGCCCGGACCCGCCCGGTGGTGGCCTTCGACGGCTTCGGCATGGAAGGGCGCATCGACACGGTCTTCACCCCCTGCGCGGCCGGCGGCGAGGCGGCGGTACGGCATCTCGCCGCGGCCGGAGCCAGAAGGATCCTCGTGCTCGGTGCCTCGTGGCGGCCGTTGGGCCGTTTGGAGGGGAGGCGAACGACTCGGCGGATCTCCGTCTGCTCGGCGCGGCCCGTGCGCTGGCCGATCTGGGCCTGCCGTACGGGCAATCCGTCGTACTGCCGTGTGCCTGGCACCGCGAAGCCGCCTACGAACTGGTCTCGCGGCTGTGCGATGCAGGATTGGGACGCGGGGGTGGCTCCGGTGCGCTTGCCGGCGTGGACGGCCTGTGCTGTCTCAACGATCCGATCGCGATCGGCGCGCTCAAGGCGCTTTCCGACCATGGCGTGAGCGTTCCCTGGGACGTGGCGGTGATCGGCTTCGACGGCGTACGCGACGGCCGATACACGACCCCCGGCCTGACCAGCGTGCGCATCGATCCGCACGAGGTGGCGCAGGTATGCCTCGACCTGCTCGTCGAACGCATCGAGGCCATGCCGCACGCACGCGCGCCGCGCAGCCGGCCGCACGGTCCGGGTGCCGGGCGGGCCGCCGCATCCCTGCCGCCGCGCAGCCGGCATGTCGGCTTTACGATCGAGCCGCGGGGGAGTGCCGAGCGGACGGCGAAGGGTAACGTTCCACGATGAGCTCGTCCGGGGCGCTGAGCCGCTCGCGGAATTCGCGCGGACCGACGCCTATGATGCGCCTGAACGCCTTGGAGAACGCGAACGGGGTGGCGTATCCGTAGCGTTCGGCGAGCTGACCGATGGGCGTCTCGCTGTGCCGCAGGTCCTCCGCCGCCTGAAACATCTTCGCCTTCATGATGAAGATCTTGGGTGAGATCTTGAGGTGTTCCTGGAACACCATGCACAGGTAGGAGCGGCTGATGTAGAGCGCGTCGGCCACGTCGCTCACCTGCAGCGGCTCGTTGAGGTGCGCGTGGATGTAGTTGACCGCCGCGTCCAGATACCGGTTGCCCTTTGGTTCCAGCTCCTGCGCCACGGACGTGACCGAGTCCATGAGCGTGGACAGGAAGGTGTACATGAGCCCCTGCAACATCATGCCGTCACGGTAGGAACGGTTCGAGTAGACGAGCATGCGGGTCACGATGTCCTTGAGGGGAGCCGTGTCCCCCACGTTGAGCACAGGCCTGTCCACGGTGAAACCGATGCGTTGCAGCACGTCGTTCGCGTCCTCGCCGTCGAAGCAGACCCAGCACGGCTCCCATGCCTCGGGCGCCTGGAAGTCGGTGTGGTGAAACGCAACCACGCCACGGGGAACGGCGAAGGCCTGCCCGGCGTGGGCGGGATGGTTGACACCGGAGAGCATGATCTCGCCTTGTCCGCCCAGTACCACGATCACCGTGGTCTCCTTGAGGTGGATGTTCGGGCCCCAGGAGGAGCGCGTGTTGTTCCGTTCGTGTGCGGCGGACAGGAAGCGGATGCGCGGCGGCTTGACCTCGTGGATGACGGTGATCGTCGTCGGCGTCGGAACGTGCTCGGGGGCAAGGTCGGGCGATGCAGACATGATACCGATTTCTACTCGCCAGCCGGCTGCGTGGACTCGCGTTCCGTGAGCGTGAACCCCACGATCGTGCGCGTGGGCGGCAGGGGGTCCCCGGTGTGGTCGATCTGCCGCATGAGCGTCATGACCGCCAGCCGGGCGAGCTGGTCCATGTCCACGGTGACGGTGGAGAGGGACGGCACGGTGAAGGCGCCCTCGCGCACGCCGTCGAAGCCGATCACGAGCACGTCGTCCGGCACGTTCACCCCGCGGTCCTTGAGCCCGCGGATCACGCCGATGGCCGAGGAATCGTTGAGGCAGAACAGGCCGTCGAAGTCGAAGCCGTCGCTCGCAAGCCGGTGCCCCGCCTCGAGGCCGTATTCCTCGTTGAGGCCGGCGAGGGGAATCACGGTCGATTCGTCGTACGGCAGGCCGAGCTCCTGCAGGGCGGACTTGGCGCCGCGCAGCCTGAGCTTGCGGGGCGTGGGGTCGCTCAGAAACTCCATCTTGTCCATGAAGGGCGGTCCCACGATGCCGATGCGCCGGCAGCCGCGTTCGGCGAGCAGACGGATGGCCGCGCGGGCGCCCTCCTCATTGGGAAAGGTGATGGAGGAGACCAGCGGCCTCTCGTCGCAGGAGTCGATGAGCACGGCCGGCTTACCCTTGCGGATGGCGTTGACGAGCTCGCCGTTGAGGCTGGAGGCGTGGATGATCACGCCGTCGGACAGCGTGCCGGCGATGCGGGTGTTGGTCAGGGCCGACTCGGCCTCGGCGGGGGAATAGCCGGTCTGCTGGAGGAAGGGAACCATGCCCTGCTCGGTGATGGCACGGGAGAGCGTCTGGATGAGCTTGGCATAGAAGGGGATGTCGTACTCGTTGACGATCACCTGCACGATGCCGCTGCGGCCGGACTTCAGGATGGATGCGGAGGTGTTGCCTTCGTACCCGAGTCGGTCGGCCGCCTCGAGGATGGCTCCCCGGGTGACGTCGCTGACGCCGGGCTTGCCGCGCAGCGCCTTGGAGACGGTCATCATGGAGACGCCGGCTTCGGCGGCGACGTCCCTGAGCGTTACCGAATTGCGTTTCATTGATGGTCCTTTGCGTGTGTCCGGGCGGTCCGCAGGGTTATGTGTAACCGCGGTCTTAACCCTCGCCCTAGAGCTTATCGTTAACTCTACGTTTGGCACAAACGGCGGAGTGTTGCAGGTCCTGACCGGGGCTGGTGCTCATTGTGGATGGTAAAAATGCTGGAATTTCAACGTTTTATGATACTGAAACCGGTTTCTTCAGCGAGTCTACGTTTGGATATGTTTTGTTGCGGATTGGATGCGAAATGCCGGTGTTGGCCTGCATTGCCGCCCTTATCATGGTTAGCGTTAACCTTGAACTTGAGGTAAACGCCACGGTTTCCGGACCGTGGAACGGATGCCGAAACGGACATGACGTCGACGTCGGTCGAGGCATCGGAAGGCATGAAGGAACATGCGAGAAAGGAACGAACGATGACCGTCAATGGCATGAAGAGGAAGGCCACCGTCGCAGTCGCCGCGATGGGTGCCCTGACGATGGCGCTGTCCGCCTGCGGAGGCAGCGGCGACCAGTCCGCGCAGCAGCTCGACAAGGATGGCAAGCCGCTGGTGAAGGTGATGTTCCAGAGCGCGTCCAACCAGACGATCGCCGACATGGGCACCTGGATCAACGGCCTGCAGGAAGCCTGCGGCTGCACGATCGAGTGGTCCGAGGTGCAGGACTCCCAGTGGGCCCAGCAGAAGGCCGCCACGCTGACCGGCGGCAACCCGGCCGACGTGTCCATCCGCGCCTACCACCCGTCTGACACCCAGAAGTACCCGTTCTTCGAGGATCTCTCCCAGCACCTCGACCAGATGCCCAACGTGCAGGCGTTCTTCAAGGAGCAGCCGATCGCCAAGGGCATGGTCACCACCCCGGACGGCAAGATGTACACGCTGCCGCGTTACAACGGCGAGCTGCAGCGCGCTTCCGGCCAGCATCTGTTCATCAACAAGACCTGGCTGGACAAGCTGGGTCTGCAGGTTCCGCAGACCTGGGACGAGCTGTTCAACGTGATGGAGGCCTTCAAGACCAAGGATCCGAACGGCAACGGCAAGGCGGACGAGATCCCCTACGCCATGCGTAACATCAGCACCACCGACGTCGGTTGGTGGAGCCCGTTCCTGTTCCTCAACTCCACCGGCATCTCCACCCAGTTCAACAACAGCCCGTCCCGCTTCGGCGGCTACGTCAAGGACGGCAAGGTCCAGAACTATCTGGTGTCCGACGAGTTCCGCGAGGTGGTGGAGTTCCTTCACACCATGATCGAGAAGGGCTACAGCCCCAAGGACTCCCTGACTCAGGAATCCTCCAAGTACTACGCCTCCCTGCAGGGTGCGGACGACAACAAGACCGCCACCGTGGGTCTGGCCATCACCAACATTCCCAGCGCCTTCGGCACCGGTCTGCAGGATCAGTACGAGGCCATCCCGTGGCCCGCCTCCAAGGCCGGCGTGACCGCCGTGGCCGACCACTCCCAGGATGAGGGTGCGTTCGAGGACTATGCCGTGGCCGTGCGCGCGGGTGCCCCGAACATGGATACCATCCTGAAGCTCATCAACGCCATGTACGGCGAGGACCTGTCCGTCCAGCAGCGCTACGGCACCTTCGGCGAATGGGTGACCAAGTCCGGCGACCACACCTACACCGTGAATGAGAAGCTATTCAAGCTGACCGCCAACGAGAAGGCTCCGGCGTTCCTTGATCGCTTCGCCGGTTGGATCTCCGACGAATGGACCATCAAGGGCGACACCTCCAACGAGGATCTGAAGAAGACCGACGCTATCTACGCCGATCAGATCAAGGCCGTGGGCGACGACTACTTCCCGATCTCCCTCGTCCCGAACGACGAGGACTCCACCACCCTGTCCAACAACTCCGCCACCTACCTGTCCACCGCGCTGCCCAAGGCCGCCGCGTGGATGCAGAACGGCGGTCTGGACGACGCCTCCTGGAAGGCCTACGTGGACGGCGTCACGCCCATGGGCATCGAGGAGAACAACCAGATCTGGCAGAAGTGGCTGGACGAGGCCAAGAAGAAGGCCTGATCCGACCCGCATGAACCGCTCCGGGCTCCCCTGTCAAATGGGCAGGGGAGCCCCCGAAACACACACTCACGATCGTGAAGGAAGCAAGCATGGAATCCGTCAAGGAGAAGGGGACGGGCGTTCCCGTTGCGGCAGACGACACCGCCGTGGCCGTGGTGGTGGACAACGTCGAAGCCCGCAAACACGCCCCGCTGCCGGTCAAACTGGCGCGACATTTCAGGAAGTACTGGCAGCTGTGGACCTTCGTGCTGCCCGCGATGGTCTTCGTGATCATCTTCGCCTACGTGCCGATGTACGGCCTGAGCCTGGCGTTCAGGAACTACGATCCGCGCAAGGGCCTCACCGGCGGCAAGTTCGTGGGGCTCAAGTTCTTCAACCAGTTCTTCCAGAACCCGCAGTTCTGGCCCATCATGCGCAACACGATCAACATCGCCGTGCAGACTGTGGCCTTCGGGTTCATTTTCCCCATCATCCTCGCGCTGCTCATCAACCAGATCCACTCCATGAAGGTGAAGAGCTTCGTGCAGACCATCACCTACATGCCGCATTTCATCTCCGTGGTGGTCATGGTCTCCATGATCAACATCTTCCTCACCCCGGACTCCGGCATCCTCGGCCGATTCTTCGGCGAGCAGAGCCTGCTGGCCTACCCGAGCTGGTTCGCGCCGATCTACTGGATCAGCGAAGTCTGGCAGCACTGCGGGTGGAACTGCATCATCTACCTCGCGGCGCTGAGCTCCGTTGACGTGTCCCTCTACGAGGCCGCCAAGATCGACGGCGCCGGCCGCCTGCGCCTCATCTGGTCCGTGGACCTGCCGACCATCATGCCCACCTGCGTGATCATGCTGATCCTCAACCTCGGCGGCATCCTCAACGTCGGCTTCGACAAGACCTACCTGCTGCAGAACGCGCTCAACCAGCCCGGCTCCGAGGTCATCTCCACCTACGTGTACAAGATGGGTATTCTCAATGGCCAGATCTCGCTGTCCACGGCGGTCGGCCTGTTCAACACCCTCATCAACTTCTTCTTCCTGGTGACGGCCAACTTCATCTCGAAGAAGGTCTCCGACACCAGCATCTTCTAAGGACGGGTGAATCGCAATGTCAGCAATGTCCCAGACTCCCGGCGCTTCGGCCTCCCTCGCACCCCGCGCATCCGCGGACGATATCCCCTGGAACCCCAAGGTGCACCAGCGCCGCACCGTTTCGGACTGGATCGTGGACGTGACGATCTGGGTGATCCTTGCCCTCGTGGTCTTCGTGGTGCTCTATCCGCTGTGGTTCATCGTCATCGCCTCGTTCTCCGACCAGACCTACGTGGCTCAGGGGCAGGTGCTCGTGTGGCCCAAGGGATTCAACCTCAAGGGCTACGAGATGGTGTTTGCGGACGGACGCATCTGGCAGGGCTACTGGAACACGATCGTGTACTCGGTGGTGGGCACCGCGCTCAACATCGCGGTCACCATCCCGGCCGCGTTCGCCCTGTCCCGCCGCGAGTTCAAGCCGCGCCGCATCATCATGTTCCTGTTCACGTTCACCATGTTCTTCGCCGGCGGCATGATCCCGAACTACCTGCTGTACAAGCAGCTCGGCCTGCTCAACTCCATGTGGGTGTTCATCCTGCCGGTGGCCGTGAACGTGTTCAACCTCATCGTGGCCCGCTCGTTCTTCGAATCCTCCATCCCCGAGGAACTGTTCGAGGCTGCGCAGCTGGACGGCGAATCGTACTACGGCTTCTTCTTCAAGATCGTGATTCCGCTGTCCGCCGCCATCATGGCCGTGATCATGCTGTACTACTTCGTGCAGCACTGGAACGACTTCGCCACCGGTCTTATCTATGTGAACAAGTCCGAGAGGCAGCCGCTGCAGAACGTGTTGCGCGACATCCTGCTCGCCAACACGTCCCAGACCGGAAGTGCCATGATGAACGCCGCCCAGCAGCAGCTGTTCGCCGACCAGATCAAGTACGGCATCATCCTCGTCTCCACCCTGCCCCTGCTGATCCTCTACCCCTTCCTGCAGAAGTACTTCAACAAGGGCGTCATGATCGGTGCCGTGAAGGGCTGACGGCCCGTCTGCCCGTCGCAAACTGGAAAGAATGACCGCTCGGACGGCCCGTTTCGCCCGCGTTTTGTGGTCAAACTTTCCAATCTGTGCGGAAGGCGTCGCGGATTGGAAAGATTGACCACAAAACGCGGGGTACCGCGAATGCAATGCGTGACGTTCGGGCGGAGCGATTTCTCACCCTTTTCGCCCCGTCCGAACGTCCCTTTCCCGAGACGTTCCGGCACGCGGATTATCCGTTTTCCGGCGTGCATTCCGTGCGGCGCCATGCTCCGCACGCGCAGCGAACGCCTGTTGCGACGCCGCCATGCCCTTACATACTTACCCCTGAACTCCTTCCTGATCGCCGTCCGCGTCGTTTTCCTTTCTTCCTGCGACGCGGGCGGCTTCCCCTTTCCTCTTCCTGCGCCACCGGTCGTCTCGATCGGGGCGCGTGCGTTGTATCGATGCGCCATTACCATCGAAACAGCGTTGTATGTCTGATTCCCTCCACCACCCAAGGAGCCCGGTTCCCATGTCCCAGTCAGTCAAATCCCAGTCAGCCGTGTCCCAGCCGGTCCACGCCGGCCGGACGGGCGTCCCGCAGCCGCAGGCCCCGGCCGACCCGTACGGCTACCTGCTTGTCCACTTCATCGAGGACCCGGAGCATTACACCGAGCGCATCTACCTCGACCGCTCCGACGGCGACGACCCCGAACGCTGGATTCCGCTCAACGGCGGCAAGCCCGTCCTCACTTCGAACCTCGGCACCAAGGGCGTGCGCGACCCGTACCTGACGCGCAATCCGGAAACCGGGCGCGTGTACGTGATCGCCACCGACCTGCAGGTGTTCGCCGGCGGTCACGGATCCGACGGCAACTCCGACTGGTGGGGATTCTCCCACCACGGCAGCACGAACCTCATCATCTGGGAAACCGATGATCTGGTGCACTTCCGAGGCCCCCGCACGCTGGACGTTTCCGCGCTGCCCGGCGGTGGCCATGCGCCGCTCGGCATGGCGTGGGCGCCCGAGGCACTGTGGGTGGCCGACTACTACCCGGAAGGCACGCCCGGCGGCCGCGGCGCGTTCGTGCTGTACTGGTCCAGCAAGGTATTCGCGGCGGACGACCCTGACCATACCGCCGAATCCTACGACCGCGTGCTGTGGGGCGCGACCCGCGACTTCACCGACGAAACCTTCGAGTTCGGCGGTACGTTCATCGACCGCGGGCACTCCACCATCGACACCACCATGCTCCAGCGCCGCGCTGCCGACGGACACATCCGCACCTACCGCGCCACCAAGGACAACGGGCCGGAGGAGACGCAGGGCATCTGGCTCGATGCCACGGATTCGCCGCGCTGGTGGCAGCCGGATGCCGAATGGACCGTGATCCAGGAGGGCGTGGGCGCCGAATGGGCTCCGGACGGCCGCGCCGGCGGGCTTGAGGGTCCCGCCCTGTTCGCCTCGCACGGCGAGGACGGACGCGCATTCATGTTCGTGGACGTGATCCCCTCGATCGGCTACCGGCCGATGGCGACGGACGACCCGGACCGCGGGTTCGACTACCTGAGGGACGATCGCTTCTTCATGGCGCCGCACACCAAGCACGGCGGCGTGCTGAGCCTTTCGCGCGCGGAATACGAGCGCATCGTTGCGGCCGACGCCGAAGGCTTCTACGCCGAGCGGTAGATGTTGCGGTTCCGGCGGTTCCAACGGATCGGCCCGTTTTTACGCACTTGATGTCTGGTGCGTAAAAACGGGCCGATCCGCATGTTCAGCCGAATGCGGCGATCAGGCGGTCACGCTCCTCAGCGGTGACGGGAATGACCGTGCCGTGGCGGGGCCGACCGCCGTCCGCGTTGACGGGCATATGGGACTCGGGCATGAGATCGCCCACGCACGTCCAGCCGTTCGGATCCGCGATGTTGCGCGTGGCGAACGGCACGTAATGGTTCGGGCCGTGGTGGTAGCGCGGCTGGTCGATGAACAGGTACCAGTCGAACCCGCTCCCGTCGCCCGGATTCGCGGGGAAGATCGACGGGCCCTCGCCGCCGTCGAACGTGCCGCCGTACCCATTGGGCGAGCCGACGCCGATGCGATCGGCCACCAGCGTCCACTCGTCCTGCGGGCCGTCGGGCGCGTAGGGGCCCGGGTAGGAGTCCTTCACCGTGGCCTCGAAGCGCGTGGAGCGTTCCTCCCGGACGGTCATGGTGGCTTCGTCCTTGACGAACCGGTAGTAGACGCCGTTCTCCACGGCCACGGTCGCGTCGATCGTGCCGAAGCCCGATCCGTCCGGACCGCGCTGCACGTCCACCCACGGATACGGTTCGCCGAACGTGACGAAATCCTTGGTGACGGCCACCATGAGGCGGTTGTACGTGGCGTCCGGACGGGCGGCGGGGGAGTCGTCCGGGGAACCGTACAGGTTGGACGACCAGTAGAGCGCGTACGCGCCGAGTTCGTCTATCCAATGCGCCTCGGGTGCCCAGGTGTTGCCCGCCAGATCGGTGCTAACCTTCACGTGCCGCTGGTCGGACCAGTGCACCAGATCGGGCGACTCCCAGATCTCCACGTACCGCGAACCGCGGATCTGCGCCTCGTGGAAGTCGCCGTGCAACGCCGCCACGTTGAGGTCGGTGGCGATCAGCCAGAACCGCGTCTCGCCGGCCGGCACGTTGGGGTCGCCGGGATGCGAACGCAGGATGAACGGGTCCCTGAGTCCGCGCGTGCCGCAGTGCGACTCGAAGATCGGGCGGCCGTGGTTGAGCGTGATCCAGTCCAGCGCGGTGTCGCCGCGGGAGACGGCGAGGCTCACGCGTTCGCCGCCCTCGCCCTCGCCGGTGAAATAGGCCCACAGGTATGCTTCGTACGCCATGTCGATCAGCGTTCCCTAGCGTGTCGTCTTTAGCGCTCGAAGGCGGCCACGACGGCCCGGTACTCGGTGTCGGTGATGGGCAGGATGGTGCCGTGGCGCTTCTTGAGCGGGCCGAAGTCCACGTCGTCTGCGCTCTGCCAGTCCGCCGGGTCCGCGCTGGCGAGATCGGCGCAGCGGAACGGCAGGTAGCCCTTCGACTCGTGGTACTGGTCTGCCATGAGCCCGTAGGCCATGCGCCGGCCGTTCACGGTGCGCACGTCCCGGTCGTTGTAACGGAAGAGCTCCGGGCCTTCCAGATAGCGGGCGGAATAGCGCTCGTTGCCGAAGATGGACTGCAGCGAGCCGACGAGGCTCCACTGCTCGGGATCGCTGCGCACCTCGATGGATTCGGTGAGCGCGTAAGGGTTCTTCGTGCGCTCGATTACGATCCGATCGTCCTTGGAAACGCGGTACCACCAGCCGTCGTCGGCCTTGAGCATGGTGGTGTCGATGATGCTGTGCTCCACGTCAATCCAGCGCACAGGGTCGGAGAACACCGAGAAATCCGTGGTGGTGGCGTAGTACAGGTTGGTAACGTTGCCCTTCGCGTTGCTCAGCGGGCTGCCGAACTCCCCGTTGGCCGCGGTGGACCAGAACACGATGTACTGGCTCCGCTCGTCGTCCCATACGGCCTCCGGCGCCCATGCCATGCCGGCGCCGGGAATCTGCGAGGCCACGTCCACCAGACGTGCGTTGGACCAGTGGACCAGATCAGGGGATTCCCAGATGATCAGCCCGGTGCTGCCGTTGACGGTGGAGTAGGAATGGCCCCAGCCGCCGCGCCCGTGGATGCTGAGGTCCGTGGCGATGAGCACGAAGCCGGAGTTGTCGTGCTTGCGCAGCAGGTACGGATCGCGCACGCCCTTCTCGCCGATGGGGGAGGCGAGCACGGGGTCTCCGTCGGCGCGCAGATCGTGCCAGTGGGCGCCGTCGCGGCTGACGGAGAAATAGATCTGTTCGTCGGAATGCCGCTGTTCCCGGCCGGTGAAGTAGGCGAACAGATAGGCCTCGGTGGGGGCCTGCGCTGCAGTGGCTGGTGCGGATGCGTCGGTCATGGGAAACTCCTTTGGGTCAATGGTGGCGTGATGTGCGGTTGCATGGATTGATCAACTCTGATAGAGTTAACGTTAAGTACAAGGTTGTATTGTACACGTTGCAATTGCCTGCCACGCCGGAACAGGCTCTGCCCAGACAGTTGCGGATGCGCAATGCCGGGCTCCGTGCGGACGCCCGTAAGAAACTCCGAAGGAAACGATCATGACTGCGACGTCACTCAACCCCCTCGATGCGTCAGCATTCGCCGGCGCCGGCCCCCAAACCGCCGCCGCAACCGCCTCGGTACGCGTCACCCTGCGCCCGGACGGCCCGCACCCCATCAGCACCGACCTGTGGGGCATCTTCTTCGAGGACATCAGCTCCTCGGCGGACGGCGGCCTCGCCAGCGAACTCGTGCGCAACGGTTCGTTCGAATTCTCCCGACGCGATGGCGACTCCTGGGGACCGTTCACCGGCTGGACCAAGGTCGTGCCGGACGGGTCCGCCGCCGCCTTCGCCATCAGCACGCGCAACCCGGTCGCCCGGGAGAACCCGCACCACGTGGTTGCGGAGATCGCCGCCGCACCGGCCTATCTGGACAACTCCGGCTACGACGGCGTGACATTCACCGCGGGGGAGCGCTACGCATTCTCCGTGTGGGCCAAGGCGGAACCGGGGCTCGACGGCGAGGCGCCGCGGCCCATGCCCATCGAGATCGTGCTGCTCGACGACTCCGGACGCGATGCGGGTTCGGCGCGCATCACCGTCGATCCCGTCGCTCCCGGCGATTCGGATGCCGACGGCGTGACGGACGGGGTTGCCGACAACCCCGGCTGGCGGCGGCTGACCGCCGAACTCACCGCCACGGCCGATGCGCAATCCGGCCGCATCCGTCTCGCCTTCCGCCGGCCCGGCGTGGTGGCGCTCGACTTCGTCTCCCTCGAACTCGTCCGCACCAGCCACGGACTCAAGCACATGCGCGCCGATCTGGTGGATGCGCTCGCGGATCTGCACCCCCGATTCATGCGCTTCCCCGGCGGCTGCGTGGCCCACGGCGGCATACCGGACAATATGTACCGATGGAAGGACTCGGTCGGCCCGGTCGAACACCGCCGGCAGGACTACAACCTGTGGGGGTACCACCAGTCCAAGCGCCTCGGCTACATGGAATACCTCGAACTGTGCGAGGCGCTCGGCATGGAACCGCTGCCGGTGCTCGCCGCCGGCGTGTGCTGTCAGAACGCGGACGGCGGGCCCATCCCCATCGCCGCAAGTGAGATGGACGACTACATCCGCGACGTGCTCGACCTCATCGATTTCTGCAACGGCGACGCCACCACTGAGTGGGGAGCCAAGCGCATCGCATGGGGGCACCCCGAACCGTTCGGGCTCCGGTATCTCGGCATCGGCAACGAGGACAGGATCGACGCCGTGTTCGAAAGCCGCTTCGGGCGCATCTTCGAGGCCGTGCGCCGCGAGCATCCGGAGATCACCGTCGTCGGCACGGTCGGCCCCGCCCCCTTCGGCGCCGACTACGACGAAGGCTGGCGCTACGCCACCGAGCTCGGCGTGCCGATCGTGGACGAGCATTCCTATCAGGCTCCCTCATGGTGGTTCAAGCATCTCGACCACTACGACCATGCGAACCGGCTCGGCCCCAAGGTGTATCTGGGCGAATACGGCTCGTGGGGAACTACGTTGCTCAACGCACTGTCCGAAGCGGCGATCATGGGGCGCATGGAACGCAACGGCGATGTGGTGCGCATGGCCTCCTACGCGCCGCTGCTGTGCAAGAACGGGCACAACGGGTGGGATCCGAACCTCATCTACTTCGACAACGGGCATGTGTACCGCACGTACAGCTACTGGGTGCAGCGCATGTTCGGCGCCACGCCGGCGGACCGTGCGCTGCCGGTGGACGTGGACGGGGACACGGTCTATGCGCGTCCGGAGGCGCCGCTCGCCGGCGTGGCGTTCGGCGGAGCGTCGGCCGCGCGCGTGCACGACATCGTGCTCACCGACGCGAGTGGCGCGGAACATGCGATCGGCGACGTGGAGACCGGCTCCGGGGTTTCCGGCGCGGCAGCCTACGAGGACTGCGGCGTGCACGTGGATGCCGCCGGGTATGCGTTGCGGTTCACCGTCGACTACCGTGGCAGCAAGGGCTACTGGGACAACCTGTCCGTGAGATTCGGCGATGTGACCGGCCCCGACCACTACGAGTTCCGTCTCGGTCAGCGCAACACGAATCTGGTGGTCGTCAACGACGGGTTCACCTCCGGATACGCCGACCCGACGCCCTATCCGTCCGGTGCGCCGCTCAAGCCGGGCGATACGCTGCACGTGGAGATCGCCGTGGAACGGGAAAGCCGCCACGTCACCGTGCGCGTGAACGGCTGCATCGTGGCCGATGCCCGCGAAGACGGCGCGGGGGAAATCCGTCGCGCGGTCACCGTGGCGCGCAGCGAGCGCGATCATGTGACCTACATCCGCGTGGTCAACGCCATGGACAGTGCCGTGAACGTGGACCTCACGGCCGTACTGGACGAGCTCGGTGCGTCCGGCGGCAAACCTGCGCTGGCCGCCGTTGCGGCGACCTTCCTGACCGGTGAGCCCCATGCCGGTGCCAAGGGCGAGGCCGCTCCCACCGAACCGCGACGCATCACGGTTGATCTGACGGATGGCGTGTATGCGGCGCCCGCATGGTCGTTCACCGTGCTGGAGGTGCGCTGACGATGTACCATGGGCGCAAACCGGCGTTCCGGGCGGAAGGAGGATCGCAGTGAAGCGTTTCGCCGTCGGATACGAATACATCTGCCGCATCATCCTCATGATGCTGGTGGTCAACGTGGCGTTCGCCGTGCACACGCTGCTCGGTCTGGTGCTCGGCGGGCTGTTCCCGTCCGTCGCCGCCAGCTACGCCACCTACCGGTCCTGGCTCATCGACGTCGAGGACCGCTCGTGGAGCGTCAAGCGCACATGGCTCACCTTCCACCGTGCGTGGCGCGAGGAGCTCGGGCCAGCCAACCTGTTCGGCTGGCCGCAATTCTTGGTGTGGGCGCTGCTGGTGTGGGAATACTGGTTCGTGCAGCACAACGACCTCGGTCCCGTGGGGTACGGCGTCTCCGGGGCGCTGCTGGTGATCAACGTCATCTACGGACTGTTCGTGTTTGTCAGCTGGGCGGTGCACGTGAACTTCGCGGAAGGGCCCGTATGGGTGTTGCGCACGTCGCTGACCATGGTGATCGCCCGTCCGCTGTGCAGCTTCATGGTGCTGTGCCTGTTCGTCATCACCGTGTGGGCGTACGTCCAGTGGCCCGGCCTGTTCGTGGCGCTGGGCGTGGCAGTGCCGTCGTTCGCCACCATGATGGCCGTCTATTCGTGGGGACGGCTTCCCGGCATGGACGTGCACGTGCTCGAACCGGTCGAGAAGGATTCGCGCGGCGGCGAAGCGGCGCAAAATCGGCGGAAAGGTTGACCTTCGGTGGGCTACATAGTCGGCTGCCTGTGCGTACTTTCGATTTGTGTGGTGGTTTTCCGCCGATGCCGCAGGTAGCAATGGCGTCGTTCCGGCGTCAGTGCAATACGGTTATCCGGACGGTGTGCGAAAAACCACCACACAAATCGAAAATATAGAGGCACGGATCCCGCGCAGGACGAATTTACCGGTCAATTAGCCGTTGTTTCGCTTTGCGGACGGGATGGATAAGGTAAAGCCATGCTTGGTTACATCATTGGGGCGGACGGGCCGGTGCGTTACGACTACACCGGCAAGTTCGAGGCGCCTTCGCCGCGGTGGAGCCATGAGGATATGGGGCTTTCCGACTGGGAGCTCATCGTGATGACCGAGGGGACCCTGTACCTGAGCTATCTGGGGTCGGAGCATACGGTAGGGCCGGGCGGTTACCTGCTGCTGCCGCCCAGCGAGAACGGCCGACGCGTGGGGTTCCGCCCGTCGCGGTGCAGTTTCTACTGGATGCATTTCCGCACGGACGACCGGACGGTGCGCGAAGTCGACCTCACGGCGGGCGGCGGGTCGGGCGATCGGCATGCGCTGCGACTGCCACGGTCGGGCGTTCTTCCGGATGCGGAGCGGCTTCTCGTGCTCATGCGTCAGCTTCAGGACGCCGTCCGGTCGGGCTACGAGCGCTTCATGCTCGACTATCTGGCCACCGGCGTACTGTGCGAGCTGTACCATCAGACCCTTCAGGGCGCGGCATCGCCCGACCCGGACATCCTCGACCGGTCCAGACGGCAGCTCTATTACGACATCGTGGATTACGTGAACCTCAACCTTGCGCGCAACCTCAAGGCGCAGGACGTGGCGCGGCATTTCGGGTACAACCCCAAATACCTCTCGCAGCTGTTCCGCGCACTCGCCGGCGTGACGCTGCGGGCGTTCATCGTCTCCCGGCGCATCGACAGGGCCAACTATCTACTCACCGACTCCAACGACACCGTGGGTGAGGTGGCGGCCATGCTCGGTTACCGCGACGCCCACCACTTCATGCGTACGTACAAGGCCGCCACCGGCATGACGCCCACCCAGTACCGCAACGCCTACGCCAAGCGGATGCTATTCCATCGCTGAACTTGCAAAGACCTGACCTTTTGGCACCCAAACAGGACTTCGTCCATCGCATGCCGCGCACTTGCGGGCGTACAGTATGGATATCGTTAACTGCTCTCATATACAAGGATGTGTAACAATGGACAAGGCGAGGTTCAGCAGGCCGGTCGACCTGCACAGCGTGACCGTAACCGACGCATTCTGGCACCGCGAGCAGGAGCTCGTGCGCACCGAGGTCATCCCCTACCAGTGGGAGGCGCTCAACGACCGCGTGCCCGGCGCCGATCCGAGTTTCTGCATGCACAATTTCCGGGCCGCCGCACGCCTGAAGGAGCGCGAGGGCGAGCAGGGCAAGTCGTTCGAGGCGCCCGCCTACTCCTATCGCGGGTTCAACGCGCTGCCCGAGGACCCGGCCCACCCGGACCCGGATGCGTTCTACGGCTTCGTGTTCCAGGACACCGACTTCTCCAAGTGGATCGAGGCGGTCGGCTACTCGCTGGTCAACCACCCGGACCCGGAACTCGAAAAGATCGCGGACGGGGCCATCGACATCGTGTGCGCGGCCCAGCTGGACAACGGCTATCTGGACACCTACTACATCTTCAATGGCATGGACCGCGCGTTCCACTGCCTGCGCTGGCACCACGAGCTGTACTGTCTGGGCCACCTCATCGAAGGCGCGATCGCCTACTGGCAGGGCACCGGCAAGGACAAGCTGCTCAGGGCCGCCGAGCGCTTCGCCGACTACGTAGCCGACTACTTCGGCCCGGACGAGGGCCAATGCAAGGGATACCCTGGCCACGAGATCGCGGAGATGGCGCTTGTGCGGCTCTACGAGGCTACCGGCAACGGGAAATACCTGAAGCTCGCCAAGTTCTTCGTTGACGAGCGCGGCACCGAACCCAACTACTTCGACTACGAAGGTGAGCGCGACCGCCGCGACCATTACAACGACACGAACTGGACGTTCGAGAAGTCCTACGCCCAGGCCCACAAGCCCGTGCGCGAGCAGCGCGAGGCCGTGGGGCATGCCGTGCGCGCCGGCTACCTCTACTCCGGCATGGCGGACGTGGCCCGCGAAACCGAGGACGGCACGCTGTACGACGCCTGCCGCACCCTGTGGCGCAACATCGTGGACAGGAAGCTGTACGTCACCGGCGGCATCGGCGGCACGCACGAGGGCGAGGCGTTCTCCTACGACTACGATCTTCCCAACGACACCGCCTACTCGGAGACCTGCGCGGCCATTGCGCTCGCGTTCTTCGCCCGCCGCATGCTGCAGATCGAAGCCAAGTCCGAATACGGCGACGTGATGGAGCAGGCCCTGTACAATACCGTGCTCGCCGGCATGGCGCTGGATGGCAAAAGCTTCTTCTACGTCAACCCGCTTGAGGTGAACCCTACGGCCTGCGCGAAGGACAAGCGGCTCGGGCATGTGAAGCCCGTGCGCCAGAAGTGGTTCGGTTGCGCCTGCTGCCCGCCGAACATCGCGCGCATCGTCAGCTCGATAGGGGAGTACGCGTTCACCGCGAACAACGACACGCTTTTCGTGCACCTGTATGCGGGAGGGCGCGTGACTGCGGCGTTCGGTGAGGGCGGCGATCGCGGCCGGCTCACGCTCGAAGGCACGAGCGAGGTCCCGTGGGGCGGCAAGGTTTCCTACACCGTGCACGCGGCCGGCGACCCGGTCCACGCCACGATCGCCTTCCGCATCCCCGGGTGGACCGTGCCGAGCGGCGTTGCGGTGAGCGTGGACGGCGTGACGGCGACCGGCGTGACGGCGGCAGTGCTGCCCGGCGCGTTCGGCGCGGCAGGCGCGACCAGCAAGAGCGCCGAGGTGCGCGACGGCTACCTGTACCTGACCGGCGACTGGTCCGACGGCGAGACGGTCTCCTTCGACTTCCCGATGCCGGTGCGCGCCAAGCGGGCCAACCCGCAGGTGCGCGAGGACATGGGCAAGGTGGCGTTCGTGCGCGGACCGATCACGTTCTGCGCCGAACAGGCGGACAACGGGGCGAACCTGCAGCTCGACCGCGTGGACTTCGCCCGCGCCGGCTACGACCTGCACGGCGTGGAGGTGCGGCATACGGGCGAGGCGTCCGGCTTCCCGGGCTTCCCGATCGTGGAGCTCGCCGTGCCCGCCCTGCGCCTGACGGACGACGGCCTTGCCTCGGGCGAGCGCTTGTACGCCGACTGGGCGCCGGAAACGGAGACGCCCGTCACACTCACACTGATTCCCTACTTCACGTGGGCCAACCGCGGCGAAGGCGAAATGAGCGTGTGGCTGCGGCATTAGGCAAGAGCCCGGAAAGCAAATTTGCGATAATGCGCATCCTGCGGCCGCCAGAGGCCTTGCAGGATGCGCATTATCGCAAATCTGTGGTTGTGCGCAGGTGTGCGCAGGTGCGCACAGCGGCTCAGACGCGGGTGAGCTTGCGGTGCAGGCGGTGCGGGCGGGCCGCATCCTCGCCGAGGCGCGCGACCTTGTTCTCCTGATACGCCTGGAAGTTGCCCTCGAACCAGTACCACTTGGCCGGGTTCTCGTCATCGCCCTCCCACGCGAGGATGTGCGTGGCGACGCGGTCCAGGAACCAACGGTCGTGGGAGATCACCACCGCGCAGCCCGGGAACTCGAGTAGCGCGTTCTCCAGCGATTCCAGGGTCTCCACGTCAAGGTCGTTGGTGGGCTCGTCGAGCAGCAGCAGGTTGCCGCCCTGCTTGAGGGTCAGAGCCAGGTTGAGGCGGTTGCGCTCGCCGCCGGAGAGCATGCTGGTGAGCTTCTGCTGGTCGGAGCCCTTGAAGCCGAAGCTGGCCACGTAGGCGCGGGTCGGCACCTCCACGCCAGCCACCTCGATGAAGTCGAGGCCGCCGGAGACCGCCTCCCACAGGTTCTTGTTCGGATCGAGGCCTGCGCGGTTCTGGTCCACGTAGCTGATCTTCACCGTGTCGCCGACCTTCAGCTCGCCGCTGGTGAGCGGCTCGAGGCCCACGATCGTCTTGAACAGGGTGGACTTGCCCACGCCGTTCGGGCCGATCACGCCCACGATGCCGTTGCGCGGCAGCGTGAAGGACAGGTCGTCGATGAGTACGCGGTCGCCGAACGCCTTGTGGATGTGCTCGGCCTCCAGCACCAGCGAGCCCAGACGCGGACCGGCCGGGATCTGGATCTCGGAGAAGTCGAGCTTCTTGTTGTTGCGCGCCTCGTTCTCCATCTGGTCGTAGCGCTCCAGACGGGCCTTGTTCTTGGCCTGACGGGCCTTGGGCGAGGAACGCACCCAGTCGAGCTCGTTCTTGAGGCGCTTGGCGAGCTTGGCGTCCTTGGCGCCCTGGATCTCCAGACGCTTCGCCTTGGTCTCCAGATACGTGGAGTAGTTGCCCTTGTACGGGTACAGGTGGCCGCGGTCCACCTCGCAGATCCACTCGGCCACGTTGTCCATGAAGTAGCGGTCGTGGGTGACGGCGATCACGGCGCCCTTGTACTGGTGCAGGAACTGCTCCAGCCACAGGATCGACTCGGCGTCCAGATGGTTGGTGGGCTCGTCGAGCAGCAGCAGGTCCGGGGCCTCGAGCAGCAGCTTGCACAGGGCCACGCGGCGGCGCTCGCCACCGGAGCACACGTTGACCGGCGTGTCCGGGTCGGGGCACTGCAGCGCGTCCATGGCCTGCTCGAGCTGCGAGTCGAGGTCCCAGCCGTTGGCCGCGTCGATCTCCGTCTGCAGCTTGCCCATCTCGTCCATCAGCGCGTCGAAGTCGGCGTCCGGGTTCGCCATCTCCTCGCCGATCTGGTTGTAGCGGGCCACCTTGTCCGCGATGGGCCCGAACGCCATCTTGATGTTCTCGCCCACGGTCTTGGTGTCGTCCAGCGGCGGCTCCTGCTGCAGGATGCCGACCGTGAAGCCCGGCGTCAGGGTCGCCTCGCCGTTGGACACGGTCTCGATGCCGGCCATGATCTTGAGCAGCGTGGACTTGCCCATGCCGTTGGGGCCCACCACGCCGATCTTCGCGCCGGGCAGGAAGCTGAGCGTCACGTCGTCGAGGATCACGCGATCGCCGTAGGCCTTTCGGGCCTTGATCATTTGGAAGATGAACTCTGCCACTTGCAGTTACTCCTTAACAAAGATTGCAATTCCGCCGTTTCTTTAGTTTGTTCGTGCCGACCGTTCCGTGCGGTACCTGTCCGCATAGCGATCGGTTTTGTGCCAAACCACCGCCCACCATGGTAACGGAAGGGCTGGAATGGGCGGGTCTGCGGGTGGTCGTGGCGACGAGCGGCACGGGTGCGTCGGTCATTCCCCGGCGCCGATGGCGCGCAGCACGTTGACCATCTCGATGGCGCCGAGCGCACAGTCGAAGCCCTTGTTGCCGGCCTTGGTGCCTGCGCGTTCGATGGCCTGCTCGATGTTCTCGGTGGTGATCACCCCGAAGAGCACCGGGATGTCGGCGTTCAGCGACACCTGTGCGATGCCCTTCGCGGTCTCGTTGCACACGAGGTCGTAGTGGGAGGTGGATCCGCGGATGATTGCGCCGAGGCAGATCACCGCGTCGTAGCGGCCGGTCGCCGCCATGCGCTTGGCCGCGATCGGGATCTCGAACGAGCCGGGCACCCACGCCACGTCGACGTTTCCGTCGGCCACGCCGTGACGGCGCAGGCCGTCCTGCGCGCCGGACAGCAGCTTCGAGGTGATGAACTCGTTGAAACGTGCCGCGACGATGCCGATGCGGATCGGTGCGGCCGCCTCGTTTCCGGTACGGGTGGCGGCGTTCGCAACCAGTTGGCCTTCGAATACGGTCATGTCAGTTCTCCTTGATCTGTGCGGTTTCGGTTGCCGGGACGCCCAGCAGGTGCCCCATGCGGTGCTGTTTGGTGGACAGATAGCCTGCGTCGAACGCGTTCGGCGGGATGACGATCGGCACGCGGGAGGCGACGGTGATGCCGGCGCGCTCCAGCTGGCCGATCTTGTCCGGGTTGTTCGTCATCAGGTCGACGGACGCGATGCCGAGATCGCGCAGCATGGCCGCCGCCGTGCCGTACTCGCGCGCGTCGGCGGGGAAGCCGAGCTTCAGGTTCGCGTCGAGCGTGTCGAGACCCTGCTCCTGCAGCTCGTAGGTGCGCAGCTTGTTGAGCAACCCTATGCCGCGACCCTCCTGACCGAGGTAGAGGATCACGCCTCGGCCGGCGTCGGCCACGTGACGCATCGCCTTGCGCAGCTGGGGGCCGCAGTCGCAGCGCCGGGAGCCGAACACGTCGCCGGTCATGCACTGCGAGTGGATGCGGCACAGCACGGGCGGCAGCGTGGCTCCCGCGGCTTCCGCGGTTTCCTCGGTCCGTGCGCCGGCCATCGCGGCGAGGATGTCATGCCCCATCACCAGTGCAACATGTTCGCCGCCGTCGGATTCGTAGCCGACCATCGTGAACCGGCCGCAGTCGGTGGGCAGGTCCACCTTCGCCACGCGCCGCACCGTGCGCGGGAATGAGTGCGTACGACGGTACTCCTGCAGCTGCGCGACGGTGATGTACGCAAGGCCGTGCTCGGCGGCGAACCGTTCGAGATCGGCGCGTCGCATCATCGTGCCGTCATCCTTCATCATCTCGCAGCACAGGCCGCACGGCTCCAGCCCGGCCAGCCTCGCCAGATCGACGGTCGCCTCGGTGTGCCCGTTGCGTTCCAGCACGCCGCCCGGCCGCGCCACCAGCGGGAACATGTGGCCGGGGCGGCGGAAATCCTCCGGCCGCGCGTCCGGGTCGACGCAGGCCATCGCGGTCAGGGAACGATCGCGCGCGCTGATGCCGGTGGACGTGTCCGCGTGGTCGATGGACACGGTGAACGCCGTGCGGTGGTTGTCCGTGTTCGCGGAGACCATCGGCGTCAGGTCGAGCTGCGACGCCAGCTCGGTGCTCATCGGCGTGCAGATGAGGCCTTTGCCGTGTGAGGCCATGAAGGCGATGTTGCTCGGCGTGGCATGGCGTGCGGCGCAGATGAGGTCGCCCTCGTTCTCGCGTCCCTCGTCGTCCGCCACGACGACGATGCGGCCCGCCCGGATGTCGCGGATCGCGCGTGCCACTGCTTGGTCGGTGTTCGGTGAGGTCATGTGTTGTCCTTAGGTTTTGAGCGGAGGAAGTTTGCCTGTCAGAATCCGTGCCTGACGAGAAAATCAGCGGTGATCGCCCGGGAACCGCCGGGACCGTCCCCGCAGCGGTCTCCGCCGCGCGACGGCGGCATTGCGAGCAGCCGGTCCACGTATTTCGCGATCGGATCGGTTTCGAGGTTGACGATGCTCCCGACCCCGCGTTCGGCAAACGCCGTATGCGAGACGGTGTGCGGAATGAGGGACACGGCGAATGCGCCTTCCGCCACGGACGTCACCGTCAGACTGACGCCCTCGACGGCGATCGACCCCTTCGGCGCAATGAACCGCATGAGTTCGTACGGCGCGCGGATCGCAAGGACCTTCGCGATGCCGTCGGGCGTGATCGACTCGATCGCACCGGTGCCGTCGATGTGTCCGGAGACGATGTGCCCGGAGAACCGGCCGTCGGCGGGCATCGCGCGTTCCACGTTCACACGGTCGCCTCGCGCGAGCATGCCCAGGGAGGAACGACGCAGCGTCTCGTGCATCACGTCGGCGGTGAACGCCGTTCCGCGCACGGCCGTCACGGTCAGGCACATGCCGTTGACGGCGATGCTTTCGCCGATGACCGTACGGTCGGTCACCGCCACCGGGGAATCCACGGTCAGGCGCGCGGAATCGGCGCCGCGATCCAGCCGGACGACCGTGCCCAGATCCTCAACGATTCCCGTGAACATATTCGACGCCTCCCTCGATGACGATGTCGTCGCCCACCATGGCGGCGGTGCGGCCGATGATGCGGAATGCGTCGCCGGGAGCCATGACGCCCTCGCCGCCCACCGGACCGGGGGCGTTCCGCCCGCCGAACAGCTTCGGCGCGACGTAGGCGCTCACCTTGGACACCACGCGGTCGCGCAGCGCCGACCACGCCAGTGCGCCGCCGCCCTCGATCATCACGCTGTCCAGACCGCGATCGCCGAGCGCCTTCACGATCCCGGCGACGCTCACATGGCCGTCGCCGCCGGTGTCCGTGTGCAGGATTTCGCATCCGGCATCGCGGTAGGGGCGCGTGCGGCTCTCGTCGTCGACCGCCGTGGCGATGATCGTCGGCGTCTCGTGCGCGGTGGCGACGAGCGCCGCGCCGATCGGCGTGCGCAGGCGGGTGTCGCACACCACGCGGACCGGATTGTGCCCGCCCGGAATGCGGCAGGTGAGCTGCGGATCGTCGGCCAGCACGGTACCCACGCCAACCATGATCGAGGCGAATCTGCCGCGATCCTCATGCACGCGGCGGCGCGCCCCCTCGCCGGTGATCCAACGGGAGAGACCGACGGAGGTGGCGATGCGGCCGTCCAGCGTCATCGCATATTTCAGCATGACGAACGGCGTGCGCGCGGTGATGGCATGCAAGAAGATCTCGTTGAGCCGGTCGCATTCGGCTCTGAGCACGCCCTCGGCGACCTCGATGCCCGCGGCGCGCAGCTGACGCACGCCCTTGCCTGCGACCAGAGGATTCGGATCGGGCGAGCCGACCACCACGCGGGCGAGTCCCGCATCGATGAGCGCCTGCGAACACGGCGGCTGCTTGCCGGTGTGGCAGCAGGGCTCCAGCGTGACGTAGGCGGTGGCGCCCCGAACGTCGACGCCCGCCCGTTTCGCGGCCTCGAGTGCGGCGCGCTCGGCGTGCCAGCCGCCGAAATGATCGTGATGGCCTGTGGCGACGATCGTGCCATTGCGCACGATGACCGCGCCCACCATCGGATTCGGGTTGACCTTGCCCGCTCCGAGCCGTGCGTGGCGCAGCGCCACGGACATGAAGTCCCTATCGTCCATGAGTCTCCTTTCCGTGCGATAGGGCATGTCCAGGGGTTCATGGGAAGGCTGGCGCAAGGGCATGCCAAGCAACGCACCGCCATCGTGCGGCCCCGGAAACGCGAAAGCCCTGGATTCCGGAAGAGAATGCCAGGGCGTCGTCAAAGGGGCCGCGCAAGGGCATGCCGATGCATGCGCACGCTCGCGCCGCCGCAACTTCTTCCATCCAGACTATGACTGTCGGTACCGGAATCGCACCGGTTCGGCCCCTCGATCGCTCGCGGGGCTCGCGGACTGTACCGCCGATCGGGAATTTCACCCTGCCCTGAAGATGCTTGTTCAATTAGCGAGTCCAGAACGTACATGGCCGGTGGGACATGCGCATCCGTCGATCTCGGAATGCGGACCGTTGCCGTGCCGGAAGGCGATGGGCATCCACGATGGGGTGAGTCATGACGGAGGAAACGGCAGAGGGATGTGACCGACATGTCGTCTGTCTGGACAAAGGAGCGAGGAACATGGTCACTGCGAACAGGAGTCGCGTCGTCGTCGTGGGAACGGGCAGCGTCGGGGCGGCGGTGTCGAGCGCCATCGTGCAGCAGGGGCTGTGCAACGAGCTGGTGCTCATCAACCACAATCCCGCCAAGGCCAAGGGACTCGCCATGGATCTGGCCGACGGCTCCGAATTCCTGAACCGGTTCGTCACGATCCGGGCCGGCGGCTGGCAGGACTGCCGCAACGCGGACGTGGCGATCATCGCCGCCGGCCCGAAGCCCAAGCCAGGCGAGACGCGCATGCAGGAGCTGGGCGCAGCCATCGACATCGTCGACCCGATTCTGCGCAACATCACGGCCTCGGGGTTCGACGGGATTCTCATCATGGTCTCGAACCCGGTCGACGTGCTCAGCTGGTTCGCATGGCGGCGCACCGGGCTGCCCCGCGCGCAGGTGCTGGGTTCGGGCGCCGCGCTGGACACGTCGCGCATGAAGACGATCATCGGCGAGACGACGCGCCTCGATCCGCGTCTGGTCTCCGGCTACGTGATCGGCGAGCACGGGGACACGCAGTTCGTGCCGTGGTCCACCGTCTCGTTCATCGGCAAGTCGTTTGCGCAGTATCTGGAAGACAACCGCTCGCGCTACCCGGGCGTCACGCTCGCCGGCATCGAGGAGGAGACCCGACGCCGGGGCCTCGACATCAAGGGGCTGCGCGGCGGCACCAGCTACGGCATCGCTGCCACGGTGGCCGGTCTGGTGCGCATGATCCTATGGAACGAGCGCGGCGTCGTGTCCGTGTCCACGCTGATCGACGGCGAGTACGAATACGGCGAGCACGACGTGTTCCTGTCCCTGCCGGTCGCGCTCGACGGCAACGGCGTGGGCGATTTCGTCGACCTGCATCTGAGCGGCGAGGAACTGGCGAGATTCCATGCTTCTGCCGCCGTGGTACGCGAACACTGCGCGCTCATCGCCGGGCGGCTGTGACGGACTGCACTTCGGTTGCGGCTATGCTCGCTGGACGGGCCGGGCCGCCGTATCGTGTTGCTCATCGCGGTGCCGCGCGGCACCGTTCTGTCGAGAGCGTCGACGGCGGATCTGTCTGCGCCGAGCGGCGGAGCGGCCTGTGCTGGCGTCGTTGGCACAAGGTTTCTACGTAGCTTTGTGTGCGGCAATGCGGCGTTGCCGGTTGGATGGCGTAGTGCGCTGCCGTGGCGGTCCGCATTTTCCGAGTTGTGCGGTCGGCTCTCCCTGTTGCCCCGGATAGCGCCCTTGGAATAATGCCGGAATGACAGGCGATCTACAAGGGCTGCCCTGCGAAATCGACTGCACAACTCGGGAATAGGAAACTACATGGCCGTCCGTGGGGCGGTCCGGGCGGCCGCGGCGGCCCGTCCGGCGGCCTTTTGGGGTTGGAACGGCGGATATTTTCGATTCGTGTGGTGGTTGCTCCGCTCTGCCGCGGATAACGCTGCCGGAATGATGCCGGAATGGCGGGCGGTGTACTCGGCCCGCCCGGTGAAAACCACCACACGAATCGAAAATATGGAACGGCATGGCCTGCGCTGGCGCGGTCCGGGTGGCTGCGGGGCCTGTCCGGTGGCCTTTCGCGGTCGTTGAGGCGACGGAATGGCTGGGAATGCCCTCACCGGAAAGTCGCCGCGAGCGCGGGACGCAGCTGACGCGGATCCAGCATGCGCCGGCGCGTGGTCACCAGCATGCAGACCGCGGTGCCGGCCAGCCACCACACGAACAGCGTGACGAACGGTGCCGCCGTGACTGCGGAACCGGTGACGACGGCCCGCATGATCATGGTGGCGGCATGGGTGGGCAGCATCGGTGCGATGCCGGACAGCCAGCCGGGAATCGTGGAGACCACGCCGGTCGCCACGGTCAGCGCCATGACCATCATGGATGCGACGTGCCCGCCCCGGGCGAAGCTGCCGACCAGCGCCTGATTGATCGCGCCGAACGTGAAGGCCGCGGCCAATGCCGTGGCCAGCAGTGCGATGCCCCTGCCGGCGTCGATGCCCAGCGCCGCCCATGCGATGATGCCGATGGCGGCGGCCCCCGTGATCGCCATGAGCGTACCGGGGACAATGGCCTTCAGCATCAGGCGCCACGTCGGTTCGCGTGAGGTGAGGATGTCCCGCGGCAGCGCACGTGTGAAGACATAGGTGGCCAAAGCCAGACCCCACAGCGCCAGAGAGGTCAGGAACGTGACCGACATGACGCCCACGGAAGGCGCCGAGGCTTCGATGCGGCTGGGCTGGGCCACGGTGTCCGCAAGCTTGGTGCGCGCATATTGGCTGAAGGTCGGGATCCGGCCGAGGGCATCGCCGAGCCCGTCGCTCAGCTGTCTGGCACCGTCGTCGAGCTTGCCCGCGCCGTCGGACAGCTGCGTGATGCCGGTGTCGAGCGCGGAGGCTCCGTCCGCGAGCTGCCGTGCGCCCGTCGCCGCAGAGGCGATGCCGGTCTGCAGCGCCGGCGCGGCATCCGCCAGCTGTCTGGCGCCGTCAGCCACCTGCCGGGAGCCATCGGCAAGTCGGTTCACGGCGTCCTTCGCGGAGACGATCGCCGCCCGTGCGCCGGATTTTGCGCCGTCGATGGCCGTGGCGGTCTCGTTCGCACGGGACAGCGCATCGTCGATGCCCCGGCACAGGTCGGACGGGGCTCCGCTGTCACGGCATTGCTTCGCCAGCGGCTGCAGCTGCCCGACGAGGTTCGCCGCGGATGGCGTGGCGTCGATGGCGGCGATCGCCTGATCGGCCGCAGGCGTTGCGGTGTCCGCGATCTGCCGGTTGCCGTCGGCCACCTGACCGGCGCCGTCGGCAAGTCGCTTCGTGGATTCGGGCAGCGCGGCGGTCTGCCGTGCCGCGTCCTCGAGGCCGTCGGCGAGCCGGTCGGAGCCGGTGACGAGTTTGCCGGAGCCGTCCGCCAGCCGGCCGATGCCGCCGAGCAGCTGCGTAGTGCCGTCGTGCAGGTCGGAAGCGCCGTCCGCGGCGGTGCCGATGCCGTCGTGCAAGGTGTTGAAGCTCGAATACACGTTTTCGAGGTAGGTGGTGAGGATCAGGTCGTCGAGTTCGGCGCGGACGCGGTTCGCGGACTGCACGCTGGAGGAGGGGTCGAGCACGCCGGCCGCGGAGGAGGTGCGCAGGTCGACCAGCCCCTGCGCCACCTTGCCGACGTCGCCCGTGGAGGTGGCTTCGGCGGAGGCGGAGACTTTTGCGGAGAAGTCCTTCGGAATGGTCACCGCCGCCGCATAGGTGCCGTTGGACAGGCCGTTTCGGGCGTCCTGCGCGTCCGTGAGCACCCACGTGTAGGCGGAGTCGTCGGCGTGGGTGAGTTCGGCGGCCAGCTGGCGGCCCAGCGGAAGGGTCTGGCCGTCCACGGTGACCGGTTCGTCGTTGTTGACGACGGCTGCCCTGGCCGTGCCGCGGACCGTGCCGGGCTGCAGGAACGCGGCCGTGCACAGGGCCATCATGATCACGGGGATGAGCACGATGGCCAGCCAGGTGCGCAGGGTGAGTCGCCTGCCGTCCTTCGAGACGGAGACGGGCGTGATCGACGCCTTCATGGATTCGGTGATCGCGGACATGGTGGCTCCTTCAACGGTTCGAGACGGTGCATCGCAACGGCGATGCGGTCAGCTACGGGGTTCGGGTGCGTTCAGAGACAGGATGCGAACGCCGTCGGCGGGCAGGATGTCGGACAGACGGCCGGCGTTCTGGCAGGTCAGTACGTAGGTGACGGGCGATCGGCCGGACGCGCGGTTCGCCATGAGGTCGCGCAGGCGGCTGCGTGCCGCGGGGTAGAGGATGGCGTCCGCGTCGTCAAGGAACACGATGCGGGCATGGTCGGCCAGGGCGCGGTCGACGGCGTCGAGCGGACCGGGTTCGTTCGCGCATCCGACCAGACAGACGGCCGAACGGATGGTGCGCACGTGCTGCGGCAACACCTGCCCCAGCACCTTGAGATCGCCGCGGAACGTGGTGACTCGGCCGGAAAGGGTGTACAGCAGCGCCGACTTGCCATGCACGCCCGCTCCCTCCACCACCAGCACGCCGCCTTCGGGAACGTGCAGCTCGAGGTTCTCGAACCGGGGCGTGCCGCGGTCGTCGTCCACGGTGAGATCGGCTGCGCTGATCGCCTCATGCGAGTCCGGCGACGGCCAGTCCCTGAGCCGCAGCTCCTGCGCCAGGCCGTCGCCCTCCGCGTCGAACACCGGCAGACGGCGGTCGACTGCGGCCGGCAGATGCCACGCGCGTTTGCCGAGCAGGGCGAGCACGGCCGGCACGAACGTGAGGCGGATCACGAATGCGTCGATGAACACGCCCACGGCGAGCGCGAACGCGATCGGCTTGATGGTGGCCGATCCCTCGGGAATGAACGCCGCGAACACGGCGAACATGATCGTTGCGGCGGCGACCACCACCTTGCTGGCGGCGGCGAATCCCTCCGTGATTGCGGCCCGGGCGTCGCCGTGATGCGCATAGTGCTCGCGGATGCGCGACACCAGGAACACCTCGTAGTCCATGGCCAGGCCGAACAGCACGCCCATGAGGATGATCGGCAGGAAGCTGATGACCGCGCCCACGCGCTGCACACCGATCAGATCCGCGCCGTGGCCGAGCTGGAACACCCACGAGGTGGCGCCGAACGCGGCCAGCACCGACAGGAGGTAGCCGACGGTCGCCTTGACCGGCACCCAGATTGAGCGGAACACCATGGCGAGCAGTACCAGCGACAGGCCGGCGACGAGCACGCCGAACGGCATCAGCGCGGCGCCGAGCTTGGCGGACACGTCGATGGCCACCGCGGTGATGCCGGTGACGGCCGTGGTCGTGTGGTACTTGGCGTTGAAGTACGCCTCCCGCTCGCGCAGGGTGTGCACGAGTTCCTCGGTGCTCGGATCGGTCGGGCTGGTCTGCGGCACGATCTGGATGATGCCCGTGTCGCCCTTCGGGTTGGGCGTGGCGAGCGGCACCGATTCCACGCCGGGGATGTCGCGGATCTCGTCGGCCAGATCGTTGACGAGGCCGATCGGATCGGTGCTTTCGATGATGTCCGCCGTGAGGATGAGCGGACCGTTGAAACCCGGGCCGAAATGGTCCGCGATCGCATCGTAGGCGCTGCGGGCCGGCGTGCCGGATTCCTCCACGCCGTTGTCCGGCAGCGCCAGACGCAGCTGCGCGGCGGGAACCGCCATCACGGCCAGGGCGACGACGATCGCCGCGACGGTGACCAGCGGCTTGGCGGTGACCGTGCGCACCCACAGGCGGGCGATCCGGTTGCCTTCGCCGCCGTCCGCATCGGCTTGGGCGGTGCGATCCGCGCGCTTGCGGCCTCTATTGCGCTTGCGATCCTTCGGGCGCAGCCGTTCCCCGGCGAACGCGAGCAGCGCCGGCACAAGCGTTTCCGCCACGGCCACGGCCACCGTCACGCCGAGAGATGCGGCAAGGCCCATCGTCGTCAGGAACGGGATGTCCGCGACCGCCAGCCCCAGCAGGGCGATCACCACCGTCAGACCGGCGAAGATCACCGCCGAGCCGGCCGTGGCGACCGAGCGCGCGATCGACTCCTCCACGTCGAGCCCCTGGGCCAGCTGATCGCGGTGGCGCGAAATGAGGAACAGCGCATAGTCGATGCCCACGGCCAGACCGAGCATCACCGCCAGCATGGGCGCGGTGGAGGAGACGGCTGCCCAAGCGGTGGCGGCGTAGATGGATGACACCGCCACGCCCACGCCGACGATCGCGGTGAACAGGGGCATGATCGCCGCGACCGCCGAACCGAACGTGAGCAGCAGCACCACGAGCGCGATGAGCAGGCCCACGCCCTCCGTGGGTGAGAGCGAGGGAATGGCGTTGCTGAACGCGCTGCCGCCCACGTGGACCCGGACGCCGTCCGCGAGCCGTGCCCGGAGTGCGTCCTGCAGACGGCTGCCGTCCTGCGCGATTCTCTCCTTGACGGCGGGGTCGAGCTCGTTGAAGGGGACGTCGAACTGGATGGCGACGATCGCGGCGCGGCCGTCTTCGGACACGGCGTCCTGTACCGTCTCGGAAAACGGGTCGGCGGCCAGCGCGACCTGATCGTAGCCGCTGATCCGCCTGGCCATGTCCCCCACGGCCTCGCGGGTCTGCGGAGCGTCGACGGAGACGCCCTCCGGCGTGACCACCACGATCTGCGCCGACGTGCCGGAAACCTCCGGGAACACGTGCTTGAGATGATCGAGCGCGTTCTGCGATTCGGAGCCGGGGATGGCGAATTCGTCGTTGGTGCCGTGGGACATCGATGCCATCGAGGTGACGGACAGGGCGAGGATGAGTAGCCACGTGACGAGCACGGGCCTGCGCTTGCGGGCCATGAGGCGGCCGAGCCGGTACAGAAGGGAGGACATGGTGGTTTCCTTGCGAAGGACATTGAGGGAAAGTGCGGGGTGCCGGGCTCCGGGCGTATGCGTGCGTTTCCCGCATGCGCATGCGGGAAAGCAGGAGGTGCGCGATACGGTCCGAGCTACCGTGACGGTCGTGCCGGTAGGGCGCGGGGAATTCATGCCGGTGGATGAATGCGCCAGCGGGAGGGCAGGGCGCGTCGGCGGGGCAGGGCGTGGCGGTAGGTCGGAATTCCGACGGTGTGGCGGGGTCTGACGGTTCGGCGGAATCCGTTCGGCATGGCCGGGGAGAAAGCGCTCGGTTCCGTCCGATCCGGCGGATAAGGCGAAATGCCAGACAAGGCGGTCGGTGCCGCCGGGATCCGGCCGGATCCGAGACTCCGCCCTATCGGGATGCTCCGGCCTGATGGGGGACTTCGGCCGGGAGCGGCGATTCCGGCCTCACGAGAGGCGCGAAACGGAACATCGGAGGACGGACGGGGCGGCGTGCGCTACTTGCCGGCGCGGTACCGTTCGGCTTCGGCGAGGTCGGTCTTCAGTGCGGCCGAAAGCTCGTCGAGCAGGGGCAGCCACTTGTCGGCCTGAACCGAACAGATGCGGCGCGTGGCGTCCTTGCTGATCGTGATGAGCCCCGCCTGCTCCAACAGCTTGATGTGATGGGAGACCGCCGTGCGCGACAGGGTCGACGAATCGGCCAGTTCGCCCACGGTCTGCGGCCCCTCGGCGACGAGCTGCACCAGCAGGTGCTGGCGGTTCGGGTCCTTGAGCGTCTCGAACAGGGGAATGCACTGGTTGAGGATCTCCAGGCTACGGATCGGCTCGTCGCAACGGTGATCCTGACCCATGGCGGTCATGCCGTCAGTGCTCATGCCGTCAGCGGCCATGGCGTCGCCTCCCTCCCGTTCGCATCCAGCTGCTCGTATCCGACGCGATTCCTACAGTATCGCCATGCCCGGCGACGATTCGCTCCCTCACGTTCCCTCCCGTCACTGATGCCCCTTGCGACGGCGCGGTGCGAGGGCCTTGAGCCCGTGCTGCCGCAAGGTGAACGCCAGCGCATGCATGCCGCCGATGCGGGGATTCGGCTCCTTGCCATGCCCGATGCGGTCCATCTGCACCTCGAACCAGCTGATGACGAGCATGCCGCCGAATGCCCTGTCGAGCGCCTTGAAGCCGGTGCTCACCCACGGCAGATGCATCGGGCCCTGCCATCCGTCGAACATGATGAGATTCGGCAGGTTGGGCATCAGCGCCAGCGGGCGGGCGATACCGATCATCTGGGTGATCCCGCTTTCCAGTGCGGCCTCCATGTCCGCGGTGCCGCGGAATCCGCCGGTCAGGACGATCGGCGTGGAGACCATGCCCTTGAGCCGCTTGGCGAATTGCGTGAAGTACACGCCGCGCGCCTCGTCCTCCCGGGCGCCGGTGGTGGTCTGAATCACCGGCTTCTCCAGGGTGCCGCCGGACACGTCGATCAGGTCTACGCCCATCTCGGCCAGGCGCTTGATCACCCAGATGGACTCCTCTTCGTCGAACCCGCCGGGAACGCCGTCCGATGCGTTGACCTTCACCGCGATGGGCACGTCGCTGGAGTTGATCTTCACCGCTACGGGGAACCGCGGTCCGACCGCCTGCCGCACCGCGTCGACCACCTCGAACAGGAAGCGCGCGCGGTTTTCGAGGCTGCCTCCGTATTCGTCGGTGCGGCGGTTGTCTGCCGGGGAGAGGAACTGGTTGATGAGGTAGCCGTGGGCTGCGTGGATCTCCACGCCGGTGAATCCGGCCTTCCGTGCGATGCGAGCCGTTTCGGCGAAGCGACGGACGATGCCGTGGATCTGGTCCGCGGTCAGCTCGCGCGCCTCGCCGAAGAACCGCCCGTATTCGCCGTCCAGACGGCCGGCGCTGGGCGCATAGGGATGCGGATTGATGGTGACCGGCGACTGGCGGCCGGGATGGTTGATCTGCATCCAGCACTGGGTGCCGTTTCGCGTTCCGGCCTTGGCCCAGCGGCGCAGCATGTTGAGGTCGCGTTCGTCCTCCACGGCTACGTTGCCCGGTTCTCCGAGCTGCGTGCGATCGACCATCACGTTGCCGGTGACCAGCACGCCGGCCCCGCCGTCCGCCCATGCGCGGTAGAGACGCACGTGCGCTTCGGTGGGGGCGCAGTCGCGGCCGGCGAGGGCTTCGTTCATGGCCGACTTGTAGAAGCGGTTCTTCACCGTCGCGCCGCAGGGCAGCACCATCGGTGCGGCGACCTTCAGGGTGTTTCCGGTGGTGGGCATGGGTGTTCCTTTCCTTTGGCTTTTGGCTGCTCGGTGCCTATGGCTGTGCGGCTGCCGTTTTCGAGTCGTTGCGGGCGTCGGTCGTTTCGCCGCCTCGACTGTTTATATGAGTAAATGTTTAAGTGTTTCGACATTTAGATAATAACGCCGGGATGGAGAATGACAACCGCGGCGTGTCGCGAGATGCTCGGCGTGGCGGGGCACTTGGCATGACGTGATGCTCGGCATGGCGGGTGGGTGGCGGGGCATGACACTCGGCGTGGCGGGACGGGTGACGGGTGAATGCGCGGGCTTGCCGCGTTCTTTTCCGCCTTGCGGTTGCGGTGCGTGAACGGGAAAGGAATCCTGGCATATCCAGGTTTGCGGGACCGGCTCTGTCGGTGTGCGTGGGCGTTTCGCGGCCCGGATGCCCCGTTGGGTTTCGCCGGGTTGCTCCGGGACGGCTATCGTCGGGTGAATGCGCGGGTGCGGTTCGGACGGGAATGCGGCTGAGAGCGCGGGCATGGATGTGGGCGCGAATATGGACGCGAACGAGAGTGTGGGCATGGACACCGGCATGAAACTACGTATTTTTATGTGCAGCAATGCGGGATTGCTGGTTGGGCGGCGAAGTATGCGGCCGGGGCGGTTTCATTTTCCGAGTTGTGCGGTCAGTTCCACCGGACAGGCCAGGTAGACCGCCCGTCATTCTGGCGTTGTTCCAAGGGCGTTACCCGAGGCAACGGGGAAAATCGACCGCACAATTCGGAAATGTGAAACTACGTGGCCCCTGTGGCGTGGTTCGGGCGGTCGAAGGGGCCCTTCCGGAGGTCGTTTGGGGTTGCGTCGGCGGGTATTTTTGATTCGTGTGGTGGTTTTCCGTGCTGCCGCGGGTAACGCTGCCGGAATGATGCCGGAATGGCGGGCGGTGTACTCGGTCTGCCCGGTGGAAACCACCACACGAATCGAAAATATGGGGATGGTATGGCCGGCCGTACGGGAGACGTTCGGGCATCGCGTTTGAAAACCGTAAGGGCGGCGTGACAGGCGGACGTGCGGAACCTACCATGGGGGCAGAGTCATAATGCGAGAAGGGGACTGCATGGTCGGCATGAATGGCACCGCAACGGCTGGAATGTCAGGGGAGGAGACAGGCACCGGATCGCCGGGCGCGGTCTCCGCGATTGCCACGAGGCACCTGACCAAGCGCTACGGCAAAGCGAGGGGCATCGAGGATGTGAACCTCAACGTGCGGCAGGGGGAGATCTTCGGGTTCATCGGACCGAACGGCGCGGGCAAGTCCACTACCATCCGCACGCTGCTGGGGCTCGTGCGCAAGACGAGCGGCGAGGCCTCCATCTTCGGGCTCGACTGCGAGCGGGACCGCACGCGCATCCTGGAGCAGGTGGGCTATCTGCCCAGCGAGGTGTTCTACTACGATGGCATGCGCGCCCGCGACCTGCTTGCCTACGCGGCGAGTTTCTACCGCACGGACTGCTCGGCGCGCATGAACGAGCTCGCGGACCGGCTCGACCTTGATCTGGACAAGAAGATCGAGGACATGTCGCTCGGCAACCGCAAGAAGGTCGGCATCGTGCAGGGGCTCATGCATTCGCCGCGACTCGTCATCCTCGACGAGCCGACCAGCGGACTCGACCCGCTGGCCCAGCGCACGTTCTTCGACCTCATCCGCGAGGAGAACCGGCGCGGGGCCACGGTGCTGTTCTCCTCGCACATTCTCTCGGAGGTGCAGCGCATCTGCGAGCGGGTGGCGATCATTCGCGAGGGGCGCCTGATCGCCGTGCGCAGCGTGGCGGAAATGCGCCGTTCCGCGGTCAAGCGCGTGACGCTGGGCCTTGCGCATGCCGAGCCGGATGCAAAGGCGGGCGCTGCGGGCGCGGGCACGGCCGCGGAATCCGCCCGTCGCACGCTCGAGGCCATGCCGGGCGTGCGGTCGCTGAACATGGACGACGCCGTGACCTTCCTGTACGAGGGCGACTGTAACGCGCTCATTGCCGCGCTCGCCGGACTGGATCTGAGGGACGTGGAGATCTCCGAACCGTCGCTGGAGGAAGTGTTCATGCACTACTACCGGCCGCAGGGGGAATCGGACGCGGGGGAGTCGACTCGATGAACGTGTACTTCTTCGAGCTCAAGTCCCAGCTGCGCAGCTTCCTGATCGGCACGGCCACGCTGATCGGCGTCGCCGTGCTGTTTCTCGCCGGCGCATACCCGATCTACCGCGATTCCGCGGCCGACGTGGAACGCATGATCGCCGGCTTTCCCCCGCAGTTCGCCGCGCTGTTCGGCGTGAACGCGGGCATCTTCTCCTTCGGCGGGTTCTACCGGTTCAGTTTCCTGTACTTCGCGCTGATCGTGGCGATCATGTGCTGCGCGTGGGGGCTGGCGATCTTCGGGAGGGAGAAGCGCGCGGGCGCGGTCGACTTCCTGTTCGCCATGCCCGTGCCGCGCCTGAGGCTGTATGCGGCCAAGCTTGCGGCGGGTCTGACGCTGGTGGCCGCATCCTCCCTGCTGTTTCTGGGCACGGTAGGGCTGCTGTACGCTCGGTTCCGGGACGACCCCACCGCAACGGCCATTCCGCTGGGTCGCCTGCTGCTCGCCGCGTCCGCGCTGGCGGGCGTCGGCGTGCTGTTCCTGCTGTTCGGCGCGCTCACGGCCGTGCTGCTGCGCCGGATCCGCAGTGTGTCCGGCATCGCCACCGCGTTCGGCGTGCTCGGATTCATGCTTGTGTCCCTGCCGGAAATGACCGGCGAGGACAAGTACCGCATCGTCTCGCCGTTCACGTGGTTCAACGTGTCCGAGGCGCTGGACCACGGCCGGTTCGAACCCGGCTATCTGGCGCTCGCGGCCGCGGTCGCCGTGACGTGCCTTGCGGCCGGGACCGTGGCGTATGCGCGTGGCGACGTGAGGGGGTTGCGATGAGCGCTCGTGTGATGACCGCCATGATCGTGCGCGAACTGAAGGCCAACGCCAAGGTGTTCGCCGTGTGGAGCGTGGTGATCGCCCTGTTCAACGTGGCCGGCATGATGAAGTTCGAGGGCATCGCGGCGGGGGATGCCGAGGCCGTGCGCCGCCTGACCGACGTCTTTCCGAAGGTGGCGCTCGCCGTCATGGGCATTTCCGGACTGGACATGTCCACGTTCGCCGGCTACTACGCGGTGCTCGAATTCTATGCGGGCATCATGGCGGCCGTGTATGCGGTGGCGTTGGCGCGCAATGCGGTGCTGCGCGAGATGACGGACGGCACCTACGAGTTCCTGTTCGTGCGGCCCGTGACGCGCACGCGGATCCTGACCGCGAAGCTCGTGGCGGCGCTGGTCTGTGCCGTGGCGTTCGTGGCGGTCAACGTGGTGTCCTCGCTGCTGTGCCTAGGGTTGCTGGGCGATGGCCGCGTGCCCGGGATCGACGACGGTTCGGCCGCCGCGGTGGTCTGGCGGTTCGGCGTGTGGCTGATGGCCCTGATGCTGGTGTTCGGCGCGATCGGCGCATGTGCGGCCGCGGTGTGCCGGCTGCCCGAGCGCGGCGCGGCCGTCGGCAACGCCTCGGTGGTCGTGGCGTACGGCGCGGGTGTGGCGTACGACATGTTCTCCGACCATGGCGTTGCGGTCGTCGCCCGCGTGCTGTGCCCGTTCCGGTACGCCACCCCGGACGAGGTGACGGCCGGAACGGTGCCGGTCTCGTTCGCCGTGCTGGCCGCTGCCGTCGTGGCGGTTGGTTTCGCGGTAACGTACATGGCCTTCGCCCGGCGCGATCTGGTACCGCGCTGACCGCACGACGGCGGCCTGGCCCGTTGCCTGCCGGCATGCGGGTTGCGCATGCCGTTTGACCGGTATCGCCCGGTACCGCCCGGTATCGCCCGGGTATCGCGGAGTGGCTGCGGATACGGTCTCTCGCTACGCCACCTGAACGATCACACCGTCTGAACGCTCACACCACCTGGAAAAGCAGGCACTTGAGGTAATCGGTTTCCGGAATGCCCCAGACGATCGGGTGATCCGGCGCCTGCTGGCGTTCCTCGATCTGCCGCAGACGCACGCCCGCGTCCTGCGCGGCCTCGAACAGCATGGCCTTGAACCGGTCGTGGTCCATGAAGTGCGAGCATGAGCAGGTGGCGAGGTAACCTCCGCGCGGCAGGATGCGCATGGCCCGGTAGTTGATCTCCCGGTAGCCGCGTTCCGCCGAGCCGACGGTCCTGCGACTCTTGGTGAACGCGGGCGGGTCGAGGATGATGAAGTCGAAGCGCTCGGGATTGCGGGTGCGCTCCAGCTCGGGAAGCAGATCGAAGATGTTGGCCACCGTGAAATCCATGCGTTCGGCCACGTCTGGACCGTTGAGCCGTGCGTTCTCTCGCGCCATGTCGATGGCCGTCTCGGAGACGTCCACAGCTCGCACGAACTCGGCGCCGGCCCGGGCCGCATTGAGCGCGAACGATCCCGTATGCGTGCAGCAGTCGAGCACGCGATGGCCCTTGGCGATTCGCGCCACGGCCAGACGGTTGTACTTCTGGTCGAGGAAGAATCCGGTCTTCTGCCCGTTGGCGAAGTCGACGTGGTACCGTACGCCGTTCTCCGTGATGTCGGTGACGGTCGGGCCGGGGTCGGCCGCACTTCCCGTGCCGTTCATGCCGTCCATGCTGCCCGTGCCGTTCGCGCCGTCGGGCTGCCACCAGCCGGTGGTCTGCTCAAGCCCCTCCAACGCGCGCGTGGACACGTCGTTGCGCTCGTAGATGCCGCGGATGGTCACGCCGTCGCCCGCGAACACGTCGAGCAGTGCGGGGAACACGACCGGCTTGAGCCGTTCCATGCCGGCGGACAGTGTCTGCGTGACGAGCACGTCGTTGAACCGGTCCACCACGAGACCCGGGAATTCGTCCGCCTCGGCGAAGATCACGCGGCACGCGGTTGCGTCCGCACCCATCACGATCTTGCGGTAGTCCCATGCCCACTGTGCCTTGCGGCGCCAGAATGCGGGGCCGAAGTCGTCGTTGGCATTGCGCGTGACCAGACGCACGCGGATGCGGCTGTGGCGCGAGAGCAGGCCGGTGCCCACGTACGAGCCCTTCATGCTGACCACGTCCACGATCGACCCGTCCGGCAGCGCGTCGAGCGGGATGATGTCCTCCTCGCTGGCGGGCGCATTGAGCAGCTCCTTGCGCCGGCGGCGTTCGCGGAAGTCGCGCGGTCGGTCGGTGCGGGCGTTGCGCGCGCGGCCGGCGTGGTCGGCGCGACCGGCACGCTCGGTGGCGGTGCCGTTGCCGTCGCTCGCGCCTTCGTCGGGCTGCGCCGACGCCGCGGCTTCGCCCGTGCTGGCGTCGGACTCCCCGTCGCCCCAAGCGCCCGGCTTCAGTGAGCCGTTGTTGTTCCACGAGCGGCCGTCCGGCAGATCAAACCGCCGGATCTCGCCCTCGTACACCCAGCTGTGCCCGTCCTGCAGCATGCGTTCGCCCTTGGCGGTGATCACCGCGCGCGCATATGCCCTGTTCGCCTTCATAACTGATTGTCCCGTCCTGTCCTGCGTCCCGTATGTTCCGTTCCCCCGGAACGTATGACCGGCGGAACCCATGCGGACAATATGGTATATGCGTCCGTGCGGAACCGTCGGCGGGGCAGCGTGTCCGATTTCGGGTCAGTGGGCCAGCACGGGAATGCAGGTGGCGGCCGGCAGCGGACCGGCGGGCATGAAGCCGCTGGCCGGGACGTGCATCAGATCGCGGTCGCGTTCGTTCATGGGGTAGTCGGCATAGGCGCAGATACGATGCTGCCCGTAGCCGACCAGATAGCGGCCGTCTCCCTGCGCCTGTGCCTCCACGCTGGGGTCGCCATAGCCGAACCACATTTCCAGGAAGGTGCGTTCGCGCAGCGACGGCGCGTCGAGTTCCAGTTCGGGGCTGGACTCGGGGCGGTTTTCCAGCCGCTGCGCCGTCTTGGTCAGTTGCTCCCGGACGGCCCGCCAATCCATGGCTTCCCATTCGAGCCGGTTGTATTCCTCGTGCCGGCTGGGCCAGAAGTCGTCGTCGAACTCGCCGTCGTACGGTTCGGGGACCTGCGGGAATTCCAGCTGTCCCAGCGGGACGGACGTCCATACCGCCCGGGAACCGATGTTGTTGTTGGCCGTCAAGGAGAACGCGCCCATAATAACCCTCCACCACCCTGATGTTCGTGAAGCCGCGGGCACTCAGTTATGCGTTGCGGCGGACCGTCCCCTTCGGACGGCCCCATGATTGCTATGTGAATGAAAAACGTCCGCCATATGGACAACGGTGGACGAATCGACATCGTAGGCAGGTGTGGCTTGGCCGGCAAGCGATGTCCGGCTCGGGGACGGAAAGCGTCCGGCTCATGAAATCATGGGGCTGGCGTCAGAGCCCAAGCAGCTCGCGCGTTCTGCGGGCGGACTCGAACCGAACGGCCCGCAGCCCCGCGTCCCGGGCTCCCGCCACGTTGAACGGCGAGTCGTCCACGAACAGCGTGCGTTCGCGGTCCGCGCCGAACCGTTCCACCGCCAGATCGAAGAAGGCGCGATCCGGCTTTGCGATGCCACCGGGCTCCAGTCCGGATACCACCGTGCCGTCCATCATGCCGAGCAGCCCGGGGAACCGGCTCCGGACCGCGGGCCACGTGTCCCTGCCCCAATTGGTCAGCATCCACGTGTGCATGCCGCGTGCCCTGAGCTCCGCGACGAGCGGTACCATGCCGGGCATGGTACCCACCAGCGCGCGATCGGCATGGGCGGCGTACGCGCGCATCATGAGCCCCGGCCGCGCGCCGTATTCCCGCTCGTATTCGGGCAGGAGCGTGGCGTAATCCATGCCGCGGTCGTGTAGATCGTCAAAATACATGAAGCCGCAATGGTCGTCCTCGGCAAGGAAGTCGTCTATGGCATCCTGCGAGAACATGCCATCCAGTGCGCGTGCGGGCCGCCAGTCCACCAGTACGCCGCACATGTCGAAGATGACGCCGGTGATGCCGTTCATGATTTCCCTCGTATTCCCCGTGCACTGCATGAAATGCCGGCCAGCATAGGACGGACGGTGCATCTCGCGCGCTGCCCGTCTCGGGAGCCGGACCGGAACGGATGCATGCAGACCGTTGACCGGCTTCTGCATACCGGCTATCTGCATTCCCGGGGGAGATTTCACGCGTTGCGGAATGCTATCTGCATTCCTGGGGTACTCTCGGGCGGAAAGAATTGATTCGGCGCCGAGGTGCTGCATGGAGCATTGGCGGAATCGTGCGGTTTTCTCGTGATGGCCGGCTGGCGGAAAGAGCCGTTGCGACTCTTGAAGTCCCCCACGAGCGCAGATGCCTGCCTGCAGGGGCTTCGATCTGCCCCCGACAATGCAGTTACCTCCGGGCATCGTGAACTACGTTGCGCCGTGCGTCCGGAAGGAGAATCTCGGGGTCTCAGGCTGGGTGCTGGGCCGGGTGAGACACGCCGGAATGTGACAAATCGCGAGGAATCGGTAATATAGCCACTTGTGCCCGCAAGGAGCACAACGGCCCCGTAGCTCAGTTGGTTAGAGCGCCGCCCTGTCACGGCGGAGGTCACCGGTTCAAGTCCGGCCGGGGTCGCCAGTCGAGTCCCTCATCCGGAAGTCATCCCCAAGGATGAGGGATTTTTGTATTCATCGGCGAATCGTCCCGGAGGATGACGGTGCCGTCGCCGCACACCCCGTACCGTGGGCATTGCAAGGTTGCAATGCAGGACGGGGGACAAACGATGCTCAGGAATGCGATGAGAATCTGCATGGCGGCGGCAATGGCGGTAATCGCGGTGTTCGCCGGTGCCATGCTTGCGGATATGGAAACACGCTTCCCGTTGGGCATGCGCTACTCGGTCACCGCGGACTTTGCGCGTTCGGGCATGCCTCGCGATCAGATCGTCGAACGGATAGGTCGGCTTGCGGGCGAGCATGGCACGCCGGTCGTGCTGCTCGCCTCCGGCGCCGATCCGCTCAGGGACGTCGATGTCATATGGTTTGGGGTCCGTCCAACCGCATACGTTCGCACCGACGGCACGATCGACTGGTACGCGACCGACCGCGGTGGCTCGCTCAGGGACGCCTCGCAGCTCGGATCCGCCACGCTGTCCGGCGTCTACGCCACGGACGATCGTTCCGCCGCGCAGGATCTGGCGGCGCTGGCAAAGGACCTCGGAGGCGGGGCGAAGCCGGTCGCCACGCTGGGCGCGCGGGAATTCCTCGGCTATCTGGCGCTCGGCGAGGCCGGCTCGGCGCTGTGGGCCATGCTGCTGCTCGCGCTCGGACTGGCGTGGGCGTGGTGCGGTTCGCGGGCCCGGGCGCGCAGCCTCAAGATCATGAACGGCGTAACTCCGCTGGCGGTGCAGACCGAGGATACGGCATTGCTGCTAAGAGCCGGCGTGCCTTGGGGAGCGGCGGCGTGGCTCGCATGCTGCGCGGTGACGGCGGTGCGGCACGGCACGGGGCATCTGGCGGCGTTTGCGGCGCTGACGGGCGCGGCGGCCGGAGCGTTCATGGTCGTGGTGTACGGCGGTGCGTTCCTGTTCGCCCGCCTGATGATGCCGAACGCCCGCCGCGTCGGCTCTCGCGCCCTGCCCACGCGCATGATTCGCCGGGGCGGTGGCGTGTTTACTGCGATGGCCCTGATGACGGCGATTGTCATTCTGCCGGGCAGCGCTCAGGCCGCCGAAGGCGCGCGGCAGAGCCTTGCATCGTCCGCGCGGTGGCGCGAGGCTGCGGACGTGGTGGCTCTGGAGACCACCGGTGTCGGGTATGTGGGTCTTGCCAGCGGCAACGCCGGTGCGGCCATGGAATACCGCATGGCCCGCGCCGGGAAGGTGGCCGACATGCTCCGCCAGCTCGACGACGCCGGCAAACTCGGCTTCATGACCACGCTGGGCTATTCGCTCGTCCCCGTCGAGGAGGGGACGAGCAGTACGCCGGATCTGAAGCAGGTGCGCGCGGCCATCGCTCCGTTCGACGCGGTCGTGGTCGTCAACCCTGCCATGCTCGGCATGCTGCACGTCGATCGCGCCGGGCTCAGGGCGCAGGACTGGAACGCGCTGCCGGATGGGTTGCGTGGCGAACTCACCCATGTGTACGCCGGTGAAGCCGAGGCCGGCACGTTCGACGTATCGCGGTCCTGCTACCGGTGGGACGCCGCTGCGGGCGGCGGAGGCTTCCCGGTCGTGTCCGGCTCGGGCGACGGGGCGGCGTTGCTGGAGGCGCTCGGATCGTACGGCGAGTCCACGATCGTGGAACCGGCCAATCCGCTCATCGTGCTCATGGACGGGCCGTCACGGGTCTTTCCCGCCATCGAGCTCGATGCGTATACGTCGCAGGGTGCCATGCTGGCCGGCGATCTGGCCTCCGCCGAGCGGGCGATCGCGGACCACGGCATTGCGGACGTGGTGGGGATTCGAGGACGCGTGATGGACGGACTGCTGCGCGAGGCGCGGCGGCTGCAGGCCCGGCTCGCCATGAACGTCGTCGCGGTCGGGCTGGCGCTGGCGGCGATCGCGATGTGCGCGGCGCTGGGAGCGAACGTGTGGGCGGGCGAGCGGGCTCACGAGATCTTCCTGCGGCGTACGGCCGGAGAATCCTACGGGCGCATGGCATTGGGGCGGATCGCGCGGCAAATGCCCATGCTTGCGGTCGTCTGGGTGATGGTTGTCCTCATCACGCTCGGCGTTTACCGGACGCCCGAACCGTCAGAGCCGTCGGGCGGCGTGAATGTGTGGGCCGTCACGGCCGAAGCCACGGTGGCGGCCACACTGCTGTACCTCGCCTGCACGGCAGGATTCCTGCGCCGGGCGGCCTCGCGGGCCTTCGAGCGCGTGGCGCACCGGCAGGACTAGCCCGGTCGGGTTGGCTGGAACGATCGTGCCGGCCGGACCGGCAATCGGGACGCGAACGAAAAGTGCGAACGAAGAACACGAACGACATGAAAGGAGCCATCATGGCCATCATCGCCGAACACATCGGCTACGAGATCGGCGGGCATACGATTCTCAGGGACGTGTCCGTGGACTGCAAACCCGGAGACATGGCCGCGCTCGTCGGCCCATCCGGCTGCGGCAAGACCACGATGCTCGGCATTCTGGGACTGCTGCTCACTCCGAGCGCAGGCGTGATCTTCATCGACCGGCGTTCCGACTCGGAGACATGGTCGGACGCCCGCCGCCGCGCGTTCTGGAGACAGAAGGCCGCGTTCATCTATCAGGACTACGGGCTGGTGGAAGACGAGACCGTCGCCTACAACGTCACCATGCGAACGCGCGGCTTGTTCTCCCGGCGCGGCGATGTGCCAGCCGACGTGGAGGCGGCGCTGGCGCAGGTGGGGCTCGCCGGGCGCGGCGCGGAAACCGTGAGCTTTCTGTCCGGCGGGGAGAAGCAGCGGGTGGGCGTGGCGCGCGCGATCTGGCGCAAGGCGCGGTACATCTTTGCCGACGAGCCCACCGCCTCGCTGGACAAGCCGAACCGGGACATGGTGACCGCGCTGCTGGCAGGCGAGGCGGCGCGTGGCGCGTGCGTGATCGTCTCCACGCACGACATGGCGCTCGCCGAGCGGTGCAACCGCGTGGTGGATCTGACCCATGCACGCGACGGGCGGTGCACGGAACGCTAACGCCGCGTGCGAGGCAGACGCAGGCGGATCAGATCGAACGTGTAGACCGCAAGCGCCAGCCAGATGACCGCGAACGAGACGAACCGGTGGGCGGGCACCCGTTCGCCCAGCACCGCGATGCCCAGAATGAGCTGGATGCTGGGGGTGATGTACTGGGTGAAGCTGAGCAGCAGGAACGAGGCGTGCTTCACGCCGTACGACGTGAGGATCAACGGGATGACGGTGAGGATGCCGCAGCCGGCCAGCAGCGCCCACACCCACCACGGTTCGCCCGCGGGCACGCCGAGCCTCGGCTGGACGGCCAGTGCGACGGCGGCGAACGGGGCGAGTATGCCGGTTTCGAAGGTGAGGGACTCGAACGGGTCGAGCGGCACGAAGCGCTTGATGAGACAGTAGCCGCTGTAGCTTACGGTCATGAGCATGGCGAGGGCGGGGAATGCGCCGGTGTCGATCATGTACAGTGCGGCGCCGGCGAGCGCGATGAGCATGGAGGCGACGCCCAGCGGGGTGGTGCGCTCGCGCAGGATGATCAGGGCGAGCAGCATGTTGACGATGGGCAGCAGGAAGTTCGCCGCGCTGGCCTCCGATGTGCGTCCGATCGCCACGAGGTGGATGTAGACCACCCAGTCCACGGTCACGAGCACGGCGGCCGCCACGGCCATCAGGAACGTTCGGGGCGTGGAGCGCATGCGCCTGACCGATCGGACGAACCGGCGCCAGCGGCGGGTGACGAACATGAACAGGACCATGACCACGGCTGCGGTGACGATGCGGTAGAGCATGACGTTCATGGAGGATACGCCGGCCAGCGCGGCCCAGTACAGCGGGAATGTGCCGTATGTCACGGCTGCGGCGACAGTGGCCGTGACGCCTTGGGGGGTTTGGCGGATCTGTGCTTCGGGGCCTGTGCTGCGCAATGAGTTCACCGGACGATGATACGACGGCGGATGGGCGGGCTGCGGCGGGGCGTTCGCGTCGTCCATAGCGGCTGCGTGGCTCGTGCTGTCTGCGTTGCCCCGTGTGCTTTGTCCGTTTTGCGACGACGATGTCTCGGTCCAGTATATAGTTACTAAGAGTAATGACGTGTGGTATCTAATTGCCGTGGAAGAAGGATGATGTCGCGTTCGCGACCCTGTCGATGCGGTGGGAAAGGAGACGCGGCATGGCATTGCCGGTCGAAGAGGTACGCAGGCTTATGGACGCCTGTTGGAAGGCCAAGACGATCACCGAACTCATGCCGGCCCTGCCGCCCGGGTTCAAGCCGCGCTACGTGCACGTGATCGACGCGATCTGGCACATCAACGAGCCGGCCGGGCAGACCGTGCCCGCCGCGCGCGTGGGCGACGTGAGCGCATTTCTGGGCGTCACCACGCCGTCCGTTACCAAGCTCGTGGGAGAAATGGCCGACCTCGGCCTCGTGACCAAGCATTCCAGCGCCGCCGACCGGCGCGCGGTCACCCTCGCGCTTACCGAGCGGGGGCTTGCCATCCGGCGCGAATACGTGGAGGAGTACCACGCCCACCTCGCCGAGCTGCTCGGCGGACTCACCGTGGACCAATGCGAGGCCGTCGTGACCGTGATCGGCGAAACGCTGCGGCTCATGCGCGCCGACCGGGAGCGCGCCGAATCCGCAGCCAAGGAAGGGGCGGCACGCCATGAACGCTGAAGCAATCTCGACCTCCGGCAAGAAGCCCGTCCAACGGCGGATCATCGCAGCCGTGGTGGCGCTCGCGATCCTCACGTTCCTGGGCATCCTCTCGGAGACCTCGCTCAACATCGCCTACTCCACGCTCATGGCCGAGTTCGCCGTCTCCGCGGATGTGGTGCAGTGGCTCACCACCGGCTACCTGCTGCTGCTTTCGGTGGCCATTCCGGCATCACCGTTCATGGTCCGCAGGTTCGCCACCAAAACCCTGTTCGTGGCGGCCGTGTCGATCTTTGCGGCAGGCACGCTGGTCGGCGCTCTTGCCGTGAATTTCCCGATGCTGCTGGCCGCGCGTCTCGTCATGGCGCTCGGCACCGGCATCTCCCTGCCGTTGATCACCAACATCATTCTGGAGAAGGCGCCGCTCGAACAGCGCGGCATGATGCTGGGCATCGTGAGTCTGGTTACCTGCGCGGCGCCGGCCATCGGCCCGGTGTTCGGCGGTGTGGTGATGGAATACCTCAACTGGCATTGGATCTTCTACACCATGCTGCCGTTCCTGATGTTCGCGTTCGCGCTGGGCATGGCCTCCGTGCCGGAGATCCGGCATGCCGACGGCGCGGGGGAGCGGGCGCGGATCAGCGTGCCGTCCCTGCTGCTGGTGGCCGTGGGACTTGCCGCGCTGATCGTGGCCGTGAGCTTCTTCGCCGCATGGCAGGGCGACTGGCGGTTCTGGGGCATGCTCGCGCTCGCCGTGGCGACGCTGGCGGTCTTCGCGGCGATGCAGCTGCGCATGGACCGGCCGCTGGTGCAGGTGCGCGTGTTCGGCCATTGCGGGTTTGCGCTCGGCATGCTGATCCTGCTCATGGCCTCCGGCAGCGTGCTGGGCCTCAACTTCCTGCTGCCCATCCTCCTGCAGCGCGGCTTCGGCATGGGAAGCCTCGAGGCGGCTCTGGCGCTTCTGCCCGGCGCCGTGGTGGGAGCAATCTCGGCACCGATGATCGGCGGCATGCTCAAGCGGCATTTTCCGCCGAAGTTCATCGTCGTCGGGTTTGCCGTGACCATGTTGACGGACGCGGTGTTCGTGTTCTGCTCGGATAGTGTGTGGGTGGTCGCCGTGGCGTATGCCGTGTTCATGGCGTTCTCCGGCTTCGTGCTCGTGCCGGATCAGACGCATGCGCTGAATCAGTTGCCCGTGCGGCTCAACGCCGATGGGTCCGCGGTAATGAACACCGTACAGCAGCTCGCCGGTGCGATCGGCACCGCCGTGGCGAGCACGCTGATCACCGAATTCTCTGCGAGAGAGCCCTACCCGCAGGCGTTTTCCGCCAGCATGCGCGTGTTCGCCGGATGCGCGGTGCTGGGCATCGTGCTCGCTGCACTCATGTTCCGCTTTTCCGTGCGGTGCCCGGTCGAATTGACTCCGGTGGAGGGTGATGCGGACACGGCCGTAGGGCGGTGACCGTGCGGGCAGGCCTTGGATGCCCGCACGCCCACCCGTTCAGTCGGCGTCGTCCTCCAGATGCTGCGAAATGACGGTGAATGCGGTGCCTGAACGGTCGTCTTCCTGTTCGATCTGCGCGCCGATCGACTCGGTGAGGATCATGAGCGCCACGCGGGACACATCCCTGAGCTCCTGACCGAACGTGAAGTCCGGAGGCTCCAGAATGAGCGAGATGTCCGCCAGGGAAGTGAGTGGGGAAGCGGCGAAGTAGGTCATCGCCACCACGTGAGCGCCGGCTCGTTTGGCCGCGCGCGCGGCGGACAGGGAATGCGCGTTGACGCCAGAGCCGGAGATCACGAACGCCGTGCAGTCGCTGCCGAGCATGCTGGCGGCAATGTGCTGGTCCATCACGTCGCCGAGCACGCTCACGTCGATGCCGCAGCGCAGCAGCCGCGAGGCGAAGCTCTGGCCGATCGGCGCGGACAGTCCCGAGGCCACGATGAGCACGCGACGGGACTCACGGGCCAGCCGGACGGTCTCGTCCAGATCCGCAGTGGACAGCATGCCCATGAGTGCCGGCATGCGGCGGGCGAGCGACATGGCGTGACGGATCACGCTGGAACCCGCATCGAGGCCACCGTCCCGACCGGATGCCGTGGCGGGCGTTGCCGCGGAAGTGGTGGCGCGCTCTGTGGCGTGCTTTGCGGCGTGGACGGCAATAGGTTCTGCAGTGGATGCCGTAATGCGATCCGTGCCCCGGACGGTGCTGTTGCCTGCGTCGCGGTCAACTGCACCGTGTGCCTCGACCATGCTCGGTTCGGTCGGCTTGCCTGACTTGCCAACGCCTTCGCCATGCTCGCCGCGTCGCTGCCGTGTCGCTGCAGAACCGGCCGGCGGCATCGGCGCGCCAGCCGGCAATCCCTCGAACAGTGACCGATCGCGGGCCAGCAGAACGCGCACCTGCTGGTAGCCGCGGTATCCCAGCGATTTGCAGGTGCGTACCACGGTTCCGGCTGACGCCCCGGACCCGGCGGCCACAGCGCTGACGGTCAGATCGCCGCCATCCTGCGCATGCTGCAGCAGGAACTCGGCCACCCGCCGCTCCGCCGTCTGCAGTGACGGCAGCATCGACAGGATGCGTGACCTGACCGGCATCGACTCGATATCCATGTTCCCCAACCTTTCGCGCGTCCCCCGATTGCAGGTGACCCTGACCCGCGGACACGTTTTGCCGTGCGCCCGAAGCGGCCTCCGTTCTTCAGAAAATGGTAGCGAATGCGGACGCGGATCGGGCCCGATGCGTCCGCAATAGCCACCCATTCTAGCGGGAAAGTTCAGGCCGGCAGCCCGGTCACGAGCAGACGATCGTCGGTCCGCCGTCGATGCGCGGCTCCCACGGGCTGTGCCGCCTGAGGTAGTCCGCGACGAGACCCTGCATGGACTCGTCGACGGTCCGCACCACCGGGCATGCGGCCAGCGCCTCGTAGCCGCCGGTGCCACTCGCCCGATAGCTGTTGACGCACAGCTCGATCGGCCCGTCCGGCAGCGGCGTGCCGTCGGAGAATGCGAGCGAGGTGACGCGCGAGCCGGCCGGACGCGTCAGGTCGAACGTGTAGGAGAGCCCCGCGTAGTAGTCGTAGTTGTAGTGCTCCACCTTGGGCTTGAGGAACCGAGTGGAGATGCGCGGGTGGCCTTCGCTGTCCAGATCGAAGTATTCGGCACAGCGTTCGAGCGCCGCGCGCAATGCTTCGGGCGTGACGGCCAGTACGGCCAGCGTGTTGGCGAACGGGTAGGCCTGCGCCACGTCGCTCGCCGTCACCTTGGCGGGCAGCCCGGAGCCCACGCCCACGCCGGTGAGCGACGCGGCGGAGATGCGCGCCCCGGAGGCCTCGAGCTGCACGGCGTTGAACAGGGCCGCCAGTTCGCTGCCGTGCATGGCCACGTCGAGGTGGGATTGGTCCGGGATGGGCCGGGTGAGCGTGCCGACCGGTTCGGTGAGCCAGCGTTCGGTGCGCTCCTCGTACGGCAGCAGTGTGGCGTAGGGTTCGCTCTCGTGCCGGTCGCCCACGGGCACGAGCCGGGAGTCGGCGTGGAACGTGCCGTCGTCCTCCAGGGTGCAGATCAGTTCCGCGAACTCGGTGGCCGTGGCGCAGGTCTGCACGGTGGCGGTGCCGTTGATGGTGGCGCCGGGCATGGAGATGTGCTGGTGACCGGAGATGAGCACGTCGAAGTCGAGGTCGTGGGCGATCTGCCACGCGCGGTTCTCGGTGGTCTCGCTCATCACGGCCCCGGTCTTGACGTCCCGCTCGTAGCCGCCGTGGTAGATGCACACGCTCACGTCGCAGCGAGAGCGCAGGAAGACGCTCATGTCCTGTGCGGCGGCGAAAGCGTCGGTCACGGCCAGACCCTCGAGGTTCTCCGGGCGCTCCCACACGTTCACCCAGTCAGTCACGATGCCGGTCACGCCCAGCCGGATGCCGTTGGGCAGGTCCACGAAGGCGTAGCGCTCGATGGGCAGCCGTTCCTCGAGGTCGCGCACGTTGGCGCACACGCAGACGGCGTCCAGCGCGTCCAGATAGTCGGCGATCGCCTTGCGCCCGTAGTTGAAGTCGTGGTTGCCGAGCGTGACGAACCGGTAGCCGACCGCATTGAACGCCGCAGCGATCGGATGCGGCAGGCCCTGCACGGCCGCGCGGTCCGCTTCGGAGGCGTCGCCGCCCACGAACAGCTGCGAGTACGGGGTGCCCTGCAGCGTGTCCCCGGCGTCCAGGGCGATAGTGGGGATCGGCTCGCCGTCCGGCCCGGGCTGCGCGGCCAGGGCGTGCACGTCCGCGGCGATGTCCAGCAGGCCGCAGGCCTTGGGCCTGCCGGTCGCGTAGTCCACGGGGAAGATGTGCCCGTGCGTGTCGGAGGTGGAGCAGATGCGGAAGGAGCGTGACATGGAATTCCTTTCAGAGGGTTCGGCTCAGAGGACTCGGCTCGGCGGGACTCGGCGGGCTGAGCCGAGCCGAGTCCCGCCGAGCCGGTCAAATCAGCCGCGGGCCAGCTTGGCGCGGATCTTCGTGGAGCCGTACTCCACCAGCAGGATGAGCACGATGAGCCCCCACAGAATGGACGCGGCCTCGTTCCAGCGGTAGGCGTTCATGGCGAAGATGAGCGGCGCGCCGATGCCGCCCGCGCCCACGAGGCCCAGGATGGTGGCGTCGCGCAGGTTCATGTCGAACCGGTAGATGGCCGTGGACAGGAAGCTCGCCATCATCTGCGGCAGCACGCCGAAGCGGATCTGCTGCCAGCGGTTCAGGCCCATGGCCGACAGCGATTCGAGCACGCCACGGTCCAGGTCCTCGATCGCCTCGATGAACATCTTGCTCACCATGCCCACCGAGCACAGGGACATGGTCATGAGGCCGGCGAACGCGCCCGGTCCGGTGACGCGCACGAACATGATGCCGTAGACGAACACCGGGACGGTACGGATGGCCATGATCGCGAAGTTCGCGATCCACGCGATCGGCTTGGGCATGAGGTTCGAGGCGGCCAGGAACGCGAGCGGCACGGCGATGATCGCGCCCACCACGGTGCCCATGAACGCGATGGCGATGGTCTCCACGAGCAGGTACGGCACGCCCGTGGTGGTCAGGTTGAACAGCAGCGCCGGCGCCGGGTGGGCCAGACCGTTGAGGATGCTGCCCACGATGGTCCAGCCGCTGTCCGCCTTCGCACCGGACGCCTCGATGCCGGTGGAGGACCAGACGAGCAGCGCCACGATCGCCACGGCGAGCGCGATGCGGCCCGCGGTGGAGCGGGGGCGGTCGGCGTACAGCTTGGCGAGGTCGGTCCTGACGGCTGCGTTGGGATTGGTTGCGGTCATGATGCTTCCCCCTATTCCAGACGGCGGCGGATTGCACGGCTCGTGGTCTCGATCACGAACACCGTGGCCAGCAGTTCCAGCAGGATCATGCCGACGGTGGAGTATTCGCGCCACGCGAGGTTCTCGTTGAGGATGAGGCCCAGGCCGCCGGCGCCCACGTAGCCCAGGATGGCCGAATAGCGCACGTTGCCCTCGAAGCAGAACAGTGCGTTGGACATGTACGACGGCAGTACGGCGGGCAGCACGGCGAATCGGAACGCCTGCGCGGGCGAGGCGCCCAGCGCGGTCATGGCCTCGAAGGCGCCCATGTCCACCGATTCGATCTCCTCGTAGAGCACCTTGCCCAGATAGGAGAACGTGAACAGGGCGATGGCCGTGGTGCCGGCCAGCGTGCCGAGGCCGAAGATGTACGTGGCGATCAGGGCGGTGATGATGGTCGGCAGCGTGCGGATGAGGCTGAACACGAAGCGCATGGCCAGCGTGACTGCCTTGGCGTGCACGATGGTGGTGGAGGCGAGCATGGCGAACGGGACAGCCGCCACCGCGCCGATGGCCGAGCCGAGCAGGGACATGCGGATCGTGTCGAGCAGGGGGTCCACGATGCTTCCGGCGCTCGACCAGTCGGGCGGGAACATGCGGCCGAGGATCACGAAGAACTCGTCGCCGCGCTCGGCGAGCACGGTCGGGTCGAAGCCGGTGAACCACACGCAGAACGCGCCGAACACGGCGATGCCCGCGGCGATCGGCAGGGCGTAGGAGCGCGGCTTGAACACCTCGGTGCCGCCGGGCAGCGTGATCGTCGTGCCGCCCTTCGCGGGGGCGACGGTCACGGCCTCGGGTGCCGGGGCCGCGGCGGAAGCGGTCTGGTTGACGCCGGCCATGTCAGCGCCCGCCTTCCGCAGCCGGTGTGGTGGAGGTCCGGTCGATCTGCGGGGCCTCGTCGCCGTAGATGTCGCGCAGCACGGCATCGTCCACCCCGTCCACGCCGCCGTCGTACACGATCCGGCCGGCGCGGATGCCGATCACGCGGCTCACGTGGCGTAAGGCCAGATCCACGTGATGGATGTTGATGATGACCGTGATGTTGCGCTCGCGGTTGATGCGCCCGAAGTCGTCCATCACCTGCTCGGCGGTGACCGGGTCGAGGGAGGCGACCGGTTCGTCCGCCAGCAGGATCTTCGGATTCTGCATGAGGGCGCGGGCCAGGGCGACGCGCTGCTGCTGACCACCGGAGAGCTGGTCCACGCGCGTGTACGCCTTGGATGCGATGCCCACCTGGTCGAGCGCCTTGAGGGCCTCCATCTCGTCCGCCTTGGGGAACAGGCCGAGCAGGGAGCGCCACCACGGCAGGTCCGGCACCTTGGCGGCCAGCACGTTGCCGATCACCTTGGTGCGCGTGACCAGGTTGAACGACTGGAAGATCATGCCCACGTTGCGGCGGAAGCGGCGCAGCTGGCGTCCGTTCAGGGCGCTCACGTCCGTGCCGTCCACGGTGAGTTTGCCGCCGCTAATGCCGATCATGCGGTTGATGGTGCGGATGAGCGTGGACTTGCCGGCGCCGGACAGGCCGATCACGGCCACGTATTCGCCTTGGTCGATGGTGAGGTTCACGTCGTGCAGGGCGGTGTATCCGTTCGGATAGGTCTTTTCGACATGCTGCATTTCGATCATGCGTGTCTCTCGATTCCTCGGGGTTCCATGGGAACGCTTGCTGGGATGCTGGCCGGAACGGGGGATGCCCGGCCCTTCCGCGTCTGCCGTGGCGTGGCGGGAGGGACCGGGCACCCGGGCGGTCACTTCTTGAGCTGCTTGACGAGTTCCTGGGCCTGGCGCTCGTTGTCGTAGTCGGAGGACTTCGCGGGCTGGTAGCCCTCGTGGCTGTAGATGGCGATGACCTTCTTGCCCTCGTCGGAGTTGCCGATGGCGATGAACGCGTCGGACAGGGCCTTCTTGAAATCGTCGTTCATGATCTTGGAGTTCTTGGACACGCTCACCGTGTCGTTGTAGATGGGCGGGGTGACGCCGATGACGGCGGTCTCCTTCCAGATGTCGTCCTTGCGGCCGAAGTCGGTGGTCCACTTCTTCTCGAAGTCGCGGCGGGCGTCGGCGTAGGTGGCGAGCACGTCGAACTGGCCCTGGGCGAGGCGGGCGAACGCGGAGCCGTAGGAGTCGGACTGGGCGGCGTGGGTCAGGTCGGGGATGGACTTGCCGAAGTTGTCCTTGAGCCACAGCGCCGGGTAGATGTAGCCGGCGGGGGAGGAGGCGCCCATGACGGACCAGTTGACGTCCTTGATGTCGTCCCAGGTGAGCTTCTCGCCGCTGTTGACCTTCTTGGCGAGGGCCTGGCCCTTTTCGGACGGGCCGGCGATGATGAGCGCGCGGTAGGAGGTGGTCTGCTTGTCGGTCGCCTTGGTGGGCGCGTTGTCGTTCCAGTCCTTGGGGTTGTCGGAGTCGATGCTCAGGCCACTGCGGGTGGCGGTCAGGAGCACGTCCACGTCGTCGTCGTACAGCACGTAGGTGCCGCCGGGGATGAGGCCGACGTCCACGGTGCCGGCGCTCAGGGACTCGCCCACGGCCTCGTAGCTGGAGCCGACGGTGATGTCGACGTTGCCCACGGTGTAGCCTTCCTTGCCGAGCTGGTCCTTGAGGAGGTTCTTGAGCGGCTCGGTGGCGGTGATGATCTCCTGCGGGTCCTTGGACGGCACGAACGCCACCTTGAGGGTGTCGATGGTCTTGGAACCGGAGGCGGACGAACCGCCGTTGGCCGCGGGGTTGCCGCAGCCGGCGAGCATGCCGAGGCACAGGGCCCCGGACAGTACGGCGGCCGCCGCGTTGCGCAGGGCCGCGATCTTCTTCTGGGTCTTCTTCGCGAACATGGTTCTCATTCCTTCCGCCGGCGTCACGCCGAATCGTTGCGCGCCGGAATGCGGATGCCCGCGCGCTGATGGTTCCTGCCGGCGTCTTCATGCTAAACGCTGGATTGAATGAAATTCCACAAAAAACTAAAACGTTGAATAATGTTTCGTGACCGTTGGGGCGCGCGTAACCCTGCGGCAACCTTCGGGGCCGCGATGGCCGGGCGGCGGGTCGGGGAGGCCCATGTTTGCGTTCAAGTACGGTTGAGGTGGTGTACTGGTAGCGAACCGTTGGAAACGCTTTCAAGGAGCAATGCATCATGCAATACCGCAACGTGGGCAAATCGGGCCTGAAGATCAGCGAAATCGCGCTCGGCAGCTGGATGACCGACCTCAAGGGCAGTGCACAGGAGGACGTCGCGCGGGACATCGTCAGACTCGCATTCGACAGCGGCGTCAACTTCTTCGATTGTGCGGACGCCTACTCCGGCGGCGCAGCCGAGCGCTTCCTCGGCGAGACGCTCGCGCAGTACCCGAGGCGCGAACTCGTCATCTCCAGCAAGGTCTACTTCCCGACCGGCAAGGGCCCGAACGACCGCGGCCTGTCGCGCAAGCACATCTTCGAAAGCATCGACCAGACCCTGAAGAACCTGAAGACCGACTACGTGGACCTCTACTACTGCCACCGCTTCGACGAGACCTGCGACCTGACGGAGACCCTGCGCGCCATGAGTGACCTCGTGGCCCAGGGCAAGGTGCTCTACTACGGCGTGTCCGAGGAGTGGGGCGGTGCCAGGCTCGAGGAGGCGCAGCGCATCATCGATCGCTACAACCTGTACCCCATCACCGTGGCTCAGCCGCAGTACAACATGGTCGACCGCTACATCGAGCACGAGATCATGGGACTGTGCGACAGGCACGGCATCGGCATCACCGTGTTCTCCCCGCTCGCGCAGGGCCTGCTCACCGGCAAGTACCGCAAGGGCCAGCCGCTGCCCGCAGGCTCGCGCGCCACCTGGCAGTCCGACCACCAGATCAACGACCTGCTCACCGACGAGAACCTGGACAAGGTGGAGCGCCTCTCGAAGGTGGCCGACGAGCTGGGCACCAACCTCGCCATCCTCGCCATGGCGTGGATCCTGCAGCATCCCGAGATCAGCTGCGTGATCGCCGGCGCCAGCAAGCCGAGCCAGCTCGCCAACAACCTCAAGGCGTCCGGCCTCAAGATTCCCGCGGACGCGATGGCCGAGATCGAGGACATCCTCGGGTTCAAGCGCTTCGAGCGCCACGTGGGCTGACCCGCCGGGCGTTCCGGCCCGGAACGTGGGCGGGGCGATCCGCGCCTATCGCCCTGCGCTCCGGGAGGCCATCCGGTCCCGCGCCCGGTCCCTTGCACGGTCGCGGGCCCGGCGCTGCGACCGATTGAGGGACCGTGCGCGGCGCACCTCCTGCCGGTACGTCGGGTCGTACGGCAGCACCTGCGCCAGCAGCCCCAGAAAATCCGACCGGTGCATCTGGGCGAGCGCCCTCACGCGCTCGCGTTCCTCCTCGTCGTGCGGGTCGCGGATCACCGCCGGCGGGGGAGAGACGAGTTTCCACTCGTCGCGCGCCTTGGCGAGACGGGCCACCATGCTGCCGCCCGGAGCGCCGTCGTAGCGTGCCGCCGTGTCCGGAGCATAGATCTCGTACGTCGTGCCGTCCGCCATGTCCTCGAGGACGACCGTCCGTTCGGCGGCGCTGGCCCGGTTCATCCAGAACCACGAGGCGAAGTTCGACTCCGACACCTCCTGCATGTCTGCGAACTGCCGCTCGGTCAGCAGGCCGTGGCCGTATGCGCTCAGGGCCACGAAGTCGAACGGGGTCAGGTCGTCGGCGCCCTCGAGCTTCACGTCATAGGTGAGCCATTCGCAGAACAGGTAGTGGACGCAGTCGCGGAAGGCGGCGTCCACCGCGTCGCGCGGGTCCATGCCGAACTGCCGGGCGAAGTTGCGTAGCGCCCGCCGGTAGACCCCCGGCTGCATTTCTCGCATGATGTTCGCCACGTCCGGCGGATACAGGATCGCGGTTCCCTCCTCGTCCCCGTTGCCGTTGTCGTCCCGGCACTCCTCCACAGTGACCATCGTCGGTCCCCTTCCCTTCCCGCGGGTCCGTCGCTCGGCCCCGTCGCGCCCACCGTAGGCCTCGCCGTATGGCCGTGGCAAGGCGCTCCGCTGCGGCGGTGGATATGTGGATAAATCGTGTCGCGGTGCATAACCTCGCAAGGCCTTGCGCGTGGCCGCATGGCGCCCGGGCGTACGCGGTCGGGAGGAATGTCGGCTATGCTGTGGTGAGGTTGCACAAGCAAGAGGACCATTCGTAACAGGTTGGAGTGATTCGTGACTTATTCGTCTATGACGAGCGTCGAACTCGATTCCGCGAGCGACGCCTTCCTGACCGTGCTCGAATACGGGCAGGACATCATGGAATCCCCGGGCATGCAGTCCGAGAAGCGGTACCTCCAGCACGGCGCCACCACCACGTTCGAGCATTCGGTGGCCGTGGCCGAGCGGGCCGTGCGTCTGGCGAACCTTCTCGGACTCGGCCGTCGCGTGGACATGCGCTCGCTGGTCGTCTCCGGCCTCCTGCACGACTACTTCCTGTACGACTGGCACGACAACGAGGACTGGCACCGCCTCCACGGCTTCATCCACGGGCGCATCGCCTGCATGAACGCCCGGCGGGACTTCGGCGAGGAGATCGTCAACGACGTGGTGGCGGACAGCCTCGTCAACCACATGTACCCGCTCACCAACGTGCCGCCGAAGTACCTCGAAGGCTGGCTCGTGTCCCTGAGTGACAAGATGTGCGCGACGTCCGAGACCGTGAGTCCGGAGCGCTTCCGCGCCGAGCGGCGCATCGAGGGGGATGAGTCTCTGCCCGACGTGCCGTCGCTCGGTCCGGCAACCGCCGCCGCGCTCGCGCTGCACACGGCCAACAGCATCGGGTTCATCCGTTCGGGGGCGTACCGTATGCGTCTGGCGCTCAAGTCGCGCAACGCGTAGGACTCTGCGGTTGCTGCGGTCGGGTGCGACCGCAGCCGGCTGACGGCCGGTCAGAGTGCCGAAGGGGTATGCGAGGCCGGGGATGTTCCGGTCTGCCCGGGATCGGTGAATGCATGCGGCTCGGACAATTTCGGGGAATGGCACTGTGGCGATATTTTCGATTCGTGTGGTGGTTTTCCATGTGCGGTCGGGCATCCGTTCCCGAAACAGCGGAGCAATTGAAGTGTGGCCCTTCGGCGACGTGCCAGCAACCACCACACGAATCGGATTTATCCGCTCGGAGCCGGTGCGATTGCCCGTCTGTCCCGTGTCGTATGGCACATGAATGTCACATTTAGCTAGTTTTTGCAGTAAAGCAATCTTTTCTTGCATATTATGGAACGGCACGGGAGGAGGCTCGGCGGTTCCGTCCCGGACCGGGACTCCGCGTACAGTGGTACGGCTGGTGCGACGTGCTGGGTCTGCGTGTGCGGAGCCATTCACGCAGGGGCACCGGGCATGGAACGCAGACGGGAAACTAAGGAGCGGAGCATGAAGCGGATCGTGGCGGGCATCGTGGCGCATGTGGACGCCGGCAAGACCACGCTGTCCGAGGCGTTGCTCTACCGCACCGGGCGTCTGCGTAAACTCGGTCGCGTGGACCACGGTGATGCCTTTCTGGACACTGATGCGCTGGAGAAGCGCCGTGGCATCACCATCTTCGCCCATCAGGCGGCCGTAGAGCACGGCGACCTGCACCTGACCCTGCTGGACACGCCGGGGCATGTGGACTTCGCCGCGGAAACCGAACGCGTGCTGCGCGTGCTCGACTGCGCGATCCTGGTCGTCTCCGCCACCGACGGCGTGCAGGGCCACACCGAAACCCTGTGGCGACTGCTCGCCCGCTATGCGGTGCCCACGTTCGTCTTCGTGAACAAATGCGATGCCGACGGCGTGGATGAGTCCGCCATGCTCGCACAGCTGCGCCAGCGCCTGTCGGACGGATGCATCCCGTTCGCCGGGCTCGATTCCACTGATCCGGCCGAGGCCCCATGGGAGGATCTCGCCATGCAGGACGAGTCCGCCATGGACGAATTTCTGGAATCCGGGCGCCTGACCGTCTCCCGCCTCGCCGCGATGGTCGCCGCCCGATGCGTCTTCCCCGTGTATTTCGGCTCGGCCCTGCGCCTCGACGGCGTGGAGGCCCTGCTTGACGGTCTGGAACGCTATGCGAGCGGGCCGGACTGGCCCCGCGAATTCGCCGCCAGGGTGTTCAAGATCAGCCACGACGGGCAGGGCAATCGGCTGACTTGGTTGCGCGTGACCGGCGGCGAGCTCAGGGCCAAGGCACTGCTTGGCGGGTCGGACGCGGCGGGGGCGGGCCTGCCCGGCGCCGGCGACGCCGGAGCGAATGCCGTCGATGAGAAGGCTGGCGCAGAGAAGGCCGACCAGCTGCGCGTTTACAACGGCGCCAAATTCGAGACGGTCACACAGATGCCCGCCGGCGGTGTGTGTGCGGTGGCCGGTCCGGAGCGCACCTTCCCCGGCGAGGGTCTGGGCACCGAGCCGGACGCCGAGCCGCCCAGCCTGCAGCCGGTGCTCACCTACGCGGTTACCGCACCTGGCGGCGGTCCGTTCGACGACCTGACCCTGCACCGGGTGCTGGTGGCCCTGCGCGAACTCGAGGACGAGGAACCGATGCTGCACGTGGCCTGGCAGGAACGGCTGCAGGAGATCCACGTGCAGCTCATGGGCGCGGTGCAGTTGGAGATTCTCCAGCAGATGCTGCATGACCGGTTCTCGCTGGACGTGGCGTTCGGCGCGGGATCGGTGCTCTACCGAGAAACGATCACGGCACCCGTGGAGGGTGTGGGGCATTTCGAGCCGTTACGTCACTATGCGGAGGTGCATCTGTGGCTGGAGCCCGCCGAACCGGGCAGCGGCATGCACTTCGCTTCCGCACTGAGCGAGAACGAACTGGCCCGTAACTGGCAGCGGCTCATCCTGACGCATCTTACGGAACGCGAACATCTGGGTGTGCTCACCGGATCGCCCCTGACGGACATGACCGTGACGTTGGTGGCCGGCCGCGCGCACGAGAAGCATACGGAGGGCGGCGATTTCCGCCAGGCCACCTACCGGGCCGTCCGTCAGGGGCTCATGGAGGCGCGTGCCGGCGTGATCGGGCATCCCAGCGCGGAACAGATCGCCGCGGGACGGCCTGCCGATGGTTCCGAGGAGGAGTCGGGAGCGGATGCTGCGGATTCGTCCAAGGCTTCCAAGACGCCCAATCTCGCCGGTACCGCGGCCGAAGCCGACGCGCCGAAGAAGCCGGCCAATTCCGGCAGCTGCCGCCTGCTCGAACCGTGGTATGCGTTCCGGCTGGAGGTGCCGGCGGACATGATCGGCCGCGCCATGGCCGACGTCCAACGCATGAGCGGCGACTTCGACCCGCCGTTGGTTCCGGACGGCGACGGACGGGAGGGTACCGTGACGATCGTCGGCCGTGCCCCGGTCTCCGAAATGCGCGACTACGCCATGGATGTCAATGCCTATACGCACGGTCGCGGTCGTTTCTCCGCCACGTTCGGCGGCTACCGGCCCTGCCATGACGCCGACCGGGTGATCGCCGAGGCCGCCTACGACCCGGAGGCGGATCTGGACAACACGCCGGATTCGGTGTTCTGCGCGCATGGGGCCGGCTACCCGGTCAAGTGGTACCGCGTGCCGGATTTCATGCACCTCGATTGGGCGGGCGGTACAGCGGGGCGGTAAGGCGAGCACGCTAAGGTGAGGCGCATGGGTTTTGCAACATTCGGCCGTCCCGAGCCGTCGCGCGGAGGATCGTCGCGCAGGGGATCCGCGCACGGCGGCCGTGGCCGCGTGTTCACGGTCCTGCCGCTGGAGATCGAGGACCACTGCTCCTCCGCGGTGCTCATGCGCGCCCGGGACATCATCGCCCATGCCAAGACCAAGATGCTCGATCTGACCTGCGAACCGGATGCCGACGACGACGCCCTGCTGACCATCCGCGGCCGGATCCGCGGCACCAGCTCCCCGAGCAGCGTCTACCGCACGTGGGTGAGCTTTGACGCGAACAGCGAGGAATTCGACGACGGCGCGTGCACCTGCCCCGCCTACACGGGCTACCGCTATGACGTGTGCAAGCACATGGCCGCCCTCGCCCTGTATTTCGCCGACCACCCGTCAGCCTTCCACGGTTTCGAGGGGTCCGCGGCGGCCGGCAGTTCGATGGATCTGCTCGACTACATGGAGCATCTGGACCGGCTCGAGACGCAGCGCAAGCAGGCCCGCCGGGATGCTATGCTGCGCGAGGGAGGGGCGGGGGTGGCAGCGCACAGTGCCGCCCATACGGCCGCATTCGGCACGGGAAGGCCGCCGTCCGCGCTGCCATTGGCCGTGGTGGGCCCCGGGCAGGTGTCGCTCGACCCGACCGTAACGCGCAGCGGCCGCATGTGGAGCGTGTCGTTCCGCATCCTCAATCTGGCCAACGGCTCGGCCTACGTACTCAAGTCGATCTCCCGTTTCGTGCTGGACATGGCCGGCGGCGACTACGAGCAGTACGGCCAGAAGCTGGCGTTCACCCATACGCCGGACATGCTCGACGGCTACGGGCAAGCGGTGCTGCGCTTCCTGCAGCGCGCGACCGAATCCCGCCGCAGTGCGCTGGCTGCCCTGCATTACGCCATGCCCGGGGCCATCGAACGCGACCTGACGCTGACGGACGACGAACTCACCCAGCTGCTGCACATCAGCGAGGGACGCAGCATAGGCCTGGTCTTCGAGCAGTGGATGCGCTCGACCCCCAAGCAGGTGGGTGTGGACGGAACGGAACGGCCCATTCGCATCACCATGCGTCGGACGAAACAGGGGGCGGTCGGCGGCTATGCGCTGCACGGCGACGTGCGCATCGACGCGATCGTGGATGGCGCGGAACGCTCGTACATGCTGGTCGGCCCCGCGCCGCAACCCGGCTTTGGCTCCGCAGACGGGGGAGCGGACGACGATGCCGGCCCCGGTTCCTCCGTGGCCGCCGCCCGCGCGCTGTCCTCCATGAGCCGACAGGAGATCGCCGACCTGCCGGCCGCCGAACTCGCCCGGCTGGGGCTGCTAGGACTGGGCGGCTCCGCTTCCCGCGACGACGCCAGACGTGCGGAGGAGCAGTGGTTCTGCCGGTTCCCCGAGGACTGCGAGCCGCTGCGGCAGGTCATCGCCACCCTGTGCGACGGCGACCCGGACGGCCGGTTCGTCTCCGACGACGACCTGCCCCTGTTCGCCCGCACGCTGCTGCCGCTGCTCGAGCACGCCGGCGTGGACGGCGACGTGCCCGACCGCGTGCGCGAACTCAAGCCGCAGCCGGCCGAACCGGAATGCTATCTGGACCGCACCGAGGACGGCGTCACCTGCACGCTCAAGGTGCGCTATGGTTCGCGCACGGTAGGGCTGATCCCTGCGGTGTCCGGCGATCGCGGCGGCATGCACGATCTGGCCGCCGAACAGACCGCCCAGCAGGTGGTGCGCCGCTACTTCGACGTGACCGATCCGAGACGGCCGGCGACCATCGACCGCGACGACACGCATGCGATCGTCCGCCTGTTCGACGAAGGGCTCAAGGCCCTGCATGCGATCGGCGCCGTGTTTACCACGCCCGCGTTCGACCGGCTGCTCGTGCCACGGCCACCCAAGGCGCGCCTCGCCGTCGCCATGAACGGCGGGCTCGTGGACGTCTCGCTGCTGGCGGATGAGGTGCCGCCGGACGAGGTGGGTGCGCTGCTGGCCAGCTACCGGCGTCGGCAGCGGTTCCACCGGTTGAAGGACGGCACGCTCGTTCCTCTGGATGCGCAGGATGATGCCTTTGACGAGGCGCTGCGCACTGCGGGCGATCTGGGCTTGGCCGACGATGCGTTCGAGCGCGGCGACGGGACCGTGGAGGTGCCCGGATTCCAGGCGTTCATGCTCGACGGCGTGGTGGACGATGCGGACAAGGACGATGCGTTCCGCCGCTACGTGGGCGAGCTCAAGGTGATCGACCCCGCCCGGTACGCGGTGCCGGAGAGCCTTGCCGGCGTGCTCAGGCCGTATCAGGTGGACGGGTTCCGCTGGTTGCAGACCCTGTGGGACAAGGGGTTCGGCGGCATTCTGGCCGATGAGATGGGCTTGGGCAAGTCGGTGCAGTTCATTGCCATGCTGCTTGCCAGGCGGGGGAGTGGCCGTCCGAGTCTGGTGGTGTGCCCCGCCTCGCTGGTGTACAACTGGGCGGCGGAGTTCACCAAGTTCGCCCCGTCGCTCGCCGTGACGGTGGTGGCCGGTACGAAGGCGCAGCGCAAGGCGTTGCTGGACGGGGTGCGCGGCGGCGAGACCTGTCCGGACGTACTCGTCACCTCGTACGACCTGCTGCGGCTCGACCGGGAGGACTACCGCGGCATCGCGTTCGATGCCATGGCCATCGACGAGGCGCAGGTGATCAAGAACCACACCACCAAGGTGGCCAAGGCCGTCAAGTCGATCGACGCGGCCCACCGCTTCGCCCTGACCGGCACGCCCGTGGAGAACAGGCTCGCCGAACTGTGGAGCATCTTCGACTTCCTCATGCCCGGCCTGCTCGGCACGTTCAAGCGCTTCCACGAGCGCTACGAGATGCCCATCACCAACGACGCTTACGGGGATGAGGGCCGCGCCCAGGCCGCCAAGCTCAAGGCGCTGGTGGGCGTATTCATCCTGCGCCGGCTCAAGTCCGAGGTGCTCACCGATCTGCCGGACAAGTTGGAGAACGTGGTCACCGTGCAGCTCGAGGGTGAGCAGCGCAAGCTGTACGCGGCGCACGAACAGCGGCTGAAGCTGCTGCTCACGCACGAGGAGGCGCGCGACTTCAACGCGGACCGCATCCGCATCCTCGCCGAGCTCACCAGGCTGCGGCAGATCTGCTGCGATCCGCGTCTGCTGTACGCCAACGCGAAGGACCGTTCCGCCAAGCTCGCCGCCATCGAGGAGCTGGTGGGTACGTGCATGTCCGAAGGCAAGAAGGCGCTGGTGTTCTCGCAGTTCACGTCGTTTCTGGAGCTCATCGCCGCCCGGCTCAAGGAACATGGTGTGGCGTACTACACGATCACCGGCGAGACGCCCAAGAAGCGCCGCGTGGAGCTGGTGGACCGGTTCAACGGCGACGACGTGCCCGTCTTCCTCATCTCCCTCAAGGCGGGCAATACGGGTCTCAACCTCACGGGAGCGAGCGTGGTGATCCATGCCGACCCGTGGTGGAACGCCGCCGCGCAGGAGCAGGCCACGGACCGCGCCCACCGCATCGGGCAGACACGGGACGTCAACGTGTACCAGATCGTGGCCAAGGACACGATCGAGGAGCGCATGCTCAGGCTGCAGGCCGCCAAGAGCGAGGTCGCCCGGCAGGTGCTGGGGGAGGGCGGCATGGCCGCCGGCGGCGTGGCGTCGCTCACGCGGGACGATCTGCTCGGTCTGCTCAGTGCGTGATCGTTGTGCGGTGCGTCACATACAACGATTGACGGACAGGAAGTTATCTATTGTTGATTTTTGTTGGCTTTTTGTGACAAATATCGGCAACATCCTCCCCATGCAACCCCCAAGGCGAGTAGACCTAGAGGTATGAGCACTACAGATAGCATCAAGGAAACCTTCGGCGCCGTCGTCGAAGCGTTCGCCGCAGTCAAGACCGATAACGACAAGCTTGCCAGGGACGTCGAGCACGTCGGCTTCTACGCCCAGTTGGGCGAGTCCGCCCCGAATTCCCAGCTGCCGAACCTGTGGAACACCCTCGAGCGCATCGAGAAGACCATCAACGCCGATCCGCAGCTCAAGGCCGAGTTCGGTGAAACCGGTGAGAAGGCCGTGAAGGCCGCCTTCACCGCCATCGCCAAGCGTCTGGCTCCGGCTGCCTGATTTCGGGCAGCCCCGCTGAACTTCATAGGAAGGACCCTCCGGCCACCGGCTCGGAAGGGTCCTTCCCTTATATTCGGGTGCTTGTCCGGTTGCGGCTCACCACATCTGGGGCACCGCGGCGCCGATCGACTGCAGGAACGCCGCCACGTCGCGCATCTCGTCCATGCAGATCGAGTGCGTCATGCCCGGGTACACCTTCTCCGTCAGCGTGCCGTGCGCGGCCCAGAATGCGCTCATCGCCCGCACGTCCGCCTCGGGGAAGATCGTGTCCGCGCCGCCGTGACCGTAGAAGAACGGAGGCTTGGCCGTCTCGAGTTCGCCGTCTCCGGGCGTGACGGGCCCCGGAGCCAGCCATCCGGAGAAACTCACCGCAGCCGCGTACCGCTTCGGCTCCAGACGCAACAGATGGCCCGCCAGCAGGCCGCCCTGCGAAAATCCCATGGGAATGACCTTGCGCGCGGCCGGAACGTTCGCGGCCACCCACCGGTTCACCGCCTCGCCGGCCTCGCGCGCCTGCCGGTCGAGCGAGGCGCCCTCCGGCACGCCCTCATGCGCCCACTGTCCGAACCACGTGTAGCCCATGCCGTACCCGATCGGGGCACGCAGCGAGGCGAAGTCGGCGTTCGGGGCGCAGTAGCGCAGCAGATCCGGCAGGTCGTGCTCGTTGGAGCCCCAGCCGTGCAACAGCAGGAACACGGGCCGCGTTTCCGGTCCGTTGAGTTGGGTGATTGCGCGCGTGACTTCCATGAGGTCCTCCCTTGATCCGACTGCCGGCTGCATCTGCTGCCAGCCTATGGTCGGCATGCGACACGCCGCCAGATGTCCCCGTTGCAGACCTGCTCCGGTCCGTCCGAGCCGTGTTGCCGACTTGGTCTTGTGTGCCGGCAGGCGTGTAATACGGGGATGAAGGGGAACGGGGCTGATGGCGTTTGCGCGCCGCGTCCTCTAGACTGGAGACAGATCCGCGGATAAGGACGTCGCGGTTCATCATTCAAGGAAGGGGATCGACATGGTCGGATGGATTGTTTTGGCCGTTGTCGCCGTCATTGTGCTGGTGCTGCTCTGCGCCGCCATCTTCATCGTGCCGCAGCAGCAGGCGTACATCATCGAGCGATTCGGCAAGTTCCACGTCGTACAGTTCGCAGGCATCCACGTGTGCATACCGTTCGTGGACCGCATCGCCATGAAGACCAACATGCGCGTCAACCAGCTCAACGTGCAGCTGGAGACCAAGACGCTGGACAACGTCTTCGTCACCGTGGTGGCCTCCACGCAGTTCCGCGTCAACCCCAAGGACGTGGCCACCGCCTACTACGAGCTGCGCGACCCGGCCGGACAGTTGAGGAGCTACATGGAGGACGCCCTGCGTTCCGCCATCCCGGCCCTGTCCCTGGACGATGCGTTCGCCCGCAAGGACGACGTGGCCTTCGACGTGCAGAAGACCGTGGGCAACGAGATGAGCCGCTTCGGCTTCACCGTCGTCAAGACCCTCATCACCGCCATCGACCCGAGCCCGCAGGTCAAGAACGCGATGGATTCCATCAACGCCGCACAGCGTGAGAAGGAGGCCACCCGCCAGCGCGCCGAGGCCAACCGCATCCAGATCGAGACGCAGGCCCAGGCCGACGCCGAGAAGACCCGCCTGCAGGGCGAGGGCCAGGCCAACTACCGCCGCGAGATCGCCAACGGCATCGTGGACCAGATCAAGAGCCTGCAGGCCGTGGGCATGGACATCAGCGACGTGAACAACGTGGTCCTGTTCAACCAGTACCTCGACGTGATGCGCTCGTTGGCCGAGTCCAAGAACGCCAAGACCGTGGTGCTGCCCTCCAGCACGCCCGGCGGGTACAGCGATCTCTACGAGCAGGTCACCAAGGCCATGCTCACCGCCAACGAGACCAAGGAGCAGTAAGGCAGGCCACCCCGCCTACCCGCCTATCCGCCTGCACCGGCCGGCGGCCCGGATTCATCCGTTCTGGACCGCCGGCCGGTGCAGGCATCTCTGGGTCGTCAGCTCTCCAGAAACGCCGGGATCGCCTCGGCGGCCGCATAGCCCTTGCGGTACATGAGTTCCAGACCCTCGAAGGTCTTGCTCAGCGTGGACAGGCCGCACAGGTCGTCCGGGGCGAGGATGAGCACCGTGCCCTCGCGTTCGTACCGCTTGGCGAGAGCGACCTCGTCGTTGTACGTCCGATAGCGCTCCAGCAGACGTTCCGCAGCGGCGGGGTAGCGGTGGCGCAGTATGCGTGCAGGCGCGATGTCCTTCTTCTGCTCGCGCAGCACGTCCTTGAGCCGGGTGAGGATGAGCACCACGCGGTCATAGCCGTCGTCGAGCGCCTTCTGCACCGGCACCGGGTCGGCGATGCCCCCGTCGTAGTAGGGCACGCCGTCCACCACGTACGGTTCGCACGCCACCGGCACCGCGCTGGATGCCTTGATCACGTCGAAGTCGTCATAGCGGATGCGGGATTTGTCGAAGTATTTCGTGGAACCGTCCTCGGCGTTGCAGGCCACCACCGTGAAGCCGGTCGGGTTCTCCTCGAACGCCGCGTAATCCACAGGGTATTCGCCGTCGTGGTTGGACAGTGTGCCGTAGATGTAATCGAGGTTCGCGAAATTGTGGTACTTGAGGAATGCCTCCGTGCTGGCGTATTCCTTGCGGAACGCGTATTCGGTGTAGAACTTGTGGTTGCGGCCCGGCTGGCGCGCAATGTAGGAGGTCATGTTCGCTGCGCCCGCGGACACGCCGTAGCAGTGGTCGAAGTCGATGCCGTCGTCTGCAAGGCGGTCCATCACGCCGCATCCGAAGATCGCGCGGAAGCCGCCTCCCACATCGATGAGCGCCGTCCTGTGCGTACCCATGAGATCCCCTTTCGTCGCAAACGGTTCGAGCTTACCGCGTTCCGCTCGCGCGGAGGATCACCGTTTCGCCGGCCTGTGTCGGTTTACTTGCTTGCTGCACGACCCGGCGGAACGCGGCCTAGGCGAAACGCAGTCCGGCAAGCGCAGTTCGCACCCTGCCGTCAGCGCCCGAATTCCAGCAGTTCGCGGGACAGCGCTGCGATGCGCTCCGACGGATCGGAATTGCGCAGCTCCACACCGCCATCGGCATCCTCGGGGGCGCGTTCGCCCAGCGACTCGAGTACCATGTCGAGATGCCGGACGGTGCCCTCGTTGCCGTCGATGATCGCCGTGCCGGCCGGCAGCAGTTCGCGGAAATAATCGCGGTAGAACACGAAATGCGTGCAGCCGAGCACCACCGAGTCGATCGTACTCAGGTCGTATTGGTCGAAGTACCCGTGCAGCGTACGCATCACCAGATCATGGTCGCCCAGCCGCCCGGATTCCACGATCTCCACCAGGTCCGGGCACGGCTGGCGGAAGATGGTGTGCCCGGCCTTGAACCGGTCCATGAGCGCGGCGAACTTGCGCTCGCGCAGGGTCAGCGGCGTGGCGGCCACGATCACGCGCTGGCGGATGCCATGCCCCGCGTCGCAAGCCACCTTGAGCGCCGGTTCCATGCCGATGATCGGGATCGAATACCGTTCGCGCAGCTCGTTGACCGCCGCGGACGTGGCCGTGTTGCAGGCGATCACCACGGCCTTGACGCCGCGGGCCACGAAATCCTCCACGATCCGGAAGCTCAGTTCGCGCACTTCGTCCGGCGTCTTGGTGCCATACGGCGCGTTCGCGGAATCCCCGAAGTACAGCACCCGCTCGTGCGGCAGGTCCCGACGAAGCTGACGGACGACGGAGATGCCGCCCAGACCGGAATCGAACACGCCGACGGGCGCTGCGGATGCCATAGGAACCTCCCCTGAACGTTGACGGTGATTGCACATGAGCCTTCACACACATGGTACTCGGCTCTGGTATTGGCTCTGGTACTCGGCGGTCCGGGGCGCTCCCGCAGGCGCTAGGCGCGACGGTTGCCGACCATGCCGACCATGTCGGCCATGGCATCCGGTGCGAGCGTCACATCGCCCACGATCGTTGCCGCGCCGGTGAGCGTTACGTCGCAGTCGGTCACATCCACGCGCAGCACGCCGCCGCGCACGGCGATGGTCCAGTGGCCTATGCCGGTCTTCGCGCGCAGCGTCACGCCGGTGGCACACAGGCCGGTGCCGCAGGAGAGCGTCTCGCCGCAGCCGCGCTCGTTGACGCGCATGGTCGCGGTCCCGGTGCCGGCCGCCCGGTCCATGCCGTCCACGCGCACGAATTCCACGTTCTGGTCGGATTCGATGGCCGGCGCAACCACGGGCTTGACGGTCAGGTCGAGCGCCTCCACCGCCGGCAGCGTGGCCGTGCCGTCCTCCACGACGGCCACCACGTGCGGGTTGCCCATGTCCACGAATGTGCCGCGTGCCGACCCCGCCGTGCCCGGAACGGTGACCAGATAGGCGTTCTCCTCGCCCATGCGCCATGCGCCGATCTCCACGCGGAACACGTCGCCGCCGAGGCCGGGCACGGAGCCCAGCGGGGTGAGTGTCTTGACGCCCGCTCGCGTGCCGAGCCGGAACGCGCCTTCGCCCGCCGCCGGAGCCAACCCTTCGCGCTGGGCGAACCTGGTGACGGCACGCGTGCCGTTGCCGCACATCTCCGCGAGCGAGCCGTCCGCGTTGCGGTAGTCCATGAACCATTCGGCCCCGCCGGCCTCGCATGCGGCGATCCGCTCGGCGGTCAGGTCGGACACGGCTTGCGGGCGGGTGAGACGGATCAGTCCGTCCCCGCCGATGCCGAAGTGCCGGTCGCACAGGAAGCGGACCTCGTCCGCGGTGGGCTCGTATTCGCCGGTCGGATCGGCGTAGACCACGAAGTCGTTGCCGGTGGCGTGGGTTTTGGTGACGTGCTGCGGAATGCTCATGCGCCCAGCCTATCGCGGACGGGTCACGAACGCGGGCGGGCGGCGCGAGCGAGACAGCACGGGCGGGACCCCGATCGGTCAGAACAGCACGGCGCCGTACTGCAGCAGGATCAGCGCGACGAGCACCACGATCCACAGCGCATCCACCATGAGATCGAAGCCCAGCCGGTAGTACTTGCGCAGCCCGGCCGGCGAACCGGATTCGCCGCCCGGCAGACCCTGCACGGTCACCGTGGCGTGCGTGAGGCCCATGAACTGCACGGTCGTGGAGAACATGAGCGCCAGGCACCACGGGCACAGCGCGTGGATCACGTACATGGACTGCGAGAACAGCCAGTAGGCGTAGGCCAGCGCAGCGAGCCCGCCCAGCCACGTGCATACGGCGAACCAGCGGGGCACCTTCACGCGCGCCAGACCGATCACCGCCACGGTCACGAACACCGACTCGGCCGCGATGCCGAAGAACGCGTTCGGGAAGCTCAGATCGCCGAACCGGATGATCTCCGACTGCCACGCCTGCGCGACCGTGGTGCAGGAGACCACGCCGTTGACGTCGCATCCGAGCTTGACGCCGGGGTGGCGGGCCATCTGCAGCGTCTCCGCGGACAGGATGAACGAGACGAACAGGGCCACCGCGGAGGCCACGAGCATCACCAGATACGTCCACGTGGCGCCGTGCCGCCAGCCGCGGAGCGCGGGGACCGATCCCATGCCCGCAGCCGGGACCCCGAAACCGGAGTCCGTGTTTGCGTTCTTGCCCGTCTCGTCCTGCCTGCCGTTGCCTGTCTTGGCCATGTCCGTCATCCTTCCCCGTATCGGGTACACGTGGTGGGCATGCCGCATCCGTCCCCTTGGAGTGTCCGTGCATGCCCACGGCTGGCTACAGCTTACGATGGTGATATGACTCAAGGATGGGATCTGCACTGCCACACCGCGTTCTCCGATGGTACGGAGACGCCGCGCACCCTGATTCGCCGGGCGAAGGAGCTCGGCCTTTCGGGCGTGGCGATCACCGACCACGACACCACCGCCGGCTGGCAGGAGGCCGAGGATGCGTCCCGCGAGTTCGGCGTGCCGCTGCTCAGGGGCACGGAGATCACCGCGGAGGACGGCCGGGTGAGCGTGCACATGCTCGCCTACCAGTACGATCCGCGCAACCAGACCATCGCCCAGCTGTTCGCGGCCACGCGTGCCGGCCGGCTCGCCCGCACCAAGGCCATGGTGGAGCTGCTGAGCCGTGACTTTCCCATCACGTGGGACGACGTGCTCGCCCAGGTGCGCGAGGGCGGCAGGACCACGGTGGGGCGTCCGCATATCGCCGACGCGCTGGTGGCGGCTGGGGTCTACCGCACGCGCTCCGAGGCGTTCGAGCGGGCGGTGTCCGCGTCGAGCAAGTATTACATTCCCACGCCGTCGCCCTCCACGCACGAGGTGGTGCGGGCCGTGGGGCTCGCCGGGGGAGTGACGGTGGTGGCGCATGCGGGCGCGTTGGCGCGCAATCCGGTGCTGCTGAGCGACGGGCAGATCGAGGCGCTGATCGATGAGGGGCTCGACGGGCTGGAGGTGTGGCACCGCGACAACTCGCCGCAGCAGCGTCGTCGTCTACTGGCGATCTGCGAGCGTCGCGGGCTTCTCGTGACCGGCGGTTCGGACTGGCACGGCGCCGGAAAGCCGAACCGTCTGGGGGAGAACGTCACCGACGGCGCCACGGTGCGCGAGATCGTGCGCCGCGGCGCCATCACGTTGGCGAAGTGACGTGAAACGACTGGCGGCCGGGAATGGAGAGCATTCCCGGCCGCCAGTCGCAAACCGTGGATCGTCAGGCGTCGAGCGCGCCGAATCCGACCGCGTGCTTCGTTTCGGAGCCGATGATTGCGTAGCCGAGCGTGCCTGCGGGCACGATGATGCGGCGGCCCTTGTCGTCGGTCAGGTCGATCGGCGTGCCCTCGGCGATGGCCTTGCCGATCGCGCCGCCCACCTCGTCCGCGCCGGCTTCGGTGCTGAAGGTGACGGGACGGGCCACGTTCTGGACGCCCAGTTCGATATCCATGGTGTTTCCTCGCAATCCGTGTTGGTGTTGGGTTGACTGCATTCCATTGTTCCGCAGCCGGCGGATTTCCCCGGCATGCGTTATGCCAAGGGCGTTACGGGCGCGCCGCGGTTCCGGAGGGTTCCGCGCCGTCCGTCGCCTTGGCAACCTTGGCGATCTTGCCGCTGATGCCGGTGCCGTCCGCGGTGAACGACTGCGCGGGCAGCACGATGGTCGCGGTTTCGCTTTCCGGCGTGACGATCTCGGTCGGATCGTTGAACACGTTGGCCACGGGGACGTCCGGCATGGTGGGCACGCGTGGGGTACGCGGGCGGATGTCCGAGTCCAGAACGGTACGGGTGGTACCGGTCGAGGACGCGGCCGACGCGGAGGAGGGACGAGCCGCGGAGAATCGTGCGGAGGCCGGTCGGGTCCCCGTTGCCGCTCCGCCGTCCCCGTTGAGCAGCGTGCCCACGGTGATGGTGGACGGGTGACGGTCCGAACCGGGCTGCGCGGCACCCGCCGGGGCACCGGACCTGCCGCCCGCGGGAGCGTCCTGCCCGGAAGCGGACATCATGATGAGCTGGTGGGCGAGCCGTTCCACCTGCGCCTTGAACTGGATGATCCGCGCGTTGTCCGCCCGGTCGATGGCACTGACGAAGTCGCCCACCTGCTCCATCTGGAGCCACAGGTTGGCGCGCAGCATGATGAGGTCGTCCAGCCGGGAGCCCATCATGCGCCCGTACGCGGCGATGACCGCGTTGCGGTGACGGTCGTCGAGCTTGGCGAACACCCATGCCAGGTCGCGCGCAGGATCGTTGATCTGCATGCTCTGCCAGTGGTAGACGGCCGTGAGCCCGGAACGGTCGAACAGCATGTCGCCGTCCTCGAAGCCGCCGTGCACCGGGCAGGTGGCGAAGTCCCACATGCCGTCCGTGGCGATGACGCGCGACCAGCTGTCCGTGATCTCCTGCGGCACGTGGCCGGCGCGCTTGAGACGCTCGATCCATGCGGTGAGCTGGTCGTGGATCTGCTGGGTGGTGTACGACGGGTACGCTTCGTCCAGCAGGAACGTGCCGCGCATGCGGTGGATCGCGCCGATGGCGGTGCCCACGGACGAGCATTCGTCCACGGTGAGCGTGTCCAGGGGCTTGGCGACGCCCTCGCGATGCTGCAGGATCACCAACGCCGCGCCGTCGGTCGGATTGTCGTCCCCCTCGCCGGTCACGTACTTGAGCACGCGCTCCACGCCGAAGCTCAGCCCGGCCGGCTCCTTGGCGCGCCCGAGCGTACGAGCCGCCACCACGCGCTCCCTGACGCGGCGCTTCGCCCGGTCGCCCTCGGCCGCGACCACGTCGTACAGCCGCCCGGCGTTGTCTTGAATGACCGCGCGGACTATGCCCAGCGCGGCGTCGGAGGGGCCTGCCTCGTTACCATCCCGAACGCCGGCTACGGCAAGCCCGGGCGCCGCCGCGGAAGCCAGCGCGGCCAGCGTGTAATTGCTAGAAAACGTCACGTTTCCACAGTAATACATTGCACCGTCCATGCCGGGCAGGAAAACGGGCGCCGCGCCTGCTGCGATGATCTGCCACAATGGTGGGTGTGAACGAGCAGCATGAAGCCGGTGCGGATCCGGAATCGATCGTTGCGTCCCTGGACGACGCGCAGCGCGAGGCCGCCACGTCGGTCGACGGGCCGGTGCGCATCGTGGCAGGTGCGGGCGCCGGCAAGACGCGTACCATCACGCGGCGCATCGCCTACGCCTGCGCGCGTGGCGACTGGGATCCGTCCCGCGTGCTTGCCGTCACGTTCTCCGTGAAAGCCGCGGAGGAGATGCGTTCGCGCATCGAGGCGCTCGGTGTAAAGGGCGTCACCGCCGCCACGTTCCATTCGGCGGCGCTCCACCAGCTCAACCGCGTGTGGGCGGACGTGACCGAGGCGCCGTTCCCGCAGCTCGTCTCCGACCATCGTCCGCTCATCGCCGCCGCCTATGCGCGCGTCACCGGCGCCGAGACGCCCGAACCGCTCGCCGTGCGCGATCTGGAGGCGGAGATCGGCTGGACCAAGGTCTCGCTCGTTAGCCCGGACGACTACGTGCGCGTGTGCGCTGCCACGCACCGGGAGCCTCCGGTCGGACTCGACCCCGCGCGCATGGCGGAGCTCATCGACGCGTACGAGCAGGACAAGACCGCGCGCAACCAGATCGACTTCGACGACATTCTGCTCATGGTCTGCCATCTACTCGAGGATCCGGAGCTCAAGGAGGCATCCGCCGCAATCCGCCGCCGCATCGGCTGGCTCACCGTGGACGAATATCAGGACGTCTCCCCGCTGCAGCACCGGCTCATGCGCCTGTGGCTCGGGGGAGCGGGGGAGAAGGACAACCGCAACGTGTGCGTGGTGGGCGACGCCGCCCAGACCATCTACTCGTTCGCAGGGGCCACGAGCTACTATCTGCGCGCGTTCGCGGATGAATTCCGCCCCCTCGCCGCGGACGTGACGCTCGGCATCGACTACCGATCCACCGCATCCGTGGTGCGCTACGCCAACCGTGTGCTCGCCGCCAGCCCCGAGCGGGCCGGGTATATCAGGCTCACGTCCGGGCAGGAGGGGCCCGACGGTCCGCGCGTGACGGCGCTGCGCTACGAGAGTGACGCCGAGGAGGCCCGGGGCGTGGCCGCACGGTTCCGTCGGCTCATCGATCGGGGTGCCAAACCGGCCGATTGCGCGGTGCTCACGCGCCTCAACGCGCAGCAGCCGATCGTCTGTGCCGCCCTGAAGGAGGCAGGACTGGGCTACCGTGTGCGCACGGATGCCGGATGGCAGGCGCAGTCGCTCAGCGTGGACGCCTTGAAGGAGGACCTGACGGCCGGGACGGTGACGGTGTCCACCATCCATGCGGCCAAGGGTCTGGAATTCCCGCACGTGTGCATCGTGGGATGCTCGGAGGGCCTGCTGCCGTTCGGCTCGCCACAGGCCGGCGACGCGTTGGAGGAGGAACGCCGGCTCATGTACGTGGGCGTGACGCGCGCGGAGCGGACGCTGCAGCTCTCGTTCGCCGCCTCCAAGGACGGCTATGCGGCGACGCAGCGGGCACCGAGCCGATTCCTGCAGCGGTAGATGCGCAGGCGGCACGAAGCCGCGCAGGAATGCCTGCTTACTTGCCCTTGCCGAATGCGCGCAGGCGAATGCCGTTCCAGTCGGGGCTCACGGTGATGGGCGTGGCGGCATTCATTCCCGCGGTCTTCGCGGCATTCTGCACGGTGGTGGAGCTGGTCGCACCGGGGCGGCCTGGCTTGGGAGTGAGCACCCACAGCGGGCCGGCACCCTCGAGCACCCCCGTGGCGTCGACGATCGTGTCGGACAGCTCGTCCTCGTCGTCGCCGTCGCGCCACCAGATGATCACGCCGTCCACCGCCGAGTCGTAGTCCTCGTCCACCAGCTCCTCGCCGGTCAGGTCCTCGATGCTCGCGCGGATGGCGTCGTCCACGTCATCATCCCACAGCCACTCCTGAATGATGTCGCCGGGATGAAAACCGAATTCTTCCGCTTTCTGGGATGCCGTTTCAGTCACGAGAACAGCATAACAACACTGGGCGAACGGTCCCGTAACACATCCGACATGTGGCGGCGCGTCAGTTCGCCGTGCAGCGCGGCAGACCCTCGGTGTTGCCCCGCCCGATCGCCGTGAGCGCGTCGTACGCCTCGCTGAGCGTGGAGACCGCCACGTCGGTGAGGCCGTCCGGCACATGGCCCACTACGTCGCCGCAATTGTCCTTCGGGGCCAGAAACCACGTGGCCCCGTCGCGTTTGGCGGCGATCATCTTGAGCTGGACGCCGCCGATCGCCCCCACCTTGCCGTCGGCGTCGATGGTGCCGGTGCCGGCCACGGTCCGTCCGCCGGTCTCCGACTCCTCGGTGAGCTTGTCGATCACGCCGAGCGCGTACATCATGCCCGCGGAAGGCCCGCCGATGTCGTCCACGTGCATGCTCACCGTGATGCCGTCCGTGTCCGTGCCCTTCGCCTTGAGGAACGCGAGGGCCGCGGCGGTGGCGGCATCCTGCGAGCCGGTCATCTGCTGCTCGGTCTGGGTCTGATACTCCTCCGCGGTCTGGCCGGCTGGCACGAACGCCTCGCGCGGCAGCACGATCTGCTCGGGGCTGAACCACCCCCACAGCGCCTCCGCGTTGAGCGCCGGGTAGCCAGGCATGCCGGACGCGTTGACCGTGGTGAGCAGCAGACGGCCCGAATCCGGATGCACGTCCGCGCCGCTCACCGCAATGATCGGCGCTCCGCCGGATTCTCCCAGCACGTCCGCCGTGGGGCCGGGCCGCTCGATCACGTACGGGCTCGGCAGCGCCAGCATCACCAGACACAGCACCGCCCCAGCGGCGCCCAGCTTGGTGCGCGGCGTGCGGGAGATCGCCCATGTGCGGGCGCGGCGGGCCGTGGAGGCCAGGCGGGTGCGGACGGTCGGGGCGGACGCCGTGGACGGCTGCGGATTGTTGGAATCGGTCATGACTCCCTAGTGTAGGACCGGTACTGCGGTGGACCGGCGGGCCGGGTGCGCCCCTACGCCCAGAACGACATCGCGCTCGTTGTAACGCCCAGGCCACTAGAATGACGGCTATGGAAGAAAACGAGATTCGCCAGTGGCTCATCGAATGCTTCGGCCCCGTGGAGGGCGAGATGGCGTGGCAGCAGTTCTCCCAGCTGCCCGCGCCGCTGCGTGACCAGATCATGAGTCAGGGCAAGGACGGTCTGCCCAAGCCCAGCGAAGTGCAGTCGCTCATCCAGGCGCTCAGCGCCGGCGGGCTCAACACCATGGGGGACATGAAGCGCACCGTGGAGGAGGGACCCATCAACGTCAAGCTGGCCCGATCCCTCGCGTTCGGCAAGGTGAACGCGGGCGACGCCGCCTCCACCGTGAGCGCCGAGGACGGGCAGGCGGCTCGGCGCGCGCTGTCCGAGGCGAACCTCTGGCTCGATTCCGTCTGCGAGATGGACCCGGCCCCCGGTGAACCGCGGGTGCTCACGCGCGCCGACTGGGTCAACGGCACGATCGAAGCGTGGGCGGCCTTCGCAGCCCCCGTGGCGCAGTCCATGGGAGACGCGCTCGCCGCCGTGATCTCCGAGCGTCTGGGAGGCATGTTCGGCGGCGAGATCTCCGGCATGTTCGCCGGCCCGGTCCCCATTCCGATCCCCGATTCCATGAAGGATCCGGGCCAGCTCATGCGGTTGCTCGGCAACACGTCCTACGCCATGCAACTCGGTCAGGCGGCCGGCGCGCTGTCCGGCGAGGTGCGCGGCAGCTTCGATCAGGGCATCGCGCTGCTGGGCAATCCGGCCGGAGGACTGATCATTCAGAACGTGAACGCCTACGCCGATGCGCTGAACCTTCCCCGCGCCGAGGTGCTGGCGTTCCTGGCGTTGCAGGAGACCGCGCACGCCCGGCTGTTCGCCTCCGTGCCGTGGCTCATGCCGCGCTTCGAGGCGCTGATCGGCAAGTATGCGCGCGGCATCAGCATCGACCTGGACGCCATGGAGGAGCAGCTGCGTGAGGCGCAGGACATGAACCCCGAGTCGATCGCCGACGCGGTGAACATTGCCAAGGTGGGGCTTGCGGACAGCGAGGAGCAGCGCGAGGCGCTCGCCGGTGTGGAGACGCTGCTCGCCACCGTGGAGGGCTGGGTGGATTGCGTCACGTGGCGCGCCGGCATGGCCCACATCCCGCACATCGAGCAGCTGCGCGAAATGCTGCGCCGCGAGCGTGCGGTGGGCGGCCCGGCCGAACAGACCTTCGAATCGCTGCTGGGCCTCGATCTGCATCCCAAGCGCCAACGCGAGGCTGCGGCCGTGTGGGAGCGACTCACCGCCACGGAAGGGGTGGATGGCCGTGATGCGCATTGGTCGCACCCGGATCTGCTGCCCGCCATCGAGGAGCCGGGTGCCGCAGGGGTTGCCGGGGCCGATGGAGCTGCCGGTTCGGGCAGCGTTGCAGGCTTCGGCGCCGACGGCTCCGCGGGGACCGCTTCCGGTTCGGTGTCCGGCGTTGCGGCCGGCTCCGGCGTGGGCTCGGGCTCCGGTGCGACGAACGGTTCGCAGGTCGACTGGGACGCCGAGCTGAGCAAGCTGCTCGACGAGCAGAACGGCGATGGCTCCGACGATGCCGACAGCTCCCACGGTGCCGGTGATTCCGGAGACGGTGCCGGCGGCTCCCACGGTGCCGGTGACGGCTCTGACAGCACGGACGGTGCTGACAATGCGGGCGGCACGGACTCGGACGGCGCCGGCCCGGACGGTTCGCCGAGCGGCAACCCGGGCCGCGACAGGAACTGAGCGCGGCTGGAAGGCATGCGTCCGAAGCCGCCGCCGTTCCCGGAATTGGCGGCGATTTGAGACTCAAAGGAGGCGTTTTGTGTCCGGAATCGCTACCAATTCCGAAAGCGGTGGCGATTTGAGACTCAAGTAGGGCGTTTTGTGTCCCGAATCGCTGCCATTACTGGAATTGGCGGCGATTCCGGACACGGATGGAGATGCGAGGATGATGTTGCCGTCGTGCTGTCGCTTCGCGGTCGCATCGCTGCGGTGCGCAGCCTCGGTTCGGCGGTATTCCGGAGGTTTTCGATTGTGGGCGATGAGGGACTCGAACCCCCGACGTCCACCGTGTAAAGGTGGCGCTCTAACCAACTGAGCTAATCGCCCGCTTCGCAACAGGGTAACGCATCCGGCGGCCAAGGCGGCTGCGTCCGCGTGGCGTGTCTGGCGCAGCAAATCGGCCAAGTCGGCCGTATTGCGCCGGATCGCGTCAATTATGCTGTATCGCGGCGAGAGGCGATCCGGCCGGTTTACCGCATATTGGCGTCCGTTCGGCGCGAACCACGCATGACAATTCGCGTGCGGGCGTCGCGTTCGTCACGTAAGGTGAGATGCAGTGTAATCCCTCGTCACAGGAGGTATGTCCATGTCCGACCAGTCCGCTGCCACCGGTCAGGGTCCCGTCATCGCCAAGGCGGGCAAGCGCAAGTGGGGATATGACGTCGCCCAGGTGGACGCGTTTCTGGCGCGTGCGCATGCGCTGTACGAGAGCGACAAGCCCGAGCTCACCCAGCATGACATTCAGACCGCGTCTTTCGATCTGGTGAAGGACGGCTATGCCATCGCCCAGGTGGATGCGGCCCTGTCACGTCTGGAACGCGCCGTGGTGGACAAGCGCACGTCCTGGGAGCTGGCGCACGGCGGCCGCGTGCCGTTCAAGGTGCACAGCGAGGAGATGCTCTCCAGCCTCAAGGCCCATTACCTGCGCGAACCGAAGCAGCGGTTCAAGCCCGGCGAAGGCAAGCACCCCTCGTACGACCGCAAGCAGGTGGACCGGGTGGTCGATCAGGTGATTGCCAAGGCGTCCAGCGCACTGGGGGAGCAGGGCAGCCTGCCCGCGGACGCCAAGGAACTGCTGGACGTGACCGCCAGCCGCATCTCGAACGTGATCTTCACGCAGCGCAAGGGCAAGCGCGGCTATGACGAACGGTCCGTGGACTACTACCTCGACGTGGCGGTGCAGCTGCTGTCCCGTCTCGAATCGTTCGCGCGCGTGAGCGAGTATGCCGCGGAAACGGTCGCCCCGTCCCCGGCTCCTGCCGTTCAGGAGGCCCCGGCTCCCGTGCCGCCCATCCCCGCGCCGGCGCCTGCAGCCGTGCCGCAATCCGATCGGGCTGCCGCCGCAGGGGCGCAGCCGACCCAGGTGATCCCGCCGCTGTTTACCCCGTCCGGTCAGCCCAACGCGGAAGCGCAGCGCGCCGCCGACTCGTTCAGCGCGCTCAACGCGGCCGAGCATTCGATCTTCGCGCCGAAGCCGGCGGCCCCGGTTCCGGCCACTGCGGCCCCGGCTCCCGTGCCGCCGGTTCCCGCTCCCGCGGTTCCGGTACCGTCTCCCGTCCCGAGCGTGCCGTCTGTTTCCTCTGCCACGACGGCCCCGGCCGAGCCGACTCCCGCGCCGATCGTCAGCGATTCGCTGGCCGCACTGGCCCAGTCCGTGCCGCAGCACGTCGAAACGGAATCCGCGCCCACTGAAGCCATCGCTCCCGTGCATGACGCGCCCTTCGGCGAGCCCTCCGCGACCGTCACCGCGCATGTTCCGTCTGTCGCGGCACCGGCCTCGCACGTCGTTCAGACTGCTGCAGCGCAGACTGCCGCGGCTCCGGCTCCTGTGTCCCCCGTCGCCGTGCCGCCCACCACGATCACGCCTGTACAGTCGGTTCAGCCCGCCGCCGTGCCGCCCGCGCCTCTTGCCGCTCAGACTACGCAACCCGTCCCGGTCGCACAGCCCACCCCGATTCCGCCGACCCCCGTCATCGCCCCGAAACTCGACGGCACGGACGCCAAGCCGCAGGATGAGGGCGACCGCTACCTCGCCAACCTGCTCAACGATACGTCGTTCCCCAAGATCGATCTGGACATCCCGGATCTGTCCTTCCCCTCCCTGAGCGACGACGGCAGCGACATCATCGACACCCCCAAGAAGGACGGCGACCAGCAGTCTCGCTAATCTGGAGGCGTGTCTGACTTGGAACAAACTTTGCAAACGGTAACGCTGCTGGGGTCCACCGGCTCTATCGGCACGCAGGGGCTTGACGTCATTGCCCGCCACCCTGAACGCTTCACGGTGTTCGGTCTGGCCGCCGGCGGTTCGCACATCGAGCTGCTCGCGCGGCAGGCGGCCCGCTTCCACGCCCGTCACGTGGCCCTGTTCGACGCCTCGAAGGCCGGCGAGTTGCGCGAGGCGCTCGACGCCGCCGGCGCGAAGGGCGTGCAGGTGACCGCGGGCCCGCAGGCCGTGATCGACCTCGCCGGCGCAGGCGCGGACGTGGTGCTCAACGGCATCACCGGCTCCATCGGTCTGGAACCGTCCATCGCCGCGCTGCAGGCGGGCTCCCAGCTCGCCCTTGCCAACAAGGAATCCGTGGTGGCCGGCGGGCATCTGCTGTTCGATTCGCAGGTGCGTGCGCACCAGATCAATCCGGTCGACTCCGAGCATTCCGCCATCTGGCAGTCCCTGCGCTCCGGCACGCACGGCGAGGTGGCACGCCTCGTGGTCACCGCGTCCGGCGGCCCGTTCCGTGGCTGGAAGCGCTCCCAGATGACGAACATCACCCCCGAGCAGGCCCTCCACCACCCCACGTGGAACATGGGTCCGGTCGTCACCATCAACTCCTCCACCCTCATGAACAAGGGCCTCGAGGTGATCGAGGCGAGCCGCCTGTTCGACATTCCACCCGAGCGCATCGCCGTGACCGTGCACCCGCAGTCCATCGTGCATTCCATGGTGGAGTTCGTGGACGGTGCGACGATCGGCCAGGCCTCCCCGCCGGACATGCGCCTGCCCATCGCGCTCGGCCTGTCCGCCCCGGACCGTCTGCCCGACGTGGCCAGCCCGTGCGACTGGACCAAGGCCGCCGAATGGACGTTCGAGCCGCTGGATGACGAGGCGTTCCCCGCGGTGAGTCTGGCGCGCCACTGCCTCACCGCCTCCGAGAAGCATACGGCCGTGCTCAACGCGGCCAACGAGCAGGCCGTGCACGCGTTCCTGGACCATCGCCTGCCGTATCTGGGCATCGTGGACACCGTCAAGGCCGTGCTCGACGAGATGGACGCGGAGCTCAGGGGCAATCCGCGCTTCGCATCCGTGGAGGAAATGGGTCAGGTGGAGCATGAGGCCCGCGAACGCGCCGACCGTCTGATAGACAAGGCTGAGTGACAGTGAACAGTTCTTCCTTCCGCAAGACCGGCGAGGCCGCGTACGGCGAGTCGCCGTTGCATCCGCGCCGCAAGTCCCGCCGCATCATGGTCGGCCCGGTGCCAGTGGGCGGCGGCGCACCCATTCCCGTGCAGTCCATGACCAACACGCCCACCGTGGACGTGAACGCCACGCTGCGGCAGATCGGCGAGCTCGCACAGGCCGGCTGCGACATCGTGCGCGTGGCCGTGCCCAGCCAGGACGATGCGGACGCATTGCCCCAGATCGTGGCCAAGTCGCCCATCCCGGTCATCGCGGACATTCACTTCCAGTCCAAGTACGTGTTTCAGGCCATCGACGCGGGCTGCGCGGCCGTGCGCGTGAACCCGGGCAACATCCGCAAGTTCGACGAGGTCGGCCCCTCTATCTGCAAGGCCGCCACGGATGCGGGCATCTCCCTGCGCATCGGCGTGAACGCCGGCTCGCTCGACAAGGCCCTCTACGCCAAGTACGGCGGGCCCACTCCGGAGGCGCTCGTGGCCAGTGCGCTCAAGGAGGCGCACATGTTCGAGGACGTGGGCTTCCACGACTTCAAGATCTCCGTGAAGCACCACGACGTGGTCACCATGGTCCAGACCTACCGCCTGCTCGCCTCCAAGGGCGACTGGCCGCTGCACCTTGGCGTCACCGAGGCCGGCCCCACGTGGCAGGGCACCATCAAGTCGTGCCTCGCGTTCGGCGCCCTGCTGGCGGAGGGCATCGGCGACACGATCCGCGTCTCCCTGTCCGCGCCTCCCGTCGAGGAGGTCAAGGTAGGCTGCAAGCTGCTCGAATACATGGGTCTGCGCAAGCGCAAGTTCGACATCATCTCCTGCCCGAGCTGCGGGCGCGCGCAGGTGGACGTGATCGATCTGGCCAACGCGGTCACCGAGGGCCTCAAGGGCGTCACGGCGCCGATCCGCGTGGCCGTCATGGGCTGCATCGTCAACGGGCCCGGCGAGGCGCGCGAGGCGGACCTCGGCGTGGCGTCCGGCAACGGCAAGGGGCAGATCTTCATCAAGGGCAAGGTCATCGAGACCGTGCCGGAGGATCGGATCGTGGAGACCCTGCTCGCCAGGGCGCAGGAGATGGCCGCGCAGATGGAGGCGGAGGACTCTGACGGGACGAAGGCGCAGACCGGGCCGGTCGTCATCCCCATCCAGCATCCGAACCGGGGCTGAATCCTCCTCGCCGATTCCGTGGAATCGTATTCGGCGGCGGTAATTCGGTGGCGACTTGAGACACATGGCGGCCGTTTTGCGTCTCAAATCACCACCGGATCGGCGCGACACGCAGCCGGGACCGCACCCGGCCTTACGCCCCCGCCCTACGCCGTCGGCATACGCCGGCCGACCGCCGTCCCATGCCGACGGCTAGAATATGCCACGTGTCGATGCATGACGGAACGCCCGACGCACGGCCGATCGGCGGCGGGCAAGACAGCGCGAGGGATGCGCAGGGGACACGGCAACGGCCTGAGCGCAAGCCGCAGGAACCGCAGCAGCCGTGGAGCCCCCGGCGTCGCGTGCTCACCAGCCTGCCGATCTTCATCGTGCTGCTGGGCCTGCTCGTCACCGTCTCCAACCTATCCAACATCCCGTGGAACAACGAGCCGACCGGGCAGACGCTGGAGAGCCTGTCGGCGGATACATCCGTCACGTTCGAGAACCCGACCGGCGAGCCATTGCCTAGGCGCGGCACCTACGGGGTGCGGGTGATCGAGGACGACATCACCGTCACCCGCGCATCCACCGGGGAAACCGAACGCCTGCACGCCGTGGTTCGCATGCCCGAGGGAGCGAGCGGCAAGATCCCCGGCATCGTATTCATGCACGGGGCCGGCTACGGGCTTGCCCGGGATTGGTTCATCGACGTGGGCGACGACTTCGCCTCCGCCGGATTCGCCACCATCGCCATCGACAAGCCCGTGTGGAGCACCAACGACGTGACGCGCGACTACCCGGCCTCCGCGGACGCATACGAGCAGGCCGCCGAATACCTGCGCGCCCTGCCGAACGTGGACGGCGACCGCATCGGCATCTACGCCACATCGGAAAGCACGTGGATCTCCGCATTCCTGCTGGAGAAGGACCCGCGCATCGCCTTCCAGGTGCTCGTGTCCCCCATGGTCTACACGCCGCGGCATTCGCTGGGCTTCCTCGCCGCGCAGGATTTCGCGCTCGTGGGCGCCAATCCGGGCTACCAGTCGATCGTGCGGCGCATCTTCTCCGCGGACCTCGCCGCGTTCGGCCTGACGAACTTCGATCTGAACGCGGATACGCCGGCCCGCTACGCCGTCCCCACGTTCGTGGCATACGGCTCCAAGGACGTCATGACCGCGCAGGTGGAGGGCGCCGAGGAGATCTTCGAGCGCGCGCATGCCGCCGGCAACTGGGACGTGACGGTGCGCGACTACCCGGTCGGCAACCACGTGCTGCGCATCGGCGACGAGGAGGAAGGCGACACGAAGCTCGCCGACCATTTCGAAGACGACATGGTCGACTGGGCCGTGGGCAAGACACGCGGACTCACGCAGACGGGCGTGCGCGTGGCCGGGGCGGACATCTACCAGTCGATCGCCGTGCCGCAGGACCTGTACGGGCATCGCACGCTCACGTTCTACATGGTCATCCTCCATGTGCTGGCCGTCGTCATGTTGCTCGTGGCCGGCATCCTGTGGCTTGTGGCCCTCGTGCGGCGACTGGTCTACCTCAAGCGTCACCGGCGCTGGCACGGGCCGGCCCTCGGGTTCCTCCACGGCTTCGGCGGCATTCTGACCGCGTTGTTCCTTACCACGCTGGCCGTGCTCTACCTGTTCGGCTCGGGCCTGGCGCAGGTGGTGCTCGAGGTGGTCTCGCTCGTGTGGGGCGCGGCGCCCAGCAGCCCGGACATCGTCTACTGGAGCTGGCCCGTGATTCAGGCGGTCTGCACCGCGGTGGTGTGGGCGTGGGCGCGCGTGCTGGCCCGACTGCTGGAAGTGGCCCAGCTGCGCGGCTACACGCGCATGGGCGGGCGCGAACTGATGCGCCAGACTCGCAGCGGCGAACTGGTGCGGCGCATGCGCGAGCCGATCATCGCCACCACCCGCTTCGCCCGCGTGCTGTTCTGGGTGACCGCCGTGGCCATGTTCTGCGTGCTGCTTGTGTTCGCCTTCTGGGGCATGTTCATCTACTGACGGGCGGGGTGGATTGACGGATGCCGCTGTATCGTGACGAAGGCGTGGTGCTGCGCACCGCGAAACTGGGGGAGGCCGACCGGATCGTCTGGCTGTTCACGCGCGGGCACGGCAAGGTGCGCGCGGTGGTCAAGGGCGTGCGGCGTACCCGGTCCCGGTTCGGGGCGCGGCTGGAGCCGTTCATGCGCGCCGACGTGCTCGTCAACACCGGCCGTTCGCTCGACGTGGTCTCCCAGGCCGCCACGATCGCCGCCTACGCGGACCGGATCGTGTCCGACTACGAGGCGTACACCGCCGCCAACGTGATCGTGGAGACCGCGGACAAGGTGGTGGCCGCGGAACGCGAACCGGCGCCCGACCAGTACCGGCTGCTCATTGCGGCGCTTGCGGCCCTGGCGCGCGGTGTGCACAGGCCCGAGGCGGTGGGCGACTCGTACGTGCTGCGCGCGCTCGCCCTGGCCGGCTGGAGCCCGCGGCTCGCCTCCTGCGTGGTGTGCGGGCGTACGTGGGAGGAGGCCGGACGGACGGGGGAGCGGTATTTTTCCGTGCCGGCGGGCGGGCTTATGTGCGAGGCCGACCACACGCCCGAATCCCGGCGTCTGGGGCGGGGCGTGGGGGAGCGGCTGCGCGCCCTCGTGGACGGCGACTGGCGGGTGCTGGACGGCGGCGAACCGGGCGGCGACGTGCCGGACGGCGGGCTGGACCCGCAGACCAGGCACATCGTGGAGGAGTGGGGCGCATACTATCTGGAGCGGCCGATTCGTTCACTGCGGTTGCTAGATTAGCGGGTATGGCTTTTGAGAACGTCGACTACACGTCGCTGGACATCCCCGCGGCCCCGTTCAGCAACCCTGCGATCATCCCCGATTTCCCGAAGAACAAGGTGCCGCGCCACGTGGGCGTCATCATGGACGGCAACGGGCGGTGGGCCCAGCAGCGCGGACTGATCCGCACCGATGGGCATCAGGCCGCCGAACCGGTGGTGTTCGATACGATCGCCGGTGCGATCGAGGCGGGCGTGCGCTACCTGAGCCTGTACACGTTCTCCACGGAGAACTGGAAGCGCTCGCCTCAGGAGGTGCGCTTCCTCATGGGCTTCTCGCGTGAGATCATCCATCGCCGCGTGGCGCAGATGGACGAGTGGGGCGTGCGCGTGCGCTGGTCGGGCCGCCGGCCGAAGCTGTGGAAGTCGGTGATCGACGAGCTTGAGGTGGCCATGGAACGCACCAAGCGCAACAAGACCATCGATGTGGTGTTCTGCATCAACTACGGCGGTCGCGCGGAGATCGCCGACGCCTGCGCCGCCATTGCGCGCGAGGTGGCCGCCGGACGCATCAAGGGCGACCGCGTGACGGAGAAGATGATCGCCGACCACCTGTACAATCCGGACATTCCCGACTGCGATCTCGTGATCCGCACCTCCGGCGAGCAGCGCACCTCCAACTTCCTGCCGTGGGAGGCCGCCTACGCCGAGCTCGACTTCGTGCCCGAACTCTTCCCCGACTGCGGTCGCGAAGTCCTGTGGCGCTCCATCGACCACTACATCCACCGCGATCGGCGGTTTGGGGGCGTCAAACGATAAGACGAAAGCCCGGTGGGCTTTCGTCCGTTTGACGCCGAGCGGCCCCCTACGGGCCGCGAGGTAACGTTGAGTCCGGCCGTAGGCCGGTCAATAATTGCAGGACGTCAAACGATAAGACGAAAGCCCGGTGGGTTTTGCGTATCTTTACGCTGAGCGGCAGCGCACAGTCCGGTGTTTTGCCGGTCGTAGATACTGTGCGATCCTTCCACGGGCCGCGAGGTAGCCATTGCGCCCGGTCGTGAGGCCGGTCCGTGATCGCAGGACGCAAACGATAGCAACGATCGCTGGCTGTGCGAGGCGTTGCCGCGGCCGGTCGCGTACATGGAAGTCTGCGACCGGCCGCATCGCGTTACGGGCTGGCCCGTGGAACGGTCCGGCGCGCATGCATGCCTGCACCGGGCTGTATGCCAAGCCTCGCATCGGCCTCCCGTGCAAATCATGGCAATCGATTGACCATCCGTTTTTCCGCCGCCACATAATGAAGCCGCGTTCGCCGGACGACCCGGTCATCGGTCTCCGGCAGAGCGGGCACAGGGCTGTGCACGCGGCGAAGTTGCCGCGCGTATGCATGGAATGCAAAGGAAAGGAATTGCCATGCTTGGACGGAACAGGAACTGGCGGATAGCGGTGCCGGCGGCCATCGCGGCGGCCTCCATGGCGTTGGCGGGCTGCGGTTCGGCCGGCGGAGGCGGCGGCACGGCGGCGGACGTCAAGCCCGCGGACGGGGACGTGACGCTCACGCTCAACTGGTGGGGCTCCAACAACCGCGTCAAGCTCACCACCGAGGCGATCGCCGCCTTCGAGAAGTTGCACCCGAACATCCACGTCGAGCCCACCTATTCGGATAACTCCGGCTACTGGGACAAGCTGGCCACATCCATCGCCGGCAAGGAAATGCCGGACGTGGTGCAGATGGACGAAGCCTATCTGGCCTCCTACGCCACGCAGGGCACCCTGTACGACATGTCCGCCCTCACCGACTACCTCAAGACCGACACCATGGATGCCGCCCTGCTCGACACCGGCAAGGTCGACGGCACGCTGTACGCGGCACCGATCGCTTCCACCGTGTACGTGACCGTGGTGAACAACGACATCCTGAACAAGCTCGGCATCACCCTGCCGGACACGGACACGTGGACGTGGAGCGACTTCGAGCGCATCTGCAGTCAGGTCGTGGAGAAGTCCAACGGCGAATACACCGCGGTCTCCCCGATGAACAACCCGATGAGCCTGTCCATGTGGGCCCGCCAGCACGGCGAGGAGCTGTACGACGGCAACAGGGTGTCCATCAAGCCGGAGACGCTGGCCGAGTACCTGCAGCTCGCCTATGACTGGACGCACGGCGACGAGATCGCCGGCACGCCGGACAGCATGTCCGAGCAGATGTCCGGTACGTGGGAGCAGAGCGACATGGCCAAGGGCAAGCAGGCGTTCGGTTTCGCATTCACCAATCAGGTCTCCTCGTACATGAAGACGCTGGGCACGGAGAATCTCTCGCTCGCGGCCATCCCCAGCGACGACCAGAGCACGAAGTGGATGTACCTGAAGCCCTCCCAGTACTGGGCCGTCGCCGCCACCACCGAGCATCCGGCCGAAGCGGCCATGCTGGTCGACTTCCTCATCAACAACGACGAGGCGGGCACGATCCTCGGCACCGAGCGCGGCATTCCGGCCAACACCGCCATCCGCGACGCCCTGACCGCGTCCGCGTCCGGCGGAGACAAGGTGGCCATGGAATTCCACAAGGGCGAGACCGATCGCATGGGTTCCGCAGCGGCGATCACCCCGAACGGCGCCTCCACGCTGCAGAAGATGACGCCGCGCTACGAGCAGGAGGTGGCGTTCGGCCGCATGAGCGCGATCGACGCCGCGAACGCGCTCATCGCCGAGCTGCAGGGCAACATCGATTCCGCGGCCTGATCCGTAGCCTGATCCGTAGTCTGGGCCGCCGTCCGATCGTTTGTGACGATGCCGTGCAAATCATGGCAACGGAAACGGCGATCGGCGGCACGGCCCCACATACTGGAATCACTCGCAGGAAACGATTGACGTAGATCGCTTCCGTCCCCATGGGGACATGCACAGGACGTGCCGCCAAGCAACGATGCGTAGCGCCACGTCAGGGAAAGGAAAACACCATGCAGAACAAGAATTGGCGCATCGCGCTCCCCGCCGTCATCGCGGCGGCCTCCATGGCACTCGCCGGCTGCGGCGCCGCAGGCAACGGCGGCAACGGCGGCGAGGTCAAGGCCTCCGACGGCGACGTGACCATCACCCTCAACTGGTGGGGCTCGAACAACCGCATCAAGCTCACCGAGGAGGCCGTGGCCGCGTTCGAGAAGCTGCACCCGAACATCCACGTGGAAATGTCGTACTCGGACAACTCCGGCTACTGGGACAAGCTTGCCACCTCGATCGCCGGCAAGGAGATGCCGGACGTGATCCAGATGGACGAGCAGTACCTCGCCTCCTACTCTTCGCAGGGCGTGCTGTACGACATGAACGGTCTGGGCGAGTACCTCAAGTCCGATGACATCGACAAGACGCTGCTGGACACCGGCAAGGTGGACGGCGCCCAGTACGCCATGCCGATCGCCTCCACCATGTGGGCCGTGTCCATCAACAACGATCTGCTCAACAAGTACGGCATCACCCTGCCGGATACCGAGACCTGGACGTGGGACGACTTCGAGAAGGTATGCAAGGAGGTCGTGGCGAAGTCCGGCGGCAGCGTGATCGGCTCCGTGCCGAACAACAACCCGATGAGCCTGCAGCTGTGGGCCCGCCAGCACGGTGACAGCCTCTACAAGGACGGCAAGATGGCCATCAAGCCCGAGACGCTGGCCAGCTACCTGCAGATGGCCTACGACTGGTCGCACGGCGAGAACGCCATCACCGGCTCCCCGGACCGCACGTCCGAGCAGATCGTCACCTCGTTCGACCAGAGCGACATGGCCAAGGGCAATCAGGCGTTCGGGTTCGTGTACACCAACCAGTTCAACACGTACATGAAGACGCTGGGCGAGAACCTCACCCTGGCTCCGCTGCCGAGCGACGACAACAGCATCAAGTGGTCGTACCTCAAGCCCTCCATGTACTGGTCCATCGCGGCCGGCACCGAGCATCCGGCCGAGGCGGCCATGCTGGTCGACTATCTGGTGAACAACGTGGACGCCGGCAAGATCCTCGGCATCGAACGCGGCATCCCTGCCAACAAAACCGTGCGCGAGACGCTCATGCAGACCACCACCGGAGGCGAGAAGGTCGCCCTGGAGTTCCACGCCGCCCAGGCGGACAAGCAGGGCGACGCCCCGGACATCACCCCGAACGGCGCGTCCTCGCTCATCAAGACCACGCAGCGTTACGAACAGCAGGTTGCGTTCGGCGACCTGAGCGCTACGGACGCCGCCAACCAGATGATCAAGGAGATGCAGAACGAAATCGATACCGCATCCTGACCGCTGATTTCCTGCTCCTCCCTCTTCCTTGATCTTCCTTGACAGCAGGCGGGGCTCCCTTTCCGAATCGTTCGGAGGGGAGCCCCGCCTGCTGTCGTCTTGCCGGGCGCTTGCCGGGCGCGCCTCACCACGTGCCGATCGGCGCGGCCACCGCGTCCAGCACCGTGAGCAGATCCTGCGGATTGACGCCCACCGAGAACCCGCGCTTGCCGCCGGACAGCAGGATCCGGTCATACTTGAGCGCGCTCTCGTCCAATACGGTCTTGTGATGCACCTTCTGCCCGAGCGGGGAGATGCCGCCCACCACGTAGCCGGATTCGCGCATGGCCACCTTCGGATCCGCCATGCTGGCCTTCTTGGCACCCACCGCGGCCGCCAGGGCCTTGAGATCCATGTGACCGCTCACGGGCACCACGCCCACCACGCGTTCGGAGCCGGTGTCCGCCATGAGCGTCTTGAACACCTGATGCTCGTCGAACCCGAGCTTGGTGGCGGCCTCCACGCCGTAGCCGTCGTCCATGTGGTCGTTGGAATGCTCGTATTCGTAGGTCTCGAACGGCACGCCGGCCTGTTCGAGCTGCAGCGTGGCCGGCGTGGAGCCCTTGCCCTTGCCGTCTTTGCCCTGTTTTGCTTTCTTGCTCATGGGTATTGTTCTACCGCGGCGGCTGTACGGACTGCGTCAACCGGCGCATACGAAAATCCCCCGACCGGACGAACCGATCGGGGGATTTCACACACCTAGCTACGCGTAACTACGCGCGAGGCTTCCGGGGAGCTCAGTCCTCGGAGATCTCGGCGAAGTACAGCAGGGTACGGATCATGTTGCAGGTGAAGCCGTACTCGTTGTCGTAGAAGGAGACCGTGCGGGCCATGGTCACGCCGTCAACGGTGTTGACGTCGGTCTGGGTCGGATCGAAGACGCCGCCGTGGGTGTCGCCGATGATGTCGGAGGAGACGATCTCGTCAGCGTTGTAGCCGAAGTACTCGGTGTTGGAGAAGGCCTCCTTGAAGGCCTCGTTGATCTCTTCCTTGGTGGTGTTCTTCTCGAGCACGGTGGTCAGCTCGGTCACGGAGCCATCCGGGACCTGGATGCGCTGGGCGTGGCCCTGCAGCTTGCCATTGACCTCCGGGACGACCTTGCCGATGGCCTTGGCGGCGCCGGTGGAGTGCGCGATGGTGTTGATCGCGGCGGCGCGGTTGTTGCGGGCCTTCGGGAAGCGCGGGCCGTCCAGGATCATCTGGGTGCCGGTGTAGGCGTGGATGGTGGTCATGAAGCCGGCCTTGATGCCGAACTTGTCGTTCAGCAGCTTGACCATGGCGGCCATGGAGTTGGTGGTGCAGGAGCCGGCGGACACGATCACGTCGGAGGCCTTCAGGGTCTCGTGGTTCACGCCGTAGACGATGGTCGGGGTGGTGTCATCCTTGGCCGGGGCGGAGATGAGGACCTTCTTGGCGCCGGCGTTGATGTGGGCCTGGGACTTCTCGGCGGAGGTGTAGAAGCCGGTGCACTCGAGCACGTACTCGACACCGTCGTTCTTCACCCACGGGATGTTGTTGGCGTCCTTCTCGGCGTAGACCTTGTACTCCTTGCCGTCGACCACAATGGCGTCGTCGGTGGAGGTGACCTCGACGGGGGTGCCGTCGTCGTGACGGAAGGTGCCGTGGGTGCTGTCGTACTTGAGCAGGTAAGCCAGCATGGAAGGAGTGGTCAGATCGTTGATGGCGGCGACTTCGATATCGCCGGCCTGACCGCCGCGAGCCTGCAGCTCGAAGATGCGACGGAAGGCGAGACGACCGATACGACCAAAGCCGTTGATACCAATCTTAACTGTCATGTAATTCTCCCTTGTAGGGTGTGTTTACCAACATCACCTACTGTAATGCGCCGCCTGTACTTACGGCAACGTTGTCTGGCATGTTTTCGGACGGCGTTCAGAGCCACGTTTGTGAGCGTTCACCTACCTGCTCCCGCCTCCCGCGCCTGGGGCGCGAGGATGGACGAGACCTGCGTGCTCAACGGTCCCAGATCCCCCTCGAACGTGCGGAAGCGCGTCACGGTCGGGATCGGAGCCTCGGCGGGGAACGTGACGACGAGCGTGCCGCGCCGCACGCTGATCGCGCAGGGCGTATCCTGCAGGAACTCGTTGCTCACGCCCTGCACCACGGTGTTGGTGAGCTCGCCGTGGCGCAGCTGGTATTTGAGACCGGGCTCGTTCACATCGTGGGACACATCCGAATGCGAGAACACGGAGACCATGCGGCCGGGCGCCACCCGGTTCGCCGGGAATGCCAGCTCGCCGTCCGTGATGGCGGTGACCGTTATGCCGTCGCCGTGCAGGAACCCGATGGCCCCGCGCTCGGAGAGCAGCGCCATGAGCTGCACGTTCGCCAGCGTGTGGTCGAGCCGGCCGCCGAGCCCGCCATAGATATGGAATTCGCGGCAGCCGTGCAGCCATCCGGCCTTGAGCGCGGAGAGCATGTCCGGGTCGTCCTTCTGCGGCGGCAGCGCGATGGTGCGTTCGCCGGGGGCGGGACGGGTGCCCTCCAGAGAGTCGAAGTCGCCGATCGCCATGTCGGCCGTCACGCCGAGCGCACGGGTGTGGTCCAGCCCGCCGTCCGCCGCGATCACGAGCGCCCCCTCCGGCACGACGGGACGGTTGAGCGGGCCGGAGTAGTATTCTCCGGCGCCGAAAATCACGCATACGTTCGTCATGCGTCCCACTGTAGCGCCCGGCGGGGCGTGCGTCGGGCGATGCAGCGGGCGACGTCGCCGGCATGCCGGAAGGAAGCGGACCGGACCGCCGCCTTCGCGGCCCCGGGCTGGTAGGCTCGGCTGGTGTGCGGCATGCTCGGGCCGGGCGATGGCCCGGAGGCGGGCGGTCCCCACGAACCGAACAAGGGAGGTCGGCATGGTCAAGGCGGCGGAAGAGGTCCGGGAGCGCCCGATCCTCAAGTCGAAGGTGTTCCTGTACGTCACGGAGTTCTTCTCCGGCATGGCGGTCATGGCGGCCGAACTCGGCGCGTCCCGTCTGCTGGCGCCATACTTCTCCAGCTCGCAGATCGTGTGGACCATCATCATCGGCACCATCATGATCGCCCTCGCGCTGGGCGCCGTGTTCGGCGGGCGCTGGGCCGACCGAAACCCGGACCCGGACCGCCTGTACCGCCGCATCCTCATCGCCGCCGCGTGGATCGCGCTCATCCCGCTCGCCGGCAAGTACCTCATCATCCTCATCTCCGGGCTGCTCATCGTCACCGTGTCCACGAACTTCCTCGTCGTGGCGGCGTTCGTCTCCTGCATGATCATCTTCGTGCCGCCCCTGTTCCTGCTCGGCACCGTGACCCCGGGCCTCAACAAGTTCGCCACCGACTCGCTGGAGAACAACGCCAGCGTGGTGGGCCGCCTTTCCGCGTGCAACACCATCGGCTCGATCCTCGGCACGTTCCTGCCCACGTTCGTCACCATTCCCGCCGTGGGCACGTTCGTCACGTTCCTCATCTTCTCCGGCGTGCTCATGGCCATTCCCGTCGCGTACTTCATCGCCGCACGCACCAGGCTCGTCGCCAGCGCCGTGGCCGTGGTCGCGTTCGTCGTCTCCGCGGTGGCCTCGCCGCTGAGCGGATTCGCGTTCTGGGAGACGAACCTGGCCTACGAAGGCGAGTCGATCTACAACTATCTGCAGGTCAAGGACCTCAAGGACCGCACCATCCTGTCCACCAACGTGCTGTTCGGCGTGCAGTCGGTGACCATGAAGTCCGGCGAGCTGACCGGCATGTACTACGACACGGCCCTCGCCGCGCCCGCGCTCGCCGACCGCGCGCAGTCCGCGCTGGTGCTTGGCATGGGTACCGGCACGTACGCCCGCCAGCTCAAGCGCTACTACCCGGGCATTGAGGTGACCGGCGTGGAGATCGACGAGAAGATCACCGATCTGGCCGGCCGCTACTTCGATGAGCCTGCGGACATTCCCGTGACCACGTACGACGGGCGCGCATGGCTTTCCGCCAGCCGGGACACATACGACGTGATCATGGTCGACGCCTATCAGGACATCACCATCCCGTTCCAGATGAGTTCCGCGGAGTTCTTCCGCCTCGTGCGCTCGCACCTCAATCCCGGTGGCGTGATGGTGGTGAACATGAACATGATCTCCGACGGGGAAGGCTCCATCAACGAGGCGCTCACCGATACGATCGCCTCCGTGTTCGGCGCGTCCAACATGTTCACCGCGGACGTGCCGGGCGCCACGAACCGCGAACTGTTCGCCAAGGCGGGCGGCTCCGACGGTTCCGGGGCAGGCATGGGCGCGTCCGCGGTCGCATCATTGCCCGACGTGACGCGCGAACGCACCGGGGATGCCCGGCTCGAGCGGTACATGGACGATGTGGCCTCGCGGCTTACGGCGGTGAATGAGCCCGGCGCGGACGCCACGATCCTCACGGACGACAAGGCGCCCGTGGAGCTGCTGGGCATGCGGGCCATCGACGGATTGATTGCCGAGCAGGCCGGCCCGTACCGCGAGATTCTGCGTACCGAGGGCATCGGCGGGCTCATCAAGGCCGTGCGGTAGGGGCGCGCCGGCGATGTTGCAACCGATGGCATGACATTGCGATACCCGTGCGGCGGGGATTACGCTCGGCCCCATGGGCATTTGGCAGTTTCTCTTCCTGATCCTCGCCGGCATCGCCGCCGGTTTCGTAGGCTACAGCGTCGGTCTGGCCTCGCTGGTCTCGTTCCCCGCCACGCTGGCGGTGGGCGTGCCGCCGGTCATGAGCTCGGCCACCAACACGGCGGGCAATGTGGGCATCACCATCGGCGGGTGCTTGGGCGCACGGCCGGAATTGCGTGCGCGCAAGCAGCTGGCGATCATCTATGCGGCGCTCGGTCTGGTGGGCGGCGTGATCGGCGCGCTGCTGCTGCTCAAGCTGCCGGCGCGGTTCTTCGAATACTCGGTGCCGCCGTTCATCGCGGTCAGTGCGCTGCTCATTCTGGTCAGGCCGAAGAAGTCCGCGGCGCAGGGGCGCGTTGCCACCGAGACCGGGGGAACCGCCGAGTCCGCCGCTGCCGGTCACGCTGAAGGACGTGCAGCCGAACCGATCGCGGAGCCGTCCGTCGCGTCTGCTGACGGTCCGCAGGCCGTCGACTTCGCGCACGACCCCGGCCGCAGTCCCGTCATGCTGGCCGCCATGGCCCTGCTTTCCGTCTACTCGGGGTATTTCGGCGCCGGGTCGGGTACGGCCACGCTCGCCGTGCTGTCCGTCGGCAAGGTGGGGCCGTACGCACAGATCAACGCGCTCAAGACCATCGGCTGCGGATTCGGCAACATCTCCGCCACCGTGGTGTTCATCGCCACCGGCGTGATCCACTGGCCGGCCATGGTCGCGCTGTTCATCGGCTCCACGATCGGCTCGCGTCTGGCGCCGGCCGTGGTGCGTCGCGTGCCGGAGCGGATCATGCGCGCGTTCGCCTGCGCGGCCGGATTGGTGCTCGCCGTGTATCTGGGCGTGCGCTACTATGGCTGAGCGGTTGAAAGGCCGGGTCGCAGCGGGCTGCTGAGGATTGCGACGGACTGCGCGACACGCCGGCCGGTTCTCGCATGTGCTACACTATGCAAGGCTTGAGAAATCAAGAAAGCGGATTTTCCCACCTGGAAGCCTTTCATGGCTTCGGGTTCAAGGCAATAGCCTATCGCGGCCATGCCCTGTTGAAGGCATGCAAGCCGCGCGAACGATCGCTTCGCCCATATGGTGCGTCGCATTTCGGCATGCCTCGAACGCAGGATGGGGACTGACGCGACGAAGGCATCGAGGAATGGAGTCATCATCAGCGACGAACCACGGATTAACGACGAGATTCGCGTCTCCCAAGTACGCCTGATCGGCCCGAACGGCGAGCAGGCGGGGGTTATCGCAACCTCGGTCGCGCTGAACCTGGCCAAGGAGGCGAACCTCGATCTGGTCGAGGTGGCGCCGAATGCGAAGCCTCCGGTCGCCAAGCTCATCGACTACGGCAAGTTCAAGTACAACGAGAAGATCAAGGCTCGTGAGGCTCGCCGCAACCAGAGCACGGCGGAGATCAAGGAGATTCGCTTCCGACTGAAGATCGACGAGCATGACTTCGATGTGAAGAAGGGCCATGTGGTCCGTTTCCTCACCGGCGGAGACAAGGTCAAGGTCACCATCATGCTGCGTGGCCGTGAACAGTCCCGCCCGATCGGCGGCGTGGAGCTCCTCGAGCGTCTGGCGGCCGATGTCGCGGAATACGGCACCGTCGAGTCCGCGCCCAAGCAGGAGGGTCGCAACATCCTCATGACGCTTGCGCCCAAGGGCAAGAAGGTGCACACCCAGTCCGAGCAGCGTCGTCGCGGCGATCAGTCCCGCGCCGAGCGTCAGGCCCGTCAGGCCGCGCGCTTGGCGGCCAAGCAGGAGGCCCAGGCTCAGGCCGCGGCCGAGGCGAAGGCATCCGTCAAGCAGACTTCCGCAACGAAGAACACAACCAAGGAGGGCAGCAATGCCGAAGATGAAGAGTAATTCCGCCGCTTCCAAGCGCATCCGCGTCACTGGTACCGGCAAGCTGATGCACGTCGGTAGCTCCATGCGCCACAACCTGGAGCACAAGTCCGCCCGCAAGCGTCGCGCCCTGTCCCGCGACGAGCTGGTGGCCGCCAACGAGGTCAAGCGCCTCAAGGTCATGCTCAACAAGTGAGCGCTGCTCGCAGTCGATAGACATAAGACATTAGAAAGCTGAGGAATAGATTATGGCACGTGTCAAGCGCGCAGTGAACGCCCACAAGAAGCGTCGCGTCGTTCTCGAGAGGGCTTCCGGCTACCGTGGCCAGCGCTCCCGCCTGTACCGCAAGGCCAAGGAGCAGCTGCTTCACTCCTTTAACTACAACTTCCGCGACCGCAAGGCGCGCAAGGGTGACTTCCGCAAGCTGTGGATCCAGCGCATCAACGCCGCCGTCCGCGCTGAAGGCATCACCTACAACCGCTTCATCCAGGGCCTGCGTCTGGCCGGCATCGAGCTCGACCGCCGCGCTCTCGCCGAGCTGGCCGTGTCCGATCAGGAGGCCTTCAAGGCCATCGTGGACGCCGCCAAGGCCGCTCTGCCCGAGGACGTCAACGCTCCCGTTGAGGCCTGAGCTGAGCTCCGGTTGCCGGTCCGCATGACTGCGTGACCGATATCGTGCTGAAACCCCGCCGTTGCGCGGGGTTTTCGCATACTTGGCGGCAAGCTTGGCGGCGGCTTGGCGGCGGTCCCGTGGCGGTCCGGTTCACGCGATGTTTTGGCGCGCATCTTGTGAACCGGAAAACCGCACATAATTGCACATGGCCTTGTTGGTATGATGCGGTTTGCAAGGGCTGATCGCGCATGAGGCCTTGTGCGGTCCGGTTCACAAGATTTTTTGGAAGTCATCGTGTGAACCGGAAATTCGCCGAAGGAGCGGGAATCAGGAGCGGAAACCATGAAATTCGTCGTTGCACCCGACTCGTTCAAGGGGTGCATGAGCGCCAAGCGTGCCGCCGAAGCCATACGCGAAGGCCTCTCCCGCGTGTTCCCGGACGCCGAATACGTGCTGGTGCCCATGGCGGACGGCGGCGAAGGCACCGTGCAGGCTCTCGTGGACGCCACCGGGGGCGTGTTGCGCACCGCGACCGTGCTCGACCCGCTGCAGCGGCCGGTGAACGCCGCGTATGGTCTGCTGGGGAATCTGGGGAATGCGCCGACCGGCCTGAAGACCGGCGCGTCGGCCGGAGGCTCGGCGGACGGTCATGCCGCGGTGCCCGGATGCGCCGCGGTGATTGAAATGGCGGCGGCGAGCGGCATCCAGTTCGTGGGCGACCATACCCGCAACCCTCTGGAAACCACCACGTTCGGCACCGGGCAGCTCATCCGGCGTGCGTTGGACGACGGGGCGCGGACCATCATGCTGGGGCTCGGTGGCTCGGCCACCAACGACGGTGGCGCCGGCATGGCCGAAGCGCTCGGCGTACGGTTCCTCGACGCGGCCGGCAATCCGATTCCACGCGGCGGCGGGCATCTCGACCGTCTGGAGCGCATCGACATGTCCGGCCTTGACCCGCGGCTCGCCGGGACACGCATGATCATCGCCTCGGATGTGACGAATCCGCTGGTCGGCCCGCACGGCGCTTCGGCGGTGTTCGGACCGCAGAAGGGCGCCACACCTCAGATGGTGGCCCGCCTCGACGCGAACTTGACCCACTATGCCCAAGTGGTGGAACGCGCGACCGGCATCGACGTGGCGCACGTGCCCGGCTCTGGCGCGGCGGGCGGTCTGGGCGCGGGACTGCTCGCCTTCACGGGCGCGACCATGCGCGCGGGCGTGGAAGTCGTGGCGGATGCGGCCCGCCTTGCCGCGTGGGCGGCCGACGCCGACTGGTGCTTCACCGGCGAGGGCGGCATAGACGCCCAGACGCAGTACGGCAAAACACCGGTGGGCGTGGCCCGGGCCGTGCATGACGGCAATCCGCGCATTAGCGTCGTGGCGCTCGCCGGGCATGTGGGAGACGGCATCGAGGAGCTGTACGGCATGGGCATCGACGCGATCTTCGGCATCGTGCCCGGCGCGGTCGGTCTGGACCAAGCGCTGGCCGACGGCCCCGAGAACCTGGCCCGCACGGCCGAAAACGTGGCCCGTCTGATCCGGGCCGGCAGCGGCAGGTGAGGTGGCCTGTGATTTCCTCCGTGTGGCCTGTGACTCCTGATGGGTGACCCGTGGCGATGGGTGCCCCGGCGTCCCAGCGTTCCGGCGAACCCACGTTCGATAGAATGTCTCGCATGACGGATGAAACGGAGGTCAGTACGCACGCAGGCGGCTTCGATGGGCTGCTGGAGCGGTTTCTCGCGCACATCGACGTGGAGCGAGGGCTCGCCAAGGCAACGGTCAAGGCGTACGAGTCCGATCTCAGACGGTATGCGGTCTGGCTCGGGGACGAGCGGGGGCGCGCGCGGATCGGCGAGGTGACCAAGCAGGACGTGGAGGACTACGTAGCCGCGCTCGATGCCCAGGGCGAATCCGCCCGCTCGAAGGCCCGCAGGCTCGCCTCGATCCACGAGCTGCACAAGTATGCCGTAGCGGAAGGCCAAGCCCCGGCCGACGTATCCGCCGCGGTCAAGGCGCCCAAGGCCCCGGGCACCCTGCCGGACGTGCTCACCATAGACGAGGTGTTCTCCCTGCTCGACCATGCGGGAACGGGCGACGGCACGGACCCGGTGAGTCTGCGGGACCGGGCGCTGCTCGAATTCATGTACGCCACCGGGGCGCGCGTGTCCGAGGCGGTCGGCGCCAATCTGGACGACGTGGACACGGACGAGCGCGTGGCCCGGCTCATGGGTAAGGGCTCCAAGCAGCGGCTCGTCCCGCTTGGATCGTACGCGTGCGAAGCCCTGCGACGGTACCTCAACATGGGGCGGCCCGAGCTGGAACGCCGCGGCAAGGGCAAGGTGCCGGAGCGGCGGGCCGTGTTCCTCAACAAGCGGGGGCGGAGGCTCTCCCGGCAGTCGGTGTGGGAGATCATCCGGGACGCCGGCGCGCGGGCGCACATCACCAAGCCCCTACACCCCCATACGTTGCGGCATTCGTTCGCCACGCATCTCATCCAGGGCGGGGCGGACGTGCGCTCGGTGCAGGAGCTGCTCGGACACGCGAGCGTGACCACCACGCAGATCTACACGCACGTGAGCCCGGAGAACCTCATCGAAACGTATCTCACCAGCCATCCGCGCGCCCGATGACACCGGCACGTCGCTCGGCCGGTCCGTCACGGATGTTGGTATGGTGGATGCTATGCCTACGGATTTGCTTGGACGCGACTATGAGACCTTCCCCGTACCCCCGACGCTGGAGCGGCACGGGCCTGCGCGCGTGATCGCCATGTGCAACCAGAAGGGCGGCGTAGGCAAGACGACCAGTTCGATCAACATTGCCGGGGCGTTGACCATGTACGGTCGGCGCGTGCTCATCGTGGACTTCGACCCGCAGGGCGCCGCGACCGTGGGATTGGGCATCAACGCGAACAACGTGGACAACACCATCTACACCGCGCTGTTCAACCCGCGCATGGACGTGCACGACGTGGTCCAGCACACCCGCTTCCCGGGGCTGGACATCATCCCCGCGAACATCGACCTGTCCGCCGCGGAGATCCAGCTCGTCACCGAGGTGGGCCGCGAGCAGGTGCTGGCCGGCACGCTGCGCCCGCTGAAGGACGAGTACGACGTGATCATCATCGACTGCCAGCCGTCCCTTGGCCTGCTCACCGTGAACGCGCTGACCGCGGCGGACGGCGTGATCATCCCCGTGGCCGCCGAGTTCTTCGCCCTGCGCGGCGTGGCGTTGCTCATGCAGTCCATCGAGAAGGTGCAGGCGCGCATCAACCCCGGGCTGGAGATCTACGGCGTGCTGGTGACCATGTACACGCGCACCCTGCATTCCGAGGAGGTGCTGCAGCGCATCTACGAGGCGTTCAAGGGCAAGGTGTTCCACAGCGTGATCACCCGCTCCATCAAGCTGCCGGACGCCACGGTGGCCGCCGCCCCCATCACCATGTACGCCCCGGAGCACAAGACCGCCAAGGAATACCGCGAGGTGGCCCGCGAGCTGGTCGCGCGCGGGGTGGTGGGCTGACCGCGGGCGCGTGACGTTCCGTGGCTGATTCCGTGGCTGAGTCGCTGACCGGCGGTCCGGTCGATGTCGGCGGGCAGATGGGTGAGACGGAGGTCGATGCCGGCTTTCTGGTGAACCTTGACGTGTATTCCGGTCCGTTCGACGCGCTGCTCGGCCTGCTCGCCAACCGACGGCTGGACCTGACGGAGGTCTCGCTCGCCGCGATCACCGAGGAGTTCCTGCAGTACGTGAAAACCTTGGATTTCCGGCGTTCCATGGATGAGGCCAGCGCGTTCGTGGACGTGGCGTCCATTCTGGTGGAGGCCAAGAGCGCGGCGCTGCTTCCCGGCGACGAGCAGGGCAACCGCGACGAGCAAAGCATGGAGGCCCTGCGCGAACGTGACCTTCTGTTCGCTCGGCTCCTGCAGTACAAGGCATTCAAACAGGCCGGCGCCGACTTCCGTGCGCGCATGGCGGACAATGCCGGCCGGTTCCCCCATCCCCCCTACATGGATGCGGCGGTCGGGGCGATGCTGCCGGAACTCGCGTGGACGCTCGGCCCGCTCGATCTGGCGCGTCTCGCCGCGAACGCGATCGCCAACGCACCGGCCACCGAGGTGAGCGTGCATCAGCTGCATGTGCCGCTCGTGGATCTGAAGCTGCAGGCGGCGATCGTGCGCGACCGGCTCAGGGCACGGGCGGGCGAGGCGGTCGCATTCTCCGAGCTCATTGCGGATGCGGCCGAACGCGTGGAGATCGTGGGCCGGTTCCTCGCGTTGCTGGTGTTCTTCAAGCAGGGCGCGGTGCAGTTCCGGCAGGACGGACCGTATGAGCCGCTGTGGCTGCGCTGGGTGGCCGGCGGGCGGGACGGCGGAGCGCAAGGCGCAGGCGACGGCATGGACGACGGGCCGGACGTGGCCGAGACGATCAGCGAGGGGGATTTCGCATGACGACTGACGTGACCGAGACAAGCGGTTCGAACGCTGTGGCAATGTTTGGCTCGGACTGGTCGCCGGACGATTTTCCCGGCGGCCTGCCCGCCTGCCTCGAGGCGATCCTCATGGTGGCCGACCAGCCGCAGTCCGAGGCCGATCTGGCCCGTGTGCTCGGCGTGGGCGAGTCTGCCGTGGGGGAAGCGCTGCGGGCGCTCGCGGACCGGTACGACGCGGAGTTGCGCGGCTTCGAGCTGCGGCACACCGCGCGCGGCTGGCAGTTCGCCAACCGGGCGGCGTTCGAGCCGGTCGTCGCCGCGTTCGTGACCGACGGGCAGACCGCACGGCTCAGCCAGGCGGCGCTGGAGGCGCTGGCGATCATCGCATACAAGCAGCCGGTGACGCGTGCGCAGGTCGCGGCGATCCGCGGGGTGAATTCGGACGGCGTGATCCGTTCACTCACCGTGCGCGGCCTGGTGCGCGAGGACGGCGTGGACCCGGAGTCGCGGGCGGCGCTGCTGGCCACGTCCGGGCTGTTTCTGGAGAAGATGGGACTTGACTCGCTTGACCAGCTGCCCTCGCTCGCGCCGTTTCTTCCCGCTTCGGCCGTCGCCGCGGAGGAGGACTGAGCCTGCCCCGACGCCGGGGCCGCATGGCATGGCACGGTCGTGCCCCTCGACACGCATGACTATTAGTCAACTTGACCATTAGTGATACTCTCTGCCCTGACCAGAAAGGGGAGTGCGCATGGGATACGGCAACGTGAGCGAACGGTTGCGCCAACCGCCGCAGGTGGGAGTGTCGGTGGTGATCCTCGCGCTCGACCCGGACAGCGAGCACGGCCGGCTCTGGCTGCCGCTCGTCCGTCGCGTCCGCCAGCCGTTCCTGGGCTGCTGGGCCCTGCCCGGCGGCGGCATTCGGGGCGATTGCACGCTCGCCCAGTCGGCCTACCTTGCGCTCGAATCCACCACCGACCTGCACCCGAGCTATCTGGAGCAGCTGCATGCGTTCGGCGGCCCGGACCGCTCGCGCGGCGGACTGCCCATGGTCTCGATCGTGTACTGGGCGCTCGTGGGGCAGGCCGAGGCGGGAGATTTCGCCGAGCGCGACAACGTGCGCTGGTTCCCCGAGGACGCCCTGCCCGCGCTGGGCATCGCCTTCGACCACCGCGAGATCATCGCCTACGCGCTGGCCCGCCTGCGCACGCGCATCGAATACCCGGACATCGCGGCCCGTCTGGTGGGTCCCACGTTCACGCTGCGGCAACTGCATGGCGTGTACGAGGCGGTCACCGGAACCGTGCTCGACCTGCCGAATTTCCGGCGCAAAATGCTCTCGTCCGGGGAGATCGAGGAAACGGGTCAGACGCTGCGCGAGGGACGTCACCGCCCGGCCGCCGTCTACCGGTACGTGCCGCGCGCGGACGACGGCGATCGCCCGTACGCCTATGCGCTGACCGGTGACCGGCTCGCCGCGCTCGACGCCCGCGTGCGTTCGTCCGTGACCCCGGCCGTCTCGCCCGTCGATGACGCGATGTCCGCGCTGACCACCGTGTAGGAAGCGCGATACAGACGGGGAAGACTCAGGAGAAGATTCAAGAAAAGAGGAATCCATCATGTCAGCAACAACGCAGCAGGCGCAGTCCGCGCCGGCGCAATCTGCACAACCCGACCGGCCGGAGCGGCTCACGCGCAACGAGCGTCTGGACCGTCTGCCGTTCAACAAGGCGCACCGCAAGCTTCTGGTCGCGTCCGGCATCGGCTGGGCGTTCGACGCCATGGACGTGGGGCTCGTGTCCTTCGTGGTGGCCGCCATCGCCGCCGACCCCCACTTCAACCTGACCGCCACCGAGAAGTCGTGGGTGCTGTCGATCGGATTCATCGGCATGGCGATCGGTGCGGCGCTCGGCGGGTACGTGGCCGACCATGTGGGCCGCAAGACCGTGTTCACGGCCACGCTGGTGATCTTCGGCGTGGCGAACGGCGGCATGGCGCTCGCCTGGTCGCTGGCCGTGCTGCTGATCGCCCGCTTCGTGATCGGCTTGGGACTCGGCGCGGAATTGCCGGTTGCCTCCACGCTGGTGAGCGAATTCTCGCCCACCAGGCAGCGCGGCCGCATGACGGTGCTGCTGGAGTCCTTCTGGGCCGTGGGCTGGATCATCGCCGCGTGCATCGGCTACTTCGTGATTCCGAACACGGGGGACTGGGGCTGGCGCTGGGCGCTGCTCATCGGCGCGCTGCCGCTGCTGTATGCGATCGTCACGCGCGTGCATATTCCCGAATCCGTGCGATTCCTCGAGTCGAAGGGGCGCGAGGACGAGGCGGAGAAGGCCGTGCGCTACTTCGAACAGGCCGGAGGAGTGGCTGCGGTGCCCTCGCCCAAGGGCAAGCCGTTGCCGAAGATCCGCACGCGCGAGCTGTTCGGTTCCAAGTACATCGCCCGCACCGTGGCCATCTGGGCCACGTGGTTCTTCGTGAACTTCTCCTACTACGGCGCCTTCACGTGGATGCCCTCGCTGCTGGCCTCCCAGTTCGGGTCGCTGACCAAGTCGTTCGGCTACACGCTCATCATTTCGCTCGCCCAGCTGCCCGGCTACTTCCTGGCCGCGTGGCTGGTGGAGATCTGGGGACGCCGCTGGACGCTCGCCGTGTTCCTGGCCGTGTCCGCGGTGGCCGCGTTCGCATTCTCCCAGGCCGGTTCCGTGGCGGCCGTGCTGGGCATCGGCATGCTGCTGTCCGCCTCCAATCTGGGCGCGTGGGGCGTGCTGTACGCGGTGACGCCGGAGATCTACCCGACTCGTCTGCGTGCCGCCGCAGCCGGTGCCGCCGCAGCGTGCGGTCGCGTGGCCGCCATCATCGCCCCGCTGCTCATGCCGTGGTTCCTCGGCCTTGCGGGCGGCAACAAGTCCGTGGCGTTCGTGGTGTTCGCCGTCGCGTTCGTGCTCGCCTGCGCCGCCGCGCTGTGCCTTCCGGAGCGTCGCGGCCTCGAACTGGAGGACTGAGCCGCTGCGGGTCCCTGTGCGTGCCCCCGCATGCTCCGCGGGCTTGGGTTGCTTCGGAAGCTCCTGTTTGCCGCCCCAAAATACGGGCTGCGCGGACTGAAATCCGCGATTCACAGCACTATTGGTCCGTTTTTCGACCAATTTCCGACCCGATCGTGCTGTGAATCGGCGGAATCGGTCTGCGCAGCCCGTATTTTCGTCTCTCTCGGGCTCTTTCAGGCTCCTTCGGTCTGCCCCGGCCTTTCCCGGCCGTTCACGAGCCGGCCCGGCCACCCCGCAGGCGGCTTCGCACGCCCCGGTCAATGCGTCTCGCTAAACTTGGCTCGGTTTGTGTGTAAGTACAGGAAGAACCCAAGCAACAGTCAGTCAAAGAGAGGTTTCGATGGCGGTTCGTGGTGATATTCGTAATGTGGCTATCGTGGCGCACGTCGATCACGGCAAGACCACGCTCGTGAACGCGATGCTCCAGCAGTCCCACGTGTTCAACGAGCGCGAGGAAGTGCCGGATCGCGTGATGGACTCCAACGATCTGGAGCGCGAGAAGGGCATCACCATCCTCGCCAAGAACACGGCCGTGGAATACACCGGTCCGCTGGCCGCCAAGTATGGTCACCCGGAGGGCATTACCCTCAACATCATCGACACGCCCGGCCACGCCGACTTCGGCGGCGAGGTGGAGCGAGGCATCTCCATGGTGGACGGCGTCGTGCTGCTCGTGGACGCCTCCGAAGGCCCGCTGCCGCAGACCCGCTTCGTGCTGCGCAAGGCCCTCGAGGCCCAGCTGCCCGTCATCCTGTGCGTCAACAAGGTGGACCGTCCGGACGCCCGCATCTCCGAGGTGGTCTCCGAATCCACCGACCTGCTGCTCGGCCTCGCCCAGGACGTGATCGAGGAGGGCGTGGACCTCAACCTCGACCACCTGCTCGACCTGCCGGTCGTCTACTGCGCCGCCAAGGTCGGATATGCCTCCGCCAACCAGCCCGCGGACGGCGCCCTGCCGGACAACGACAACCTCGAGCCGCTCTTCGAAGACATTATCAAGTACATCCCCGCTCCCGAATACGAGGAGGGCGCCCCGCTGCAGGCGCACGTCGCCAACATCGACTCCTCCGACTTCCTGGGCCGTCTCGGCCTCGTGCGCATCTACAACGGCACGCTGGAGAAGGGCAAGACGTACGGCCTGTCCCGCGTGGACGGCTCCCTCGAGAACTTCCGCGTGGCCGAGCTGCTGCGCACCCAGGGCCTCGAGCGCACGCCCGTCGCCTCCGCGGGTCCTGGCGACATCGTGGCCGTGGCCGGCGTGAACGACATCATGATCGGCGAGACCATCGTCGACCCCAACGACCCCAAGCCCCTGCCGCTCATCCATGTGGACGACCCGGCCATCTCCATGACCTTCGGCGTCAACGACTCCCCGCTGGCCGGCACCGAAGGCAAGGACCACAAGCTCACCGCCCGTATGATCAAGGACCGCCTCGACCGCGAGCTCATCGGCAACGTGTCCATCAAGGTGCTGCCCACCGACCGCCCGGATGCGTGGGAGGTACAGGGCCGCGGCGAACTCGCACTGGCCGTGCTCGCCGAGCAGATGCGCCGCGAAGGCTACGAGCTGACCGTCGGCCGCCCGCAGGTCGTCACCAAGAAGATCGACGGCGTGATCAACGAGCCGATGGAGAACACCACCATCGACGTGCCGGAGGAGTACATGGGTGCCGTCACCCAGCTGCTCGCCGACCGCAAGGGCCGCATGGACAACATGTCCAACCACGGTTCCGGCTGGGTGCGTCTGCAGTTCACCGTGCCGTCCCGCGGTCTGATCGGCTTCCGCACCGCGCTGCTGAGCGCCACGCGCGGCACCGGCATCGCCTCCTCCATCTCCGCCGGCTACGCGCCGTGGGCCGGTCAGATCGTCACCCGCCAGAACGGCTCCATGGTCTCCGACCGTCAGGGCGTGGCCACCCCGTACGCCATGCAGCGTCTTCAGGCGCGCGGCAACTTCTTCGTGGAGCCGCAGTCCCCGGTGTACGAGGGACAGGTCGTGGGCGTGAACAACAAGCCCGACGAGCTGGACGTGAACATCACGCTCGCCAAGCACATGACCAACATGCGCTCCTCCACCGCCGACGTGCTGGAAACCCTCACCCCGCCGATCAAGATGAGCCTCGAGGAGTCCCTCGACTTCGCCAACGAGGACGAGTGCGTGGAGGTTACGCCCGAGTCCATCCGCGTGCGCAAGATCATCCTCGGCCGCGAGGATTGGTACAAGTGGCGGGCCAAGCAGCGTCGTCAGAATAATCAAGCTACTAAGTAGCTTGATTATTCCTCCGCTGCCTTCGCAGCCTTGGCGGCTGCTCACCTCGGCTACCGGCAATCCACTGGATTGCCGGCTTTACGCCTCGGCATCGTCAGAACAATCAGGTTAGCAAGTAGCTTGATTATTCTGACGACCGTCGCCGCCGTGGTGGTGGCTCCCTTCGCCTACGGGGAGCCCACTGGGCTCCCCGCTTGACGGCTGCGGCCGCTTGGGAAAGTCACGGAGTCTTACGATACGTTGGGGACATTGTGCCCACGCTGTACACACGGCGTGGGCACAATGTCCCCAACGCATTTGACGGCCCTGTGCCATCCCTGCGGAGCCGGCTCCCATGCTCGCAGCCGATTGAACAGCATGACATCAATGCCATCGAGGTGCGCGCGCAGGGCCTACACTAAAGGACTATGACAGTCCGGCAACAGCAACGCATTCCAAGAGCCTCGGCAATCCGGGGAGCCCAAGGCCCCGACGCCCCCGCGCGCACGATCGACGGGACACACGAGTCCGGCGAGACCATTCCATATGTTGCGCGCGTGGCCATCTGCCTCCTGATCGGCGTGGCCACGGCGCTTGTCGGCAACTTCTCGCACCGCATGGGCGCCGACCGGAACATTCCCTACGGGCTTCTGCTGGCGTTCCTGCTCATCGGTATCGGCGTAGTGTTCACCCGGTCGTTCGCCGGGACGGTCGGCGCGGCCGTGCACCTCATCATCTCCTCGCTGGTGGTCTGGCAGATGAGCGCATACGGTCCCGGCGGGGACATCCTCATGCCCACGGGCGGAGCCTCGCTCGTCACGTTCCTCAGCCGCAGCGCCACGATGCTCTGGATGGGCGGCATGCTCGCCATCCAGATCGTGGCGATCTGCCTGCCGACGCGTCTGTTCGCTCGGCTCAACCGCACGCCTTCCGCCGCCGAGGAGACACAGCGCGTATGAACGAGACGAACAGTGCCGCCATCACCTTGCACTATTTGGGCCCCGAAGGCACCTTCACCCATCAGGCCGCCATCACCGCCGCGCAGACGCTGAAGCCCCTCGCGCCCGAAGGCACCGCATTCACGCTCCAACCCGAGTCGGACGTGCCGGCGATCATGGTCGCCACCCGTAACGGCGACGGATGGGGCGTGGTCGCGTGGGAAAACAACGTAGAAGGCTACGTAGTTCCCAATCTGGACGCGATGATGGACGCCGAGGACATCGCCGGATTCGTGCGCGTGGGCGTGGATGTCACGTTCGACGCGTTCGTCAAGCCCGGCACTGCCATGGCCGACGTGCACACGGTCAGCGCCCACCCGCACGGGCTCGCCCAATGCAAGCGATTCATCGCCGAGCACGGTCTCACCCCCGTTCCGGCCGCATCCAATGCCGCCGCCTGCCGCGACCTCGAACGCGGAGCCATGGCATTCGGTCCGGCCATCTGCGGCAAACTCTACTGGCTCGACACGGTCGCCAGCGGCGTGCAGGACTATCAGGGCGCGCGCACCGAGTTTCTCGTACTCGCCCCACGCCGCGAAGTGCCCGATCTGCTCGCCCGCGCACGGGCCAACGGCGTGACCGAATTTGAATCGATCGTCGCCTTCATCCCCCTGAGCACCGGGCCCGGCGTGCTCGCCAACCTGCTCGACGTGCTGCGCGACGCCGGCCTCAACATGACCAGCTTCATCTCCCGCCCCATCAAGGGCCACGACGGCACGTACAGCTTCATCGCCACGTTTGACGCCGCCCCCTGGCAGCCGCATTTCCGCGCCGCGCTGGATGAGGTGGCCGAACACGGCGACTGGGTGAAAACGCTGGCCGTCTACCCCCGGCGCGAGAGGCCCAATCCGCCCGTGGACGCATGGATGCTGCCCGCAGGCGGTGTGCACCTGAACGCTGCCGCCCTGCCGGACAGATGGCGGGACGACGACACCGTGAGAAGGGAACTGCTGTGGTGAGCAACGAAAAGACGCCGGAACGGGACCTGCGGGTGCCTCAGGCACACACCGTAGGCATCGTAGGGCTGGGACTCATCGGCGGATCGCTCGCCCTGCGGCTCGTCGAACGCGGGCGGACCGTGATCGCATGGAACCACACGCCTCGCCCGTACACATCCGCGCGCGCGGCCGGCGTGCAATGCGTGGACACCTTGGGTGCTCTTGCCGCCGCCGCACCCGACGTGATCGTGCTATGCAACCCGCTCAAAGCCATGCCGAGTGTGCTGGACGGGCTGGCCGGCGCACTCCGGCCAGAGACCACGCTGACCGACGTGGGCAGCGTGAAGGGCATGGTGCGCGATCAGGTGATCGCCGCCGGGCTGAACGCCCAATATGTGGGAGCGCATCCCATGGCCGGCAACGAACTGTCCGGCTGGACCGCCGCCGACCCCTCCCTCTACGACGGCGCCCTATGGGCCGTGACCGTGGACGGGCACACCGATTATGCCCGGTTCCTCACGGTCATGGAACTCATCACGGGCGGAGTCGGCGACCGTGTGATCGTACTTGACGACGACGTGCACGATCGTGCCGCCGCGCTCATCTCCCACATGCCGCATGTGGTGGCGACTGCGCTGGCCAATCAGCTCACCGACGACCTGAACCGCAACATCGCCGCAGCGCTCGCCGCCGGATGCTGGCGCGACATGACCCGCGTGGCACTGACCGACCCGGATCGTACGCGCGCCATGGTGGAGGAGGATGCCGCCAACGTGGAAGTGTTACTGCGCGCCATGGCCGGGCGACTCACTGCCGTGGCCGATCTGTTGCACGAAGAGCGTGGGGAATGCGGCGGGACGCCCGCCGCATTGCTGGACTTCTTCGCGCATGCGGATCCGTTCCGGGCGTACAAGGCCACCGAGCGGACGGGTGTCGCCTCATACGAGCGGCGGTCCGTCGAGGTGAGCGAGCGCGGATGGCGCGGGGAACTGTTGGAATCCGCCCGTCGCGGCGAACATGTGGTGCACGTGGACGGGACGCGCGCGTTTGCCGTGGAAGTGCGCTCCGAGGTGTGACTGACTGCGCGGTGTGATTGCGCTGCTGATTGTACGGTCCTCGGCCGTGCGAGCGTGTCGGGCGCGCTTCCTGTGCCGGACGTACTTCCGAGTTGTGCGGTCGAATTTCCCGGGGGCGCCGGGTAGCGGCGTTGGCATTTCGGCGTTATGACGCGGGTCCTATCTGAGGTATCCCGCTCATTCGACCGCACAACTCGGAAAAGGAATCGGTCCCTATGCCTGTTGCGCGGCGAATGCGACAGAAAGTATGTAGAAGTTACCAGATGCGCAGAAAACTACGCGCTGGCACCCGTTTGCTCGGGCCGCGGCGTGGGTCGCTCGGGCACGGGCTTGAGTCGCATGATGGTCCGGGCGTCGATGGAGACGTCCTCGGCCGGGCGGGAGCCATTGGCAGCGGCATCGCGCATGAGCTCGAGCGTGGTGCCGTCCCACGCGCGCACGTGACCAACGAAGTCGCGGAACTTCATGCGCCCGTCCGCCGGATCCACACCGATGGCCGTGCGCACCACCACGCGCGCGCCGGCAGGAATGTGCGGCGGGTTCGACCGGCCGTGCACTGCCGGGCCGTGCGGGGAATATTGCGGGTTCATCGTGCTCCTTAGTTCATACGCAGATTGAGCAAATCCATTGCTGTGGGGGGGGGCGGCCGTGGTGCGGCCGTGGTGCGGCCATGTTGCGGCCGGCACCGGCCTACTCGCTGGAGACCGCATCGAGCACGGGCTGCCTGAGTGCGCGCGAAGCGGGGGAGACGGAGGCGATCAGTCCCACCACGATCGCCAGCGCGAGGAACAGTCCGATCTGTCCCCACGGAATGGCGAGCACCTCCAGCCCCTCTGAGGCGTACACCGCACGAATCACCACGCCGGCCGCCACGCCCACCGCCAGTCCCAGCAGGGTTCCGAACACGGCGATGATGGCCGCTTCGATGCCGAGCATGCCGCGCACCTGCCCGCGGGAGGTGCCGATCGCCCGCAGCAGGCCGATCTCCTTCGTGCGCTCGGACACGCTCAGCGCCAGCGTGTTCACGATGCCGAAGATCGCGATCACGATCGACAGGGCCAGCAGCGCGTACAGGATGAGCAGGATCTGGTCGACCATGGTGCTCATGGTGGACTTGTACTCGTCCCGGTCCATGACGCTCACCACGTAGTACGGCTTGACGGCGTCCTTGAGCCGTTCCTTGAGCGCGCCAAGGTCCTGCCCGGGTTCGGCCACGAGGTACATCATCATGGTGAACATGGTCTGCTTGGTGCCGAGCTCGTCGCCCAGCGCGTCGTTGACGATTACGCACGTGCGGTACACGTTGTTGGAGATGATCGCACCGACGGTGAGTTCCTTGGTCACCGTGACGGTCTTGGTCTTCACGAACCGGGCCGGATCCACGTTCTTGGCGTCGTCGGTGACCTGCTGGATCTTCGCCGCGATGGCCTGCGCTCCGGCGGCGTCGCGGGCCGCGGTCTGCCGGGCCAGCTGGGTCTGCAGCTGCGCCACCTGCGACTGCACGGATGCTTGATAGGCCTCCTGCGCCTTGCGGGTGGCGTCCTCGTCCACGACGGTGTTCTCGGTGGTGACCTGCACCACGCTGCCCACGCTCCAGTCGCGGTCCTCGGCGATGGTCTGGCCCACCACCAGCTGCCCGCCGCGCAGGGCTTCGTCCGCGTTGCCGGCCTTGGTTTCCGGCGCATACACCTCGGTGAACAGGGAGTCCTGTGCGGCGAAAGTCATGCCGTTCACGCGCTCGCCGTCGAACTTCGCGCCCAGAATGAACCGGTTCGAGGAGGCGGACTCGACCCCTTCCACGTTGCGGATGGCCTTTTCCGCATCTTCGGGAATCTGCCCGGAGGAGGCGGAGAACACGGCGAAGTCGGCCTTGAGCCCCGTGTCCACGATGCTTGCCACGGAGGCCTTGGCGCTGGACGCCACCACGCCCAGGCAGCTGACAATCGCTAGCCCTACGAACAGGGCCGCCGCCGTGTTGGCCGTGCGGCGCTTGGAGCGGGCGAGATTGCGTGAGGCGAGTCGGCCGGTCACGGTGAACACGTGCGCGGGAATCCAGCCGAGCACCGCGCCCGCCGGGCCCACGAGCGCCGGTCCGAGCACGATCACGCCCACCACCACGAGTGCCGCGCCTACACCGAGCGGCCAGCCGGTGCCGGTCCACGCGGCGAAGCGGTTGAGCGCCCCGACGGGCGTCGGGTCCCCGTCCGTCAGTGCGATCCGGCACGTCCATGCCCATGTGGCCGCGCCCAGTGCGACCAGCACCGCGCCGATCACGCCCCGTCGTACGACCGGCTTTTCCGGGTTCACGGTCTCGTTCATGGCCTGGATGGGCGGCGCGAACGCGGCCCTGCGCGCCGGCAGCGAAGCGCCTGCCAAGGTCACCAGAAGTCCCACCGCGAGGCCGGCGAGCATGTCCGTCGCGGAGGGCGCCACGGCCCCGGACAGCGGCGTGCCCATGTGTGCCATGACGGACACGATGAGTTCCACCATGCCCCACCCGAGCGCGATGCCCAGCCCCGAGCCCACGAGTCCCAGCAGCACGGCCTGCACGATCACCGTGGAGAACACCTGCATGGGGGAGGCGCCGATGGAGCGTAGCAAGGCGTAGCCGCGCATGGACTCGCGCACGATCATGGAGAACGTGTTGGCGATGATGAACGAGCCGACGAACAGGGCGATCACCGCGAAGATGAGGATGAGCGGCTGGATGAAGCCGAGCGCATCCTGCGTGGACTTGGTCTGTTCGGCGCGGTAGTCGTCGCCGGTGATGGCGTGGGCGTGGGCGTCTGCGGGCAGGGCGGCGTTGACGGCGTCCGCGAGGGTGCGCTGCTGGTCGGCGTTGAGCGGCTGCCCGCCGTTCGCGGTGCCGTAGATGCCGATCACGCTCGTCTTGTCCGTTTCCTCGGTTTTGAGGTCGCTGTAATGCTTGGCGGTGGCCGGGTCGAGCCCGAGGATGATCGCGCCGGCCTGTGCGCTGCTGGTGGCGAAGATGCCGGAGACGGTCACGTCCTTGGCACCGTCCTGGTAGACCACCTTGGCCCTGTCTCCCACCTGCAGCCCGGAGCGCTCGGCGGCGAAGGAGTGGAGCGCCACCTCGCTCTCGCCGTTCGGGTAGGTGCCGGCGGTGAACGTGGCCGACCGCCATGGGTGGTCCGCGCTCATGCCGATGCCGAGCGTAGGGGAGCCCATGGTGGCCACCGGGTTGCCGTCTGCGTCCACGAGGACGAGTCCGCTGACGGAGTAGGTGACGGAGACGGGGGCCACGCCGGGCACCTGGCTGAGGGTGTCCGTCAGATCGATGTCGATGGCGTTGTATTCCGTGGAAGATTCGTCCGAACCGGAGCCGGCTGAGTCCCCGGAGCCGGAGTCGTCGGCGGTCTTGTCCGCGCCGCGCACGTACACGTCGTGGTCGGCGTTGGTGGCCATCATGTCCGAGACTTGATTGTTCATCATCTCGCGGAAGCAGAACGATCCGACCACGAAGGCCACGCCGAGCGCGATGGCCACGATGGACATGGCGAAGCGGCGGAAGTGGGCGCGCGCGTCCCTCATGCCGATGCGGATCATACGCCGGCCTCCGGTGCCGTGCCGGCTGCGCTGCCTGCCGTGTCGCCGTCGCCGGCGAACACTTCGAGGATCCGCTCGTACGAGGGGTGGTCGAGGTCCTCGGTGATCCGCCCGTCCGCGAGCACGAGCACGCGGTCCGCGAAGGAGGCGGCGCGCGGGTCGTGCGTGACCATCACGATCGACTGGCCGTAGTCGCGCACCGACTGCTTGAGGAAGCCGAGCACCTCGCGGCTGGAGCGAGAGTCGAGGTTGCCGGTGGGCTCGTCGGCGAAGATCACCGCCGGGCGGGCCATCATGGCCCGGGCGCAGGCGACGCGCTGCTGCTGGCCGCCGGACAGCTGGCTGGGCCGGTGGGTCAGGCGCTGTTCGAGCCCCACCACGCGCACCACCTGGCGGAACCATGCGCGGTCGATGGGCCGTTTGGCGATCTGCAGCGGCAGCAGGATGTTCTCCTCCGCACTCAGCGTGGGCACGAGGTTGAACGACTGGAAGATGAAACCGATCTGGTTGCGGCGCAGATTCGTCAGCTGCTTCTGGTTCATGGCGGAGACCTCCAGCCCCTCCACGAACACCTGCCCGGAGGTGGGTGTGTCCAGCCCGGCCATGCAGTGCATGAGCGTGGACTTGCCCGAGCCGGACGGGCCCATGATGGCGGTCATGGCGCCGCGCGCGAACTCCACGTTCACGTGGTCGAGGGCCGTCACCTGCGAATCGGCGTCCCCGTAGGTCTTGACGAGGTCGATCGCACGGGCCACCACGGGGTCCCCGCTCGGTTCGCCCGCGACTGCGTTCCTGAATCCGCCAGTCCGGTTCGCCGCGCGGCCCTCCGCTGCCCGGATCTCCTGCACGTGTTTTGCCGAATGCCTGCCCATGCGCGCCTCGCTTGCCTGCCTGTCGATGCCTGTCTGCACTTACGCAGTCTACCGGTCGGGGCGGCATGGCGGCAGGGGGTGACGGCAGCGCGGAGGGGGCCGGCGAAGAGGACCATGGCGGCAGAGGGGCGGCGGAGCGGGGATTGCGGTGCCTGTGCGCTCCGGTGCCTCGCATGGCCGATAATGAAAGGCATGACATGGTATGACGCTGCGCTCGACGCCTATCTGGGCTTCCTCAAGGCCAACCGCGGACTGAGCGGGAATACGCTCAGGGCGTACGGGACGGACGTGGGGGAGTGCCTGCACATGCTGGCGCTGCGCGGGGCGACGGGGCTGAAGACCGTGCGCATCGACGACCTGCGCCTGTGGATGGCCCATGAGTCGCGGGGGCACGCGCGCAGCAGCATGGCTCGCAAGACGGTGGCCGTGCGCGGTTTCTTCCGTTACTGCTACGAGCGCGGGCTGACGGACTCGGACCCGGCGGCGGGGCTCATGACGCCGAAGATTCCCGCCACACTGCCGGCCATGCTCACCGAGGCGCAGGCCGAACGGCTCGCGGACAGCGCCGACGAGGAGGCCGACGGCGGCAACGGCGGCAACGGCGACGAGGCGGGCGGCGCCGTGCCGAGGGGAATCAGTCGCGGCGCGGGGAGGCGACGGGGGGCCGATCCGACTGCGGAGGCGGTCCGTTTGCGCGATGCGGCGATCGTGGAGATGCTGTACGCCACAGGTATCCGTGTGGCCGAGCTGGTCGGGCTGGATGTGAACGACGTGGATTTCTCCCAGCGTACGGTCAGGGTGACCGGCAAGGGCAGCAAGCAACGCGTGGTGCCGTTCGGCATGCCGGCGGCCACGGCGCTGGAGCGCTGGCTCGGAGCGGACGGCCGGGCGCTGCTGGCCCGCGGCGGGCAGACGGCGCTGTTCGTGGGCGCGCGCGGCGGGCGGATCAACCAGCGCATCGCCCGCGGTGTGGTGCACGCCGAGGCGAAGCATGCCGGCGTGCCGGACATCAGCCCGCATGCGCTGCGGCATTCGGCGGCCACGCACATGCTGGACGGCGGGGCGGATCTGCGTGAGGTGCAGGAGATGCTGGGGCATGCGTCGCTCGCCACCACGCAGCGGTACACGCACGTGTCCATCGAGCAGCTCAAGCGCCGGTACGATCAGGCGTTTCCCCGCGCATAGGGACGGTGCCGGACGGTATCGGATGGCGGCAGGACCGTTGCGGTGTCCGACAGACGGACGCATTGTGTTGGAAATGTGAAGATCATGCATGGTTATCTTGACGTTTTGTCATAATCTCGTCGCGTCTGTTTACATTGGGTGGCTATTATGTGAACGGCTCGAAAACGACAGTCGCAGCATTAGGTCTCTATATAAGGAGGAAGGATGGCACCAGCGTCATGCTGAAATTCATCGCCAAGCGCCTCGTCAACTACGTCGTCATGCTGTTTGTGGCGGTGTCTTTTACGTACTTTATGGCGTCCGCCTTCATGCATCCGCGTTCCATCTACGAGGGACGCACCCCGCGTCCGCCTCAGGATTCCATCGAGCGCACGCTCGATCTGGCGAACGTGAACGACCGCGTGCCGGTCATCGAACGCTACTGGAACTGGCTGACCGCCATCGTCACCCGCTGGGACTGGGGCAAGTCGCCGCTGCTCGAATCGGTGAACAGCGCCATCGCCCCCCGCATCCTCGCCTCCACCGAGCTGGTCACCTTCTCCACCATCCTTTCGATCGTGCTCGGCGTGGCCCTCGGCATCTACACCGCGCAGCGCCAGTACAAGTGGCAGGACCGCTTCTTCACCGTGACCGGCACGTTCTTCATGGTCATCCCGTCCGCCGTGCTCGCCCTGCTCATCGTGCTCGCGGCCATCGCGGTCAACGACGGCGTGGGCTTCCGCATGTTCTACGTGACCGGCCTGTCCAGCTACACCGGCGACAACATAGGCCTGCGACTCGTCGACTTCCTCCAGCACATCATCCTGCCGACCATCTCGCTCACGCTGCTCGGCATGGTGAACTACCACCTGACCCAGCGCACCTACCTGCTGGACGAGCTGCACGCTGACTACGTGCGCACCGCCCGCATGAAGGGCCTCACCCGCCGTCAGGCCGTGCGCCGCCACGCCCTGCGCGCCTCCCTGATCCCCACCGGCGTGAACGTGGCGTTCTCCATCGCCTCCGTGTTCACCGGTGCCGTCATCACCGAGTCGATCTTCGCCATCAACGGTCTGGGCCGCTACTTCATCACCGCCATCAACAACAGCGACATCAACGCCTCCGTGGCCATCGCGGCCTTCGGCGGCGTGTGCACGCTGGCCGGCGCGCTTCTGGCCGACATCTTCTCCGCGTGGCTCGACCCGCGCATCAAGATGAGCTGACGTGAGGGAAGGGATACGAGAACAATGAGTGAAGCAAGCGTTTCCGCAAACGCGCCCGCCGCACAGCCGGAAGGCAAAGCCGGTGAGGAGGACCGCAAGGAGATCAAGCACCTGAGCTACGGTGCGCTGATTGCCCGCCGTTTCTTCCGCCAGACCTCCGCCATCGTGGGCGTGGTGATTCTGGGCATTCTGATCCTGTTCGCCCTCTTCGGCTCGTACATCGGCCAGTGGGGCTATGACGAGCCCGACTTCTTCGCGCTGGCCACCGCGCCGGACGGCTCACACTGGCTGGGCACCGATCCGGGCGGCTCCGACCTGTACGCTCTCGTGGTGCACGGCCTCGGCAAGTCGCTGATGATCGGCGTGATCACCTCCGTGGCCACCATGGCCATCGCCGCCATCTACGGCACCGCCATCGCCTTCTTCGGCGGCTGGGTGGAGCGCGTCGGCATGTGGATCCTCGACTGCCTGCTGGTCGTGCCGTCCTTCCTGCTCATCGCCATGATCGTGCGCGCCGCCAACGCGACCGCCGGCTGGATCTGGCTGGTCATCGGCCTGACGGCCTTCGGCTGGGTGGGCTACGCGCGAATCATCCGCACCATGACCCTCTCCCTGCGAGAACGCGACTACGTCAAGGCCGCGCGGTTCATGGGCGTGGGCTCCTTCAAGATCATCCTGCGCCACCTCGTGCCGAACCTGGCGTCCATGATCATCATCAACACCGTGCTCGGCGTGGTCGGCGCGGTCAACTCCGAAACCGCTCTGTCGTTCCTGGGCGTCGGCATCAAGCCGCCGGACACCTCGCTGGGTTCCATCCTTCAGGTGGGCCAGTCCACCATCCAGACCGCGCCGTGGATCCTGCTCGCCCCGTCCGTGGCGCTGATCCTCCTGTGCTTCAGCATGCAGCTCATCGGCGACGGCTTGCGTGATGCCCTTGACCCGAATTCGGCCGCCGGCGGAAAGGTTGGTGCGTGATGTTCTTCCACAAGACCAAGAAGGTCGCAAACCCGCTTGCGGACATCATGAAGTCTGCCAACGGCGAGGTGCTGCGCGACGACATCCTCAAGTACGAGCTGCTCGAGGGGCACGGCCCCAAGGGCGCGCCGAAGGGCGACCCGATCATGCAGGTGCGCGACCTGCACGTCTCGTTCGCCACCGAGGCCGGCGTGTGCCGTGCCGTGCGCGGCGTGAACTTCGACCTGTGGCGCGGCCGCACGCTGGGCATCGTGGGCGAGTCCGGCTCCGGCAAGTCCGTGACGGCGCTGAGCCTGATCGGTCTCTTGGACGACAACGCCAAGGTCACCGGCTCCATCAAGATGAACGGCGTGGAGCTCGTGGGCAAGTCCGACGAGGAAATGAGCGTGATCCGCGGCGAACACATCGCCATGGTGTTCCAGGACCCGCTGTCCGCCCTGACCCCGATGTTCAACATCGGCGACCAGATCGCGGAGGGCCTGCTCACCCATCACCCGGAGATGAGCAAGAAGGCCGTGCACGACCGCTGCGTCGAACTGCTCGAACTCGTGGGCATCCCGCAGCCCGAGGAGCGTCTGGCCAGCTTCCCGCACCAGTTCTCCGGCGGCATGCGCCAGCGCGTCATGATCGCCATCGCCATCGCCAACAACCCGGACGTGATCATCGCCGACGAGCCGACCACGGCCCTCGACGTGACCATCCAGGCGCAGATCCTCGACGTGCTCGCCAAGGCACAGAAGGAAACCGGCGCCGCGGTGGTGCTCATCACCCACGATCTGGGCGTGGTGGCCGGCGCCGCCGACGACATCCTCGTCATGTACGCGGGCCGACCGGTCGAACGCGCCAGCATCGACGACATCTTCGCCAAACCGTCCATGCCGTACACCATGGGCCTGCTGGGCGCCGTGCCGAAGCCGCACGTGGCCGCATCCCAGCGCCTCGTGCCGATTCAGGGCAACCCGCCCTCGCTGGTGGACATCCCCGCCGGATGCCCGTTCTCTCCGCGCTGCCCGCTCGCCACGCCGGAATGCTCTCAGTCCGAGCCGAACCTCGAGGTGGTGGACGCCAAGAACGGACATCTGGCCTCCTGCCGCCGACTGGACGAGATCGTCTCCAAGCACATGAAGTACACGGACGTGTTCCCCGTGCCGGATCTGCTGCCCGCCGAATGGGCCGACGTGCCGCGCGACCAACGCCCGGTGACGCTCGAGGTGGAGCACCTCGTCAAGACGTTCCCGCTCACGGGCGGCGGCATGTTCCGCCGCACCATCGGGCGCGTGGCGGCCGTGGATGACGTGACGTTCAAGATCCGCCAGGGCGAGACGCTGGCCCTCGTGGGCGAGTCCGGCTCCGGCAAGTCCACCACCCTCATGGAGATCATGAACCTCATGAAGCCGGAGGACGGCAGGATCACGGTGCTCGGCCACGACCTCGCCACGCTCAAGAGCCGCGCCGACCGCAAGGCGCTGCGCAAGGACCTGCAGATCATCTTCCAGGACCCGATGAGCTCCCTCGACCCGCGCATGACCATCTACGACGTGCTGGCCGAACCGCTCAAGGTCCACAAGTGGGACAAGGAGAGGATCAACCACCGCATCGGCGAGCTCATGGAACTGGTGGGGCTCAACCCCGACTACGTGGACCGCTTCCCGTCCCAGTTCTCCGGCGGCCAGCGCCAGCGTATCTCCATCGCGCGCGCCCTCGCCACCGACCCGAAGGTGCTGCTGCTCGACGAGCCGATCGCCTCGCTGGACGTGTCCATTCAGGCCGGCGTGATCAACCTGCTCGAGGACCTGCAGGCCAAGCTCAAGATCTCCTACCTGTTCGTGGCGCACGATCTGGCGGTCATCCGCCACATCTCCGACCGCGTGGCCGTGATGTACCTCGGCCAGGTGGTGGAGCTCGGCGAGACCGAGGACGTGTTCACCCACCCGCGTCACCCGTACACCCAGGCGCTGCTGAGTGCCATCCCGGTGCCGGACCCGGTGGTGGAGCGCACGCGCAGCCGCATCATTTTGAAGGGCGATCTGCCCAGCCCGGCCGAGAAGCACCCGGGATGCCGCTTCGCATCCCGCTGCCCCGTCAAGCTCCGGCTCACGCCCGAGCAGCAGCAGCTGTGCGACGGCAAGCGGCCCACCCTGCGCGGCGACAGCCAGAACCCGTCCGAGTTCGCGTGCCACTTCCCGCTGGACGTGACCGCCGAATCCGCGTTCTGACGCTCCGGTCCGTCTGCCCCTGAATTGCGCCTAGCGTTGACGGACAAGCCCGGTTCCCTCCGTGGGGGCCGGGCTTTTGCGTTGCCGGTGTGCGGGGTGGGGATGTCGCCCGTTGTTGCCCGTCCGCCGCGGTCCGCTTGCCGTTCGGTGACTGCCCGGCAAACGGAAGGTAACGACGATATTCCGCGATTGTCCATATACTGAGCAAAACCGCAGAGGATTGCGCCGAGGGCAACCATGCCTCGTTTCGTTGGAATTCCAACGGGGAACGCCGTCATATACCACATCATCCTGAAATATACAAGACACATAACTTGGTGTAAGCTCGCCACACAGTTGCGTGATGTGAAAAGGAGAGCACGGCGTGCGCAACTCATGCCGTGCGAAGAGAGGAATGCAACACTTATGAAGTTTGCATCTATGCGCAAGGCGACGGCTCTGCTCGCCTCCGTGGCGGCCCTGGTTTCCCTGGCTGCCTGCGGCGGCAACAGCAACACCACCGCTCAGGTGACCAACGACACCAACTCTGCGGAACCGCAGGAGGGCACCCCGATCAACGCGGCGTCCTACCCGATGCCCGCCACCGACAAGGCCTACAACAACCCGCAGGACCGCTCCAACCTCAAGCAGGGCGGCACCCTGACCCTGGCCACCGTCGAGGTCGGCCCGGACTTCAACGCCCTGTCCGTCAACGGCAACACCGCCTACATGTCCACCTTCTGGAAGTACTACATGCCTTCCATCTGGGACTACTCCGTGGACGGCTCCAAGGCTGAGCCGAACCCGAACTATGTGACCAAGGTCGAGGAGACCTCCACCGACCCGGAGACCATCAAGTTCACCATCAACGAGAAGGCCTCCTGGAACAACGGCACGCCGATCACCTGGAAGGACTTCTACAGCACGTGGAAGGTCTCCAACGGCGAGTCCGACCAGTTCACCCCGGCCATTACCACCGGCTACGACTCCATCGAGTCCGTGAAGGCCGGCGACAACGACAAGGAAGTTGTCGTCACCTTCAAGAACAAGTTCTACCCGTACCAGGCCGTGTTCCAGCAGCTGTACCCGTCCATGGCGTACGACGAGAACGATCTGGCCAAGTCCGCGGACACCTTCTCCAACGGCTGGTCCAAGAACCCGCACGCCGATGAGTGGGGCGCCGGCCCGTTCACCATCAAGGACTTCGACGACAACCACATCACCTTCGTGCCGAACGAGAAGTGGTGGGGCGACAAGCCGATGCTTGACTCTGTGACCTACAAGCAGATGGAAGACTCCGCCTCCATCAACGCCTTCAAGAACGGCGAGATCGACGGCACCGGCGTCGGCTCCTCCGACCGTCTGGCCACCGCCAAGACCGTCGAGGGCGCCTACCTGCGCCGCGCCTACGACATCGGCGTGTCCACCGTGACCATCAACGGCAAGAGCGAGAACACCTCCGACGTCAACCTGCGCAAGGCCTTCGTGCAGTCCCTCGACCGTTCCCAGCTGGCCAAGATCGACTTCAACGGCCTCGACTGGACCGAGAAGGTTCCGGGCTCCGTGATCATGCCGCAGTTCCAGGCCGGCTACGAGGACAACATGCCCGCCGACTCCGCCTTCTCCACCGAGAACGCCAAGAAGACCCTCGAGGCCGCCGGCTACACCATGGGCTCCGATGGCTACTACACCAAGGACGGCAAGACCGCCGGCTTCACCTACACCACGTTCTCCGACGCCGCCACCACCAAGGCGAAGGCTCAGGCCATCCAGAAGATGGCCAAGGACGCCGGCATCAAGATCGACATCGACATCAAGGCCCAGAACGAGTTCTCCAAGACCGTGTCCTCCGGCAAGTGGGACATGATCGGCCTCGGATGGTCCGCCTCCGATCCGTTCGGCTACTCCTCCAGCTCCTACCAGCTGTTCGGCTCCGACTCCGAGTCCAACTACGGCTTCGTCGGCACCTCCGAGATCGACGACATCCTCAAGAAGGTCGTCCAGACCGAGGACTCCACCGAGGCCATCAAGCTGTTCAACCAGGCCGAGAAGAAGTACATGGAGCTCTACGCCCAGATCGCCTTCGAGAACGGCCCGATCATGTTCGCCTGCAAGCAGGGCCTGGCCAACTACGGCCCCGCCGGCTACGCCTCCGTGCTGACCACCGGCGTGCCGAACCACACCGAGAACATCGGCTGGCAGAAGTGAGTCTAGCGGCTTGACCTGCTGACCGGCATTCGGTTCTGAACGAATGGGCCCCGCGGCTTGATTGCCGTGGGGCCCATTTGCGTTGTGCGTTGTGCGGCGCATTGCACGCAGTGAAAATGGCTCCCCTGAGGAGGGGAGCCGGGAACGGCACGGGCCGCGTTCCGGGTTTCCGGGTCAGCGGCACATGCGGGAGATCGGCTCCCACGGCTCGAGCTCGATCGGCTCGGTCGCAAGGGCCTTGAGCGTCTCCCCGTCCAGATATTCCTTGCGGATCACGAGTTCCTGCGTGAAGCGGTCGAACCATTCGCCGGACGCCACGTAGTAGCCGTCCGCGCCGTTGTCCTTGCCCCAGGAGTTCTCCACCTTCCAGCGGTCGGGCTCGCCGGCCTCGTTGAGGTTCACGCCCGTGAGCGTCATGGCGTGGTTCGACGGGCTGTCCTGATACTCGAGACCCTCGGCCTTGGTGAGGTCGAAGTCGGTGCCGAACAGCTGGTCCACGCGCACGGACGCCTTGTCGAAGATGCCGTCCTTGCGCAGCGAGAACTGTGTGCAGTCGCAGGCGAACCAGATCGGGTGGCCGGCCTTGAGCTGGTCCACGGCGGCCTTGCGGAACACCTCGAGCGGCACGTTGACGAACTCCATGCCGCCGGCTTCGGCCACGTTGCCGTCCCACTTGAGCACATAGCGGCGGAAGAACGGCCGGTTGGCGAGCGGGGCGTTGGCCAGGCAGACGAAGTCGTCCAGATCCTCGCCCACGTACTTGGCATAGAACTCCTGAGGGGTGATGCCGTGCTCCACGATCTGGCGGCGCGAATCGATGCCGGATTTCTTGGCGGCGTCCTTGGCCTCGCCGTCCTTGTCGTCGTCGCCGTCCTTGACGCGCAGCAGCACGTCAAACGTTGCCGGCGGCTCTCCCATCGCGATCGCGCAGATGCGGTACACGGTGGCCATCATCTCCGTCTTTTGCGCACGCAGCTCCTCCACGGACTTTCCGGCCCTGTGCCCCTCGCGCAGTGCGATGGCGAACTCGCGCAGCTTGGTGCGCAGGTACTGTTCGAACGCCTCGGAATTGCGGGAGTTTTCGGACTCCGGGTAGGCGTCCTTGGGCACCAGACCGTACTTCTTCACGAGACTGACGAACATCTGCCACCAGCCGCCGTCTCCCACCGGGTAGCCGTTGACTTCCTGGAACAGGCGGCTGTCGGTCGGCTCGTCCAGGGTCTTGAGGATGTTCTCCAGATAGTAGTTGGCCTTCTCCAGCTTGTCGTAGAAGAACAGGTAGCTCTCCGAGAACTCGAAGTCCTCGAGGTTCCACTTGTGCATGAGCTCGTAGCGCAGCGTGTTCAGCGAGGCGAACATCCAGCAGCGGCCGGAGTGCTGCTGGTTGGTGATCGACCCCTGCTTGAGCTCCACGGAGAACGTGCGGGGAAGTTCACGCACGCCCCGGTATGCGGTGGCGGCCTTGAGAATGCCGGTGGAAACGGCGGCGTTGGCAGCCACCAGATTGGCGCGGTCCTTGTTGAACGCTTCGGAATACCGCTTGAGCTGTTCCGGCGTGATGGCCAGGGCTTCAGGCTGGGCCTGAGACATGGGATGCTTCCTTTCCGTAGGATGCCTTGGGTTGCGGGCCGTCGTGGCCCATTCCTCGAAGCAGTCTACTCACCCCGCGTGAACGGGTTTTGCGTTCGTGGGGGACTTTTTAGTCCTTGCACAGAGGTATCTGCGTTCGTGGGGTATTTCGTCCTGTGGATTGGCACCTCAACCATGCCGAAACCGCATCGGAACGCGGTGCCTGTGTGAGGAAAAGTCCCCCACGAACGCAGATGGCTTCGCGCAGATGCCGAAAAGTCCCCCACGAACGCAGAAGCCCTGTCATGGGCCGCGAAGCGGCTATGACACAGTGTCACTCAAGCCGCGCGGTAGGTCGTAACCGTGTTGTTGCGTTTCGTTGGTTATATATGATGGCAGTCGCAGGCCGGACCGGCCCATCTCCGGCCGGCACCGTACGGAAAGGGACATCCATGACCGCATCGAGCACATCCGCCGAAGCGTTCCGCGTGGGCGCGGACGGCGTCACCGAGGAACTGTTCTCCTATGAGGACGCAATCCGACGGTTTGTATACATCGAGCTGCCGTTCGACTCCGATGGCGACGGGAAGAGCGACCTGATCCGCGTGGACATCATCCGCCCGCGTGAACTGGACGGCGTGGCCAGGGTGCCGCTCATCATGGACCCGAGCCCCTACTACGAGCGTCTCGACCGGCATGGCGAGCAGAAGAAGTACCTCCACCCGGACGACAAGTGGAACAGCCCGCTCGTGCAGTTCCCGTTCTTCTACGACAACTACTTCGTGCCGCGCGGCTACGCGGTCGCCATGCCGGATACCTCCGGCACCTCCCTGTCCGACGGGTTCTGCGACATCGGCGGCCGGCGGGACATCGCCTCGTGCAACGCCGTGGTGGACTGGGTCAACGGCCGGGCCCGCGCCTACTGGACGCGTGACGACCGCAGCGATGCGAACCTCGCCCATGCCTACTGGTGCACCGGTGCCGTGGCGGCGATCGGCAAGTCGTACGACGGCTCGCTCGCCAACGGCATGGCGGCCACCGGCATCGAGGGCCTGAAGACCATCGTGCCGATCTCCGCCATTTCCAGCCAGTACGACTGGTACCATCCGAACGGCTGCCTGCTCGACGGCGACGACGCGGACGGCGGCTGGTACGAGCCCTACAACTTCGCCGAATACCTCCAGTCCACCGCGAACGGCAAACTGCAGCGCTTCTCCACCGCGCCGGACGGCTATCCGGCGCTCAAGGCCGGGGCGGACAAGGAGCATCGCTCGTACAACGAGGAGTTCTGGGGCGAACGCAACTATCGCGCGCATGCCGGCGCATTCAAGGCGAGTGTGTTCCTGGTGCACGGCACCAATGACCTCAACGTGATGATGAATCAGGTGGATCGCTACTGGCAGGCGCTCGGCGAGGCCGGCGTGCCGCGCAAGATCTGGCTGCACCAGTATGGGCATGACGACCCGTTCGACGTGCGCCATCACGAGTGGGTGCGCACGCTCAACCGGTGGTTCGACCACTGGCTGCTCGACGTGGACAACGGCATCATGGACGAGCCGGTCGCCTCCGTTGAGGGCGCGGACGGCACGTGGCGTGATTACGCGACCTGGCCGGTGCCGGGGACGCGCGACCATGCGTGGGGCGTGACGGCGGACGGCATGCTGGCCCCGGAACGCAATCCGATGCCGGACGCCGTGTCCGGGCATGCTGCGGCGGGGCAGGACGCGCAGGGCGTGGCTGCGGCGGAACCGACCGACCGAAAGCGAAAGACGGACCGCAGCGATCGGACCGACGCCGGGCGGACCGGTGCCGGGCGATCGGACGGCAGCGGTGCGGCCGCGATGCACGTGGCGCACGTGGCCGCCGGCCGCATCCGCGAACTCACCCCGCTCGCCGAGGCGTTCACCCCGCACGAGGATCGCCTGCTGGCCGTGAGCGAGCCGACGGATGCGGACCTGCATCTGTCCGGCACGCCGCACGTGCGCATGAGGGTGAAGGCCACCGCGCCGGACACCAACCTGACCGTGCAGCTCATCGAATACGGCGAGGGCAACTACGTGCAGGTCAATCCCGACCTGCATGCGCTGGTGGAGCTCAAGGAGACGCGCACGTGCGGCCAGTCCTCCCCGGACGACAAGCCGACCTACCCGGTGTGCGTGCCGCGCCGGTCCACCGAGGTGGAGCACGTGGTGACGCGCGGGTGGATCGCCACCGCGCACGCGGCCGGTTTCGACGCCTTCGCGCCAACGCCTGTGGGGGAGTGGTTCGAGGTGGACGTGCCGCTGCTCGCCACGGACTGGACCGTGCGCGCCGGGCATCGCCTTGCGTTGCAGATCGCGAACAACACGACCCGTCTGGCCAAGGTGCCCGCCTGCGACTTCGACGTGGACCTGGCCTCGCTACGCATCACGCTGCCGTATGCGAATGAGGGCAAGGCGGCGGCGTGACCGTTGGGCAGGAGCGGGGGTAGGGTCGGCTGGTATGACGATCACCATCACCACATCGAACGTGAACGGAATCCGCGCGGCCAGACGCAAGGGCGTGGACGAATGGGTGCGGGCCAATGCGCCCGATGTCTGGTGCATGCAGGAGGTCCGCGCCCCTCAGACCGAGCTTGACCCGATCCTCGACGGGTTCGCGGACGATTACGCGGCCGCCGGTCGCATAGCCGTGCCGGAGAAGCTCTCCCGCATGAACGAGGTGTGCCGCGTCAAGGGCCGCGCCGGCGTGGCGATCGTGACTGACCTCGAGGTGACGGGCCGCCGCTACGGTCTGCCGGGTCTCGACGAGGACGTGGATTCCGGCCGCTGGATCGAGACCGACGTGGTCACGCCGGAGGGCTACACCGTCACCGTGGCGTGCGTGTACGTGCATTCCGGCGCGGCGGACGACGAGACCAAGATGATGCAGAAGTACCGTTTCCTTGACGCGATGGGCCCGCGACTGGCCGAACTGCGCGACGAGGCGGCGTCCGGCGGCCGGCAGGCGGTGCTGTGCGGCGACTTCAACATTGCGCACACCTCGCTGGACATCAAGAACGCGAAGGGCAACGTGACGCATGCCGGCTTCCTGCCCGCCGAACGCGCGTACGTGGACCGCTGGCTGACCGACTACGAGTTCGTGGACGTGTTGCGCGATCTGGCCGGGGACATCCAGGGCCCGTATACGTGGTGGAGCCAGCGCGGCCGCGCGTTCGACAACAACGTCGGCTGGCGCATCGACTACCAGTTCGCCACGCCGGAACTGGCCGAAACGGCTCGCGGGTTCGTGATCGACAAGGCGCCGAGCTACGACGAGCGCTGGTCCGACCACGCGCCCCTGACCGTCACCTACGGCGTGTGACGCAAGAGGCGCAGGAGCACGTGCTAGGCTGTGTAACCAGCACTCGAACGGTACGAAACGAGGAACCTATGGGACTGTTTGGATTCGGCAAGAAGAAGCATCAGGACGAGGACGTCGCCAAGCCTGCCGAAGAGGAGGAAACGAAGACGGCCGAGACAGCCGAAGGGACCGGCACCGATGCCGAGCCGAACGGGCAGGGTGCGTTCGCCGGCGTGCGCGGCGAGGACAACGGCCCGTGGGACGTGGATGACGAGAACGTTCCCGACTATGACGAATATCTGGACATCGGCTCCCTGCTGCTGCCGATGATCCCCATGCAGTACGACAACGCCGGCCTGCGCCTCAAGGCCGACCGCGCCACGAATGCGGTGGTGGGCGCGGTGATCACCGTCGGCAACTCCAGTCTGGAACTCGAGGCGTACGCCGCTCCGAAGACCATGGGCCTGTGGGACGACGTGCGCGCCGACCTGCTCGCCGCCAACCAGGAGGCCACCGAGACGGACGGCACGTTCGGCAAGGAGCTGCTCCTGCCCGTGCATCTGAAGGGCGGCACCGTGACCACGCGCATCGTGGGCGTGGACGGCCCGCGCTGGATGCTGCGCGGCATCTTCGCCGGCAAGGCCGCAGAGGACGGCGAGGAGCAGAAGGACGTGCTTGACGAGTACTTCACGCGCATCGTGGTGGCCCGCGGCGAGGAACCGCTCGCCCCGCGTGACATGATCCCCATGCACGCGCCCATCACTCCCTCCCAGCGCCGCGCGATGGAGGAGGCCGAAGCCGCCGAGGACGCCGACGGCCAGTCCGCCGAGATTCCCGGCAAGCCGAAGGGCCCGCTCAGCTCCGACCACGAGACCGAGGTGAAGACCACCCTGTCCCGCGGCCCGATGTTCTCCGAAGTCCGTTGAGCAAACGCACCGGATTCGCCTCGCTCGCCGCGATCGGCGGCGGCACGGACGGGGATGCCGAGGAATTCTCCGTGATCGACGCGATCGGCGGCGTGCGCGGCGTGGTCGAGTCCATGCTGCCCGGGCTCGTGTTCGTGGTGATGTTCATCGTCACGAACAACCTGCAGCTCACGGTGATCGTCTCCGCCGCGCTCGCCGGCGTGCAGGTGCTCGCGCGTCTGGCCCAGCGCCAGTCGCTGATCGGCGCGCTGAGCGGGCTCATCGCCGTGGGCATCTGTCTGGTGTGGGCGTGGAAGAGCCACGAGGCGCGCAATTATTACACGTTCGGGTTCATCAGCAACGCCGTGTATCTGGTGCTGCTGTCCGTCTCGATGCTCGTGCGTGTGCCCGGCGTGGGCCTCATGGTCGAATTCCTGCGCACGCTGCCCACGGCGGACCTCAAGGCATGGTTGGCCGGATGGCGGTCCGACCGCGCCCTGTGCCGCGCGTACATGGCCGTCACCGCGCTGTGGACCGGCCTGTTCGTGCTGCGGCTCGCGGTGCAGGTGCCGCTGTACCTGACGAACAACGTGGCCGCGCTCGGCATCGCGAGGCTCGTGATGGGCATCCCGTTCTGGGCATTGGCGATCTGGGTCTCGTACCTCATCGTCGCCACGCCGCTCATGCGGCACAGGGCCGCGGAACGGGCCGCCGAGCAGACTTCGGAGCAGTCCTCCGAGCCCGGTGCGGACGGTCGCCGGGCATTCTGACAACGATCCTCTTTCCGAAAGGACGCATTGACACCATGGACGTTCAGGTCCGCATCGAACGGTACGCCGACCAGGGCCGTTGCGTGACGCACATCGACGGGCGCGTGGCGTTCGTCCGCTTCGCACTGCCCGGAGAGCAGGTGCGCATCACGCTGGATGAGCCGCACGACCGCGACGACCGCTTCTGGACCGGCGAGGTGGCCGAGGTGCTTGAGGCGAGCCCCGACCGCGTGGACCCTGCATGGCCGCTGGCCGGCCCGCTCGCCATGGGCGGCGGCGTGGGAGGCGCCGATCTGGTGCACGTCTCCCTGCCCGGGCAGCTCAGGTGGAAGGCCGCGACGATCCGCGAACAGATGCAGCGGCTCGGGCATGTGGACCCGGACGCGCTGGGCGAGGTGACCGTGGAGCGCATGCCCGGCGACGAGGCGCTGGGCGGACTCAACTGGCGTACGCGCATCGAGCTCATCGCCGACGAGGATGGCTACGCCTCCATGCGTCGGCGTGGCTCGCACACCCGCGTGCGACTGGACGGCATGCCCCTGGCCACCGAGAGGCTGCTCGCCATGGCCGAACGCGAACACGTGTGGGACGGCGGCTTCGTGCCCGGAGCGCAGATCCGGCTGGTCGCCCCCGAACCGAGGGAAGCCGTGCAGACGGGAACTGCGCAGGCCGATGACGGCAACTTCGCGGTGCTCGTGGGCGGCGAGGTGACCGCCGGCAGCGCGACCGTGACCGAACGCATGAGCGTGGACGGCCATGAATTCCGCTATGCGGTGGCGTCCTCCGGCTTCTGGCAGATCCACCGCGAGGCCCCCATGCGCCTGCCCGAGCACGTGATGGGTCTGGTGCGCGAGGCGCTCGACGGCGCCGAATCCGCCGTGCTGTGGGATCTGTACTCCGGCTCAGGCCTGTTCTCCCTGCCCATGGCCGCGCTCGCCGCACCACGCACGCGCATGCTCACCGTGGAGGGCGCCCCCGAGGCAGTGCGCCACGCTCGCCGCAACCTGCGCGAGGCCGGACTGGACGCCGTGGATGCCCGCTGCGGGGACGTGTACGCCACGCTGCAGCACGTGCCGCACGATCTGGAAAGCCCCGACGTGGTGGTGCTCGACCCGCCGCGCGCCGGCGCCCGCGCCAAGGTGTGCCGCCGCATTGCCGAATCCGGCGCTTCCGCGGTGATCTACGTGGCCTGCGATCCGACCAGCCTCGCACGCGACACCGCCACGTTCGCCTCGCTCGGCTACGGACTCGCCTCCCTGCGCGCGTTCGACATCTACCCGATGACCCACCACGTGGAGACGGTCGCCCTGTTCCGCAGGGCCTGATACGCCGTCCCGGTTACAATCGGTTGCCATGACGATGACTGGAAGGACCCGTGCCCGCACGCGCGCCCATGCCCGCCTGTTCGCCGCGCTCGCCTGCGTGGCGGCGCTGACGACCCTCGCCTCCGGCTGCGTGCCGCGTGGCGTGGCGGTCGGCGACACGCAGGCCACGGAGCCGGCCATCCAGCATGACGGCGTGGATGTGTCCGATGCGATCGTCATCTACGTCGGCTCGCAGGATGCCTCCGCGGACAAGCCGATCGTGGACGCGCTGCAGAACGCCGGGCTGGACACGGCGTACATGTCGATGGAGGGCGTGGATCCGGCCGCCGGCGACCGGGCGATCATCGACGCGACCAACCGCAACCTGTCCGCCGTGATGATCGGCCCCAACGACGTGAACCGATGGGGGCGGGGACTCAAGACCGCGCGCGAGGCCGGCTATCCGGTCATCCTCGTGGACCCGACCGCACCCGTCACCGTGGACGAGACGCTCTACGCCGCGATCTTCCATGTGACCGACGACGCGGCCGCCTCCACCATCTTCGACGCCTCCATTCAGGTGATCGACGATCACGCGCACGCCAAGACCATGGACGTGCGGCTGGGCTGATCCGGGCCTGTCCGGTCCACGGGCGTGTACGGCGGAATGCTGCGACGCGGGGAGCGGCTAGGCTGGGGGATATGAGTTCGAACGCCAGCAGCACGTCAGCCATGCCCCGGACCGCCGAAACGGGCCTGACCGCCCAGGAGGTGGCTTGGCGCGAGGAGAATGGGCAGACCAACCGGGTGAAGACGTCCTCGTCGCGCTCGGTGGGGCAGATCGTGCGCGCCAACGTGTTCACGCTGTTCAACGGCATCATTCTCGCGGCCATGGTCATGGTGCTCGTCACCGGGTCGTGGAAGGACGCGGTGTTCGGCTTCGTGATCATCATCAACACCGGCATCGGCATCGTCACCGAGCTCAAGGCCAAGCGCACGCTGGACCGGCTGTCCATCCTCGTGGCCTCCGACTACGTAGTGCGCCGCGACGGGCGTGACGAGCGTGTGACGCACGATCGGATCGTGGTGGACGATCTGCTGTGGATCCGATCGGGCGATCAGGTGCCCGCCGACGCGAGCGTGGTCGAGACGTGGGGCCTCGAGCTCGACGAATCCATGCTCACCGGCGAATCTCGCACCGTGCGCAAGAAGACCGGCGACCAGGTCTATTCCGGCTCCACCGCCGTTTCCGGTCTGGCGCTCGTGCGCGTGACCGCCGTGGGCGAGCACAGCTACGCCGCCACGCTCACCGCGCAGGCCAAGATGTACAAGAAGACGGTCTCCGACCTTACGCGCGGCATCAACACGATCCTCAAGTTCATGACGTTCCTCGTGGTGCCTCTGTGTGTGCTGCTCATCTGGTCGCAGATCTCCGCCGTGGGCGGCTGGAGCCATGCGGTGGCGACCGGCGAATGGCGTGCGGCCGTGGTCTCCGCAGTGGCCGGCGTGGTGGGCATGATCCCCGAGGGCTTGGTGCTGCTCACCTCGCTCAACTTCGCGCTCGCCGCCATCCGTCTGGCCCGCAGGAACACGCTGGTGCAGGAACTCGAATCCGTGGAGACGCTGGCGCGTGTGGACTGCCTCAATCTGGACAAGACCGGCACCATCACCGACGGGGGCATCGCCTACGCCGATCTCGTGATGCTCACGGACGAGGTTCCCGAGCGTGAGACGAAGCAGGCGCTGTACGATTTGGCCGACGAGGAGCAGCCCAACGGCACCGGGCAGGCCGTGCTCAAGGGCCTTGCCGGGGAGGGGTTCGCTCCGGGGACGGTGGCGGCCCGCGTGCCGTTCTCCTCGGCGCGCAAGTGGAGCGCGGTCTCGTTGTCCGACGCTTCGGGGACCGGTTCCGTGTGGACCATGGGCGCGCCGGAGGTGCTGTGCGCCGCGTTCGAAGGCTACGCGGACGGCCGGTACGCGGGCCTGCTGGAACGGGTCAACCAGTATGCGAACGACGGCAACCGCGTGCTCATGATCGCGCGCGGCGATCGGAGTGCGGTCCGGACCGACACTTCCGGATCCGGTTCCGGCGCGGCCGCAACGTCTGCGGACGCCGCCGAAGACGCCGCCCCGCGCCTCGACCCGCAGGCATGCCCGGTCGCCCTCGTGCTGTGCTCCGAACGCATCCGCCCGGATGCCGCGGCCACGCTCGCATGGTTCCGTGAGCAGGGCGTGCGCTGCCGGGTCATCTCCGGCGACAATCCGGTCACCGTGGGCGCGATCGCTCGCAAGGTCAGGCTCACCGGCGACGAGGCCCCCGTGGCCATGGATGCGCGCGACCTACCGGGCGACGTCAACGAGCTGGCCCGCGTGCTCGAGGGCGTGGACGTGCTCGGCCGTGTGCTGCCGGACCAGAAGAAGGCGATCGTGCAGGCGTTGCACACCCAGGGGCACGTGGTGGCCATGACCGGCGACGGCGTGAACGACGCGCTCGCCCTCAAGGAGGCGGATCTGGGCGTGGCGATGGGCAACGCCGCGTCCGCCACCAAGGCCGTGGCGCAGGTGGTGCTTGTGGACTCGAAGTTCTCGCACCTGCCGGACGTGGTGGCCCGCGGGCGTCAGGTGATGGCCAACATGGAGCGCGTGGCCAGCCTGTTCCTGGTCAAGACCGTCTACTCGGCGCTCATCTCCCTGGCCGTGGTGCTCACGCGCATCCCATACCCGTACCTGCCCCGGCACATCACGTACATCGGCGCGTTGACGATCGGCGTGCCCGCGTTCATTCTGGCGCTCGCGCCCAACACGCGCCGCTACATGCCGGGCTTCCTCAAACGCGTGGTCCATTTCGCCCTGCCCGGCGGCGTGGCCACGGCCGCATCGGTGCTCATGGCCGCGTGGTTCCTGCCGCCGGTGATGGGCTGGGACGTGGACGATTCGGCCGCCGACCTCGGGGACCTGAGGGCCACGTGCGCGATCGTGCTGTTCGTGATGGGCATCTTCGTGCTCGCCCGCGTGGCCCAGCCGCTCAATGGGTGGCGCGGCATACTGGTGGCGTGCTTTGCGGCCGCCGGCGTGATCGGCCTGTTCATCCCGTTCGTCAGGAACTTCTTCGCCCTCGTGGTGCCGCAGGGCAGGCTCATCCCCGCCACGCTCATCGCCATGGGCGGCTCGGTGGCCGTGTTCTTCCTGTGCCTGTGGCTGGTGCCCATGATGTGGCGGATTATCGCACGCATGCGTGCGACACGCTAGAGTTCTTGTTACGCATCCGACCCATTGACGGCGGATAATCGTACAGACGCATTCGTTTGAGGCACGGAGGAAGCATGTCCGTTCGCGATGATCAACTCGCCACCCTGACGGTGGGCGGGAAGGACTTCGACTACTATCGCATCGACAACCTGCCGGGAATCGACCATCTGCCCTACTCGCTCAAGGTGCTGGTGGAGAACCTGGTGCGCAACGTCGACGGCGCCAACATCACCGACGGGCACGTTCGGGCGTTGCTCGACTGGGACCCGGACGCGCAGCCGAGCCATGAGATCCAGTTCACCCCCTCGCGCGTGGTGATGCAGGACTTCACCGGCGTGCCCTGCGTGGTGGATCTGGCCACCATGCGCGACGCGGTGGCGGATCTGGGCGGCGATCCGGAGGTCATCAACCCGCAGGTGCAGTCCGACATGGTGATCGACCATTCCGTGCAGATCGACAAGTATGGCACGCCGGACGCCCTGCAGCAGAACATGGACATCGAATACCAGCGCAACGGGGAGCGCTACCAGTTCCTGCGCTGGGGGCAGCAGGCGTTCCGCAACTTCCGCGTGGTGCCGCCGGGAACCGGCATCATCCATCAGGTGAACATCGAGTACCTCGCCAAGGTGGTCATGACCAAGGCGGCGGAGCAGACCGGCCTGAACGACGGACGCGACCTTGCCTACCTCGACTCCTGCGTGGGCACCGACTCGCACACCACCACCGTCAACGGTCTGGGCGTGCTCGGCTGGGGCGTGGGCGGCATCGAGGCGGAGGCGGCCATGCTCGGCCAGCCCATCTCCATGCTCGTGCCGCGCGTGGTGGGCTTCAAGCTCACCGGCTCCATCCCCGAGGGCGTGACCGCCACCGACGTGGTCCTCACCATCACCGACATGCTCCGCAAGCACGGCGTGGTGGGCAAGTTCGTGGAATTCTATGGTGAGGGCATCGCCTCCGTGCCGCTGGCCAACCGCGCCACCATCGGCAACATGGGCCCCGAATTCGGCTCCACCTGCGGCATCTTCCCCATCGACGGCGTGACGCTCGACTACCTGCGCCTGACCGGCCGCTCCGAGGAGCAGGTCGCGCTCGTGGAGGCCTACGCCAAGGCCAACCGGCTCTGGGGCGACGCCTCCGCGCCCGACTACGTGGAGCCGAAGTACTCCGAGTACCTCGAGCTCGACCTCGGCACCGTGGTCCCGTCCATCGCCGGCCCGAAGCGCCCGCAGGACCGCATCGTGCTCGCCGAATCCAAGCCCACGTTCGAGAAGACCCTGCCGGCCTACGAAACGGAGAAGACCGTCAAGGAGCCTGTGGCCGTCTCCACCGACTTCCGCGGCGACTTCGACCTCAGCAACGGCGACGTGGCCATCGCGTCCATCACCTCCTGCACCAACACGTCCAACCCGTCCGTCATGGTGGCGGCCGGACTCATCGCTCGCAACGCGCACGCCAAGGGCCTCAAGCCCAAGCCGTGGGTGAAGACCTCGCTGGCCCCCGGCTCTCAGGTGGTGGCCGACTACCTCGCCAAGGCCGGCCTGCAGGACGATCTGGACGCCCTGGGCTACGAGCTCGTGGGCTTCGGCTGCGCCACGTGCATCGGCAACTCCGGCCCGCTGCTGCCGGAGATCTCCAAGGCCATCAACGAGAACGACCTGACCGTCACCGCCGTGCTGAGCGGCAACCGCAACTTCGAAGGCCGCATCAGCCCGGACGTCAAGATGAACTACCTCGCCTCGCCGCCGCTCGTGATCGCCTACGCGCTCGCCGGCACCATGGACTTCGACTTCGAAACCCAGCCGCTCGGCGTCGGCGCGGACGGCAAGGACGTGTACCTTAGGGACATCTGGCCGTCGAACGAGGAGATCGAGCGCGTGGTCTCCGAGACGATCAGCCGCGAGATGTTCGTGCGCGACTACGCCTCCGTGTTCGAGGGCGACGAGCGCTGGAAGGGCCTTGACGTGCCGGAGGGCGAGCGCTTCGCATGGGACCCGAAGTCCACGTACGTGCGCCGCCAGACCTTCTTCGACGGCATGAGCGCCGAGCCCGAACCCGTCAAGGACATCCACGGCGCCCGCGTGCTCGCCCTGCTCGGCGACTCGGTCACCACCGACCACATCTCCCCGGCCGGCGCGTTCAAGGCGTCCAGCCCGGCGGGCCGCTACCTGACCGAGCGCGGCGTGGAGCAGAAGAACTTCAACTCGTACGGCTCCCGGCGCGGCAACCACGAGATCATGGTCCGCGGCACGTTCGGCAACATCCGCCTGCGCAACCAGCTGCTCGCCTCCGTGGGCGAGGAGGTGACGCCCGGCGGTTTCACCTACGACTTCCTCGCGGGCAAGCCCACCACGATCTTCGAGGCGTCCGAGGACTATCTGGCCCACAAGGTGCCGCTCGTGGTGCTCGCCGGCAAGGAGTACGGCACCGGCTCCTCGCGTGACTGGGCCGCCAAGGGCACCGTGATGCTGGGCGTGCGCGCGGTGATCACGCAGAGCTTCGAGCGCATCCACCGCTCCAACCTCATCGGCATGGGCGTGCTGCCGCTGCAGTTCCCTGAGGGCGAGTCCTACGAGTCGCTGGGGCTGGACGGCACCGAAACGTACGACATCTCCGGCGTGGAGACTCTCAACTCGGGCGTGACGCCGAAGACCGTGCACGTCACGGCCACGCACCGGGATGGCTCGGTCACCGAGTTCGACGCCGTGGTGCGCATCGACACCCCCGGCGAGGCGGACTACTACCGCAACGGCGGCATTCTGCAGTACGTGCTGCGGAACCTCATGAAGTAGCAGAGCCCGGCACTGCTGCGTGCCGGGACCGGCTGGCCGCTGCCTCCGCACGAATGATTGGTGGCGGTTTGGGACACAACAGGCATGTTTTGTGTCCCAAACCGCCACCAAATGCTGTTTCGGTAGCTGGTTCGGCGGCTAATCCGGATGCAGAAGGAGCGGGTTTGGCCATACTCCCGTAGCCGCCGCGCCAGCCGTGTGCGGATTGGGCCTCACGCGGACCCTATGCGGCGCTGTTGCGGCATTCGCGCCAGATGTCGGCGAGCTTGCGGCCGTCGGAGGAGCGCTTCCATACCTCCAGTCCGCCGCTGCCCTTGCCGCCGGCCGCAGCCCGCGCCGCCGCGGTAGGGGAGCTGTACTCCGAGCCGTCCTCGAGGCGAAGCATGCCGGACTCGGTGACCGTGGCCACCCATCGCTCGCCCTTGCGCGGCCGGTTCCACACCACCTGTTCGCCCGCGGCCAGCAGCCCGGCCTTCATCACCTGCCGGATGGTGACGCGCCCCGACCGGCGGGCGGTTCTGCCCCTGCTCTTGCCGGCGAGATCGTCCGTGCTGCCGGCCGTGAGATCCACATGCCGCTCGTCATAGCGGATGCCCCAGTATTCGGCGATGAGCCGGATCGTCTCCTCCTGCCGGCGCTCCAGCATGTCCGGCGTGCACGCGCTGAACGTCTCCAGTTCGGCGGTGAGCGGGAACTGGCGCGAAGCCGCGTTGCGCGTCAGTATTCGGTTGCGACGGTCGGCGTATTCGGGATAGTCGTCGAACTGCTCCGTCCCGCCCTGCACGAGCGCCATGTTGCCCAGACGGTTCACCCAACGGTCGTGCAGGTCGGGCGTCCACGCGGCGAACGAGCGCACGTGGTCGATGTTGAGCGGCATGATCGGCAGCGCGCTGAACATGCGCGGCCGGCTCAGGTGGCGGCCGGCCGCACGGTCGTTGGCGCGCAGCAGCAGCAACCGTACCAGCGCGTCATCGCCCTGCATGTCCCCGTGCAGGCGAACCAGAGCCTCCGCGCGGTCGTCGGACCCGATGAAGGCGAGCTTGCGCACGGACGGCATGGCGAGTCCCCGGTCGAGGTCACGGATGGCGGCGGCCGCGCAGCCCTGACGTTCCAGCGGGTCCGCGCGGTTCAGCGTCTGCACGCCGGTGAGCCGTTCCAACGCGTCGAGAATGGCGAGCAGACGATCGCCATCATGCATGCCCAGCGTGGCGGGCGTGGCGTTCGCCGCACGTGCGGAACTGGCACGCAACCCGTGCGACTGGCGGAACGGGGAGACATCCCTGCTGCCTAATCTGGAGAATGAGTGGACGAGTGCCCACATGGCCACGGCCTTCCACTCGTGGCTGCGGTAGTCGTTGAGGCATTCCAGACGGTCGGTCACCTCGGTGGGCAGCACCGTCTCGTTCGGTCGTGCGATGATCCGCCATGCCGTGGCGTACGGGGCGAGCACTTTGTCGATGAACGCTGGCACGGTGCCGCCGTCGATGTGCGGCCGGAGCACGTCCGCCACGAACTCCTCGATGAGCCGTGTCGTCGCGTTGGGCTTATGCGACAGCGCCCGATGCAACGCGGCGAAGAATTCCTCGGTGGACCGGTCGTCGCCGATCGGGTCGATGAGGTCATCCCAGCGCGCAGCGTACTCGTCCGCTTCGGCGGCGGGCAGTGACGAGGTGGCCCGCGCCTTGAACACGTCCGATGCAGTGAGCGGCAGGCCTCGCATGTTCATCACGTCGAAGATGCGGTGTGCGCCGTCAAGGTCGTCGGTGGTGACGATCACCAGCGTCACCTGGTTGACGAGGTAGGAGGCGAAGGCGTGCAGTGCGTCCTTGGTCAGTGGGGACAGCTCGTCGTACGTGCTTTTGATGTTGTGCACGATGTTGCGTTGCGCGCCGGTGGACAGGTCGTCGTCGCTCATGTCGAAGACGGGTTCCAGATTGCCTTCCTGCACGTATTCGCGGAAGAATGCCGCGTCGCGTTCGCGCAGGGTGAGCCGTGGCTCGTTGCTGATGCCGCGCAGCCTGTCGCCCGGCTCCACCAGCAGCTCGTCCAGCCGCTGCCTCCAGTCGTCGTCCTCTTCCAGATCGCGCAGCACGGCGATGATGATCGACAGCGAGACCAGCCGCTGCTGGCCGTCGATCACGTCATAGCGGTCGCCGTCCTCATGCACCAGAATCAGCGATCCGAGAAAGTACGGGACGTCCGGTTTGCGGGCAGCGGCACGCAGATCGTCCACGAGCTGCTGCATGTTCTCCGGCTGCCAGATGTACGCGCGCTGGAACGAGGGGACGAAGAAACGGAAGTCCGGCGTGAACACCTTCCCCAACGGCAGTTCCCTAGCATTGATCGCCATTGCGGCTCCTTTCCGGCGGGCGGCCGCGATGTGCGATTGGTCGCATACCGGTCGTATCCATCCCCTGCTTCAGCCTAGCAGCGAGGCCACCTAGCAGCGGGCGCGTATGGGCCGGGCGTTCCCGGACCTGTCTGCGTCGCCGACGGGTAGATCCGGGAACGCCGAGCCGCTCACCCTTCGACCATGCGCTGGTAGGCCGCCGTGCAGCCGACGTTCGCGCAGATCACGGACGGTCGGTGCTCGGTGGTGGCGTACAGCTGCGTGCCTGCCGGCAGTTTGGTGGCGTCCCAGTCGCGCAGGTAATCGTGGCTACCGACCGTGCGCCCGACCGTGCCGATGGCACGCGTGGGATTGCCTAAGGTGTCGGCGATCTGCTCGGCGGTAAGCTGTGCATCCATGCGCGCATAGGCCGCACCGCCGACGAACAGCAGATCCCCGTCCGGCTGCAGTGCCTGAATCACCTCGGGAATCGCCGAGACGTCGGTGGCGAGCGCCGTGAAGTGCGGTCCGTCGCCCGGCGTATCCGGGAATGCGGCCGAGAAGGCCAGATCGTCCAGTTCCACGGCCTTTCTGTCTGCCAGCGGGGCGGACAGCCTGACGTGCATGGAGGAGTAGCGATCGAGGATGCCGGAGTCGCCCGCCGGCTTGCAGAAGCCCGGGGTCACGCTGCCGGAGACCACCGTGATGCCTACGTACTGCGAGGTTTCGCGCACGATGAGCCGGTACAGGCAGGAATCGGAGGCCGGGAAGAACACGCGGATGCCGCCGTCGGACGTGGGTGCGTAGTGGTACCACGCCGTGCGGGATTCGTCGTTCGCCAGTTCCTCCACGGGTTCGATGTCCTGCCGCGCGTCGGCCGACTCCTCGCGGTAGCGCACCGGCATGGACGTGGTGGACCAGCTGCGCTCCGGAATTGTGGGGTCAAGGGAGGGAACGATGCCCATGACGGCGTTGGCTGCCATGACCAGAAGCGCAGTCAGGGCGATTGCGACGGCGGCGGTCAGCCCGATGCGCGCGGATCGCGGCAGGGCCCGCCGGCGTTCGCCTTGCGGGGGCCGTCCGCTGCCTGCGGGCGCACTGGGACGCTGACGCACCGACGACGGCAATGCCGTCGAACGCCGTTGCGGTTGCTGCGGTTGCCGTCCTGTGACCGACATGGTCCTCACCTCGCTTCGTTGCGATACGCGGGGCCGCGTATGCCTCCATTATATGTCTCCACTGTATGCCTCCACTGTGCGCCGGCGCCGTGGATGTCATGTCCGCCATGACAGCTATACTGTATATCAACAGCGTGGCAACGCCGCGCGCATGACCGTGTCGTCCGTGCCGTGGACATGCGGGCATCGGCATGCGGGATCGGTGGCGAGTCGGCGGGGCGTGCGCCGCGGAAAGGAGCGGATGATGGCGACGGTACAGATGAACGTGCGCATCGACGAGGACCTCAAGGAGGCCGGGGACAAGGCGCTCAAAGAGCTGGGCGTGTCCGCGACCGATGCGGTCCGTGCGCTGTGGGCATACGTTGCGGACCGCAAGGCCATGCCGGATCTGACGACCCGGGCGGACGAGGCCGCGCTCGAGGAGGAACGCCGGCGCCGGCTCAGGATCGTGGAGGAGTCCGCCGGCATGGTGCAGCGCGAACTCGTGAAGGCCGGGCTCATCGGCGAGGACGAGGACCTCATGGAGGGAATGTCCTACAAGGAACTGCGAGACTCCATGTATGCGCGCAAACTCGATGAATATCTGGAACGGGAGGCATGAGTCATGTCGACTGAACTACAGCGCATCATGGTGGATACCAATGTGCTTCTGGATCATCTTTTGCAGCGGGGAGAGCGAGGAAAGACGGCGTCCCGCGTCATGCGACTTGGCGCGGACCGGAACGTTACGTTGCTGTGCGCATCATTGTCGCTCAAGGACATCGCGTATCTGACCGGCATGATGGTGCGCCGGCGGTTCCCGCATGGCGAATCCGAAGTGGAAAATGTCATGTCACGCATGCTGGCGAGCCGATTGCCGTGGCGTTGCGTGGAAGAGACGATGCAATTATGCGATGTGGTTGACGTTGACGCGGATGTCTGTAAGGCGGCCTTGCGCCTGCAGACACGTCACGATGATTTTGAAGACGACCTCATCGTGGCGGCCGCCATGAAGTCGCACGCCGCGTGCGTGGTGACTGTGGATGCGGAACTCATCGCGCATTTTCCTGATTACTGCATCAGTCTGGAACATCTACTGGAATCGGCGCGGTCCTAATCCCGTGCGGGCAGGTCGGCGCGCTCCACGAGACGGGCCATCTGCACGCGGCCCATATTGAGCTTGTCCGCCGCGGACGACAGGTGCGCCTTCGCGGTGCGTTCCGAGATGAACATGCGGGCGGCGATCTCCGCGTTCGTGTAGCCCTCCGCCGCGAGCAGCACGGCCTCGCGTTCGCGCTCGGGCAGGGCGTCCAGCATAGACCGGGCCTCGTCCCGGCGGGCTTGGGGCTGAGATGCGCTCAGATCGGCGATGAGCTGTCGCTGGCTCGCCGGGTTGAACTGCGGCGACCCCTCGCACACGCCCAGAACGCGGCGAATGATCGCGTCCGGAGCATCGGTCTTGGAAACGAACCCTTCGGCGCCGGCCTCCACGGCGCGCTCCACGGTCTCGGACGGGCTCAGCGACGTGAGGATCAGCACGTGCGGCGCGGGAACAAGCGCCCTGAGCCGCCGCGTGGCCTCGATGCCGTCCATGCCCGGCATGGCGATGTCCATGAGCACCACATTCGGATGCTCCGCGGCCGCCTTCGCCACGCACGTCTGGCCGTCCGTGGATGTGGACGCCACCCGGATGCGCCCTGCCGAATAGTCGGTAAGAATCAGGCTCATGGCCTGGCAGATCATCGGATCGTCATCGATGATGCTTACCGTCACCGTCTGTTCCGACGCCGTCCCGTCTCTGTTCCGCTCACTCACACATGCCATGGTAACCGATCGATGCCGGCTGGCCGACCGATCCGGCCGACCGATCCGGCCGGCCGCCCTACCCGTCGCCTGACCGTCAGCGCCACGGCAGGGTCACGTCCACATGGAACGTACGGCGGTCGTCCACCCCATATTTGCAGGTTCCGCCGGAGGATGCGACGCGTGCCGCCAATCCGGGCAATCCGGCGCCGCTGCCCGCGTCCCGTGACCCGTCCTCCTGCGGTGAGGCAGCCGCCTCGGCGGTCACCTCGGGCACCAGCGGATTGCTGACATGCAGATGCACGTCGGCGGCCGGATCCGCCCCCACCTCCAGCGAGACCGGCATGCCCGGCGCGTGCCGCCGCGCATTGGTGAGCGCCTCCTGAATCGCCCGGTACGCCACCTTCGCCACGCCGTCGTCCAACCCGCTCAGCTGCTTCACGTCAATCCACGTGTTGAGCTGCATGCCGGAATTGCGGGCGTCGGCGATCAGCGCGTCCAGCGATTCGCGGGTGAGCGACGTATCCGTGGACGGGGTCAGCTGCTTCCACGCCTGCGCCGGATTGCGCAGCATGTCGATGATCGAATGCGCCTCGTCCAAGGCGCCCGCGGCCTGACGGCGAATATCCTCCGCCTTGTTTGCCACCGATCGGGCTTCGGGCGAATCCGGAAGCCGAGCCGCCTCCGTCTTCAGCGCGCTCGCATTCAGGGCGATGAGCGAGAGCGAATGGGCGAGCGTGTCATGCGCCTCCGCGGCGATCGCATCCGCCAGCTGCTGGTTCGTCAGATCGGATTTCAGGTTGTCTGCCCTGTCCTGCGCGGCCTGTGCACGGGCGTCCGCCTCGCTCAGGCGGGCGCGGGAGCGGATGTGCAGGCCGAGCAGAATGGCCACCGCGGCTTCGATCACCGCCACCGTGCCGGCCGTCGCGGCGATCGTCTCCTCCGACGCCAGCACGATGATCGGCTCGCCGTTGTACCCGGTACCCTGCTCGGCGAACAGCATGTGCCATACCGAGTCGTCTGCTGGATGCCACGCGTCGCGCAGCTCCGCCCACAGACAAGCGAGCGTGCCCGCTGTGCATACGCGGATCGTGCGCCTTCGGTCGCTGCGCCGGGCGATCGTCGACGTCAACGCCATGAGCATGAGCATCGGGGAGAAGGGGAGCGCCGTCACCGTGGCGAGGCAGCACCAGAACGTCGCCTCCGGGCGGGCGTCGCGCATGAGCAGCAGAAACGGGGCGGCGAAGGCCGCCAGCATGGCGACCATCGCCCACACGGAGGGGTTGCTATCCGGCCGGGAAGGGGAGCTGTCGAAGACGAACGACGCCTGAACGAGACAGAAGAACACCGCCGTCGGAATCATGGCGACCGTGCACCAGCGACGGGTGTGCACCGGTACGTCGTCGGCAATGGGATCGTGCGAAGTCATGCCTCCACTGTATTGCCGCGCGCACGCCGGCGCCATCGGACGGACGGGCGGAATCGCGGGAGTTCAGTTGCCCGAACGGGCAGACGGGAACGGCATGTCGGCCAATGGCGGGCGCAGACGGCATTGCATAGCTTGGAATCGTCGCCACGGAGAACGAACGAAAGAAGGAATCATGACGAATGCAAGCACGCCCCAGCATCCCGCCGCGCCGGGACCTGCAGCGGAACCGAAACGCAAGAAATCACTGCTGAAGCGCTGGTGGTTCTGGCTCATCGTGATCGTGGTGGTGATCGCCGCGGCCGGCAGCCAGATGAACGGCGGGACGCAGACGCAGAATCCGTCCGCCGGCTCCCAGACGCAATCGCAGACCACGTCGCAGCAGGCTCCGTCGCAGTCCGCGCAGCCGCAGGAATCCCAGTCGCCCAGCGTGCCGGCGGACTACACGTCGGCGCTTCGGCAGGCGGACTCCTACGCCAACATGATGCATATGTCGAAGCAGGGCGTGTTCGACCAGCTCACCAGCGAATACGGCGGCAAGTTCTCCAAGGAGGCCGCCCAGTATGCCGTGGACAACGTCAAGGCCGATTGGAATGCGAACGCCCTGGCCAAGGCCAAGGAATATCAGAAGTCCATGGCCATGTCTTCCGAGGCGATTCGCGATCAACTCACCAGCCAGCACGGTGAAAAGTTCACGGAAGCGGAGGCCGCCTACGCGATCGAGCACCTCAATGAGTGAGGTCATCTGACGGGCGGTCGGTCAGGCTGATGAGCCGATTACGCATGGGCCGATGATGCACGGGGGAAAGAAACGCACGGGGAAGAAACGCAGCGGTTGCTTCCCCCGTGCGACCTTCCCGCTTCCAGCCGGCGTTCAGGAAACCTTCGGCGGGCTTTTCCGGGATTGCCGGGCTCCCTTGACCGGCGGGCCAGAGGACGCTAGGGTTGCGGCGGTTGCATGGAAGGCATGAACACAACATCACCATTGCAACCGCCATCCGCGCCGCCGGTCGAAGCGCCTGCCGCATCCATGATCGTGGAGCGCGTGGGCGACCCGCGGCGCGTGGACGCGGACATCGTCATTCCCGTCTACAACGAGCAGGAGCAGCTCGCCGCCTCGGTCACCGCGCTCATGAACCACTTGGCTTCGAGTCAGACCGAGGGATGGGCGTACACGTGGAACATCGTCATCGCGGACAATGCGAGCACCGATGCCACGTGGCCCATCGCCGCGCAGCTCGCCCTCCAGTATCCCGACCGCGTGCGGGCCGTGCGCATCGCCGCCAAGGGCCGCGGCCGCGCGCTCAAGCTCGCCTGGGGCGAATCGGCCGCCCGCGTGCTCGCCTACATGGACGTGGACCTGTCCACCGACATCCGCCTGACCGGCACGCTCGTCGGCTCCCTGCTGTACGGCGGGGCGGACGTGGCCATCGGGTGCCGCCTGTTCGACGAATCCGACGTGACACGGTCTCTGAAGCGCGAGGTCATCTCCCGCACGTACAACGCCATGCTCCGCACCACGCTGGGAGCCGCGTTCCACGACGCGCAATGCGGCTTCAAGGCCGTGTCCGCCACGGCCGCACGCACGCTGCTGCCGCTCGTGCAGGACAACGAATGGTTCTTCGACACGGAACTCCTGCTCCTCGCCCAGAACATGGGCCTTGCCATCTACGAGTTCCCGGTGCGCTGGGTGGAGGACGCCGGCACCACGGTGAACATTCCGGACACGGTGAGCAAGGACCTCAAGGGCATGTGGCGCATGAGGCGCACGCTCAGGGCCCTGCGCCGCGAACGCGAGGCCGCGAACGCTTCCGCCGCCGCATCGGCCACCTCCGGACCGACCGCCGCGCCCGCACCGACCGCCGCGCCCGCGCCGGCCGCACTGTGAGGGGAGGAACCATGAGCAACATCGCAGCCACCCCCTCTTCCGCCGTGCACGGCTCCCGACCGCGTCCGCGCCTTGGCGGCCTGCGCTGGCCAAGCTTCGCCGGCGTGAACGGCGGCCGGTTCGTCCGTCCGGTCGACCCGGTCACCGTACGCGGTGCGGTCGTCGGCAAACGCACCAAGGCCGGCTGGATCGGCTTCGGCACGCTGATGGGCTTCAGCCTCATCGTCATGTTCGTCAACCTCACCGCCTCCGGCTACGCCAATGAGTTCTACTCCGCCGCGGCACAGGCCGGTTCAGTGGATTGGTGGGCGTTCCTGTGGGGCTCCTCCGACGCGGGCAACTCCATCACCGTGGACAAGCCGCCGGCAGCCATCTGGCTCATGGCACTGTCCGTGCGCATCTTCGGCCTGAGCTCCTTCGCCATCCTCCTGCCGGAAGCCCTGTGCGGCATGGTGTCCGTGTGGCTTGTCTACGCGGGCGTCCGGCGCTACTGGGGGGATGCGGCCGGTCTCGTCGCCGGCTTCACGCTCGCCACCACGCCGGTGGCTGCGCTCATGTTCCGGTTCAATAATCCGGACGCCCTGCTCGTCACGCTCATGACGGCCGCGGCATACGCCGTGCTCCGATCGCTCGAATACCCGGACGAGCGGCGTGCAAACCGCCGCCGCACCGCGTGGATGGCGCTCGCCGGCGTGCTCATCGGCTTCGGTTTCCTCACCAAGCAGATGCAGGTGTTTCTGGTATTGCCGGGATTCGCGCTCGCCTTCCTCGTCGCTTCCCCCACCGGATGGCTGCGCAGGATCGCGGACGGACTGATCGCCACGGCGTCGATGGTCGTTGCGGCCGGCTGGTGGGTGCTGCTCACCGTGATCGTCCCCTCCGGCTCCCGCCCGTACATCGGCGGCTCGCAGACCGACTCCTTCCTGGAACTCACGTTCAGCTACAACGGGTTCGGGCGTCTGACCGGCAACGAAACCGGGGCCGTCGTAGGCGGCGGCAACGGGGGGCCGGGCGGCGGCAACGGCGGCGGCATGTGGGGGCAGACCGGCCTGACCCGACTGTTCGACGGCGAGTACGGCGGGCAGATCGCCTGGCTTGCGCCCGTCGCCGCGGTGGGCATCATTGCAGGGCTCATCGTATGCCGTCGCACGCGCCGCACCGACATCCGCCGTGCCGGCGTAACTGTCTGGGGCGCATGGCTGCTCGTCACCTGGGCCACGTTCAGCACCATGGCGGGCATCTTTCACCAGTACTACACGGTGGCGCTCGCGCCAGCCGTGGCCGCGCTCGCCGGCATCGCCGTGGCCTCGCTGTGGGAGCGCAGGGACACGTTCTGGGCGCGGGGACTGGCCATGCTGACCGTGTTCGTGACCACGCTGTGGGCGTTCGAGCTACTCGGCCGGTCCACATGGCTGCCGGCACTGAAGGGGGTCGTACTCCTCGTCGGCCTGCTTGCCACGCTCGGACTGGCCGTGCTGAGTCTGGCCGCCGTGCCGATGCGCGGCATGCGCGGTCTGCGCTCGGCGGGTGCCGCGGTCGTGATGCACCTGGTGGCCGTAGGGTCGTTGGCACTCGCCGGACTGGCCCTGTACGCCGGCCCGGTCGCATGGACTGCCTATACGGTGTCCACCGGGCATCAGGGCTCGATCGTCACCGCAGGCCCGAACGTGACCAATGCCACCGGCATGGGCGGCGGACCCGGCGGACCCGGTGGCGGGCGTGGCGGCTTCGGCGGCCAGGATGGCATGGGCGGTCCCGGTCAGGGCTTCCCGGGAGGAGCAGGTCCCGGCTCCTCCGGTACAGACGGCTTCACCGGCTCCGACGGGCAATCCACGGGCGGCAGCGATGGCCAGAATGGCCAGAATAGCCAGAATGGGCAGAATGCCAGCGGCGGTCAGTCAGACGGCAGGTCGTCCCAGTCCGATGGTTCTGCTGATGGCTCCTCGTCCGATGGGTCAACCGACGGTTCCTCTGACGGCCGCATGAACCGCGGCGGCATGGGCGGCGGCCTGCTGGGCGGCGGTTCGGCCAGCGCGACGATCGTCGAGATGCTCCAGCAGGATGCCGACCAGTACACGTGGGCTGCGGCGACCACCGGCTCGCAGAATGCGGCCAGCTACCAGCTGGCCAGCGAGCAGGCGGTCATGCCGATCGGCGGATTCAACGGCTCCGACCCAAGCCCCACGCTCGAACAGTTCAAGCAGTACGTGGCGGAAGGCCGCATCCACTACTACATCGGTGGCGGCGGCATGGGTGGCAACCAGCTGGGCGGCTCCAGCGCCTCCAGCGAGATCGCCGCGTGGGTGGCCGAGAACTTCGAGGCCCAGACCGTGGATGGTGTGACCATCTACGACCTGACGCAGGGCTGACAACATGATTTTCCGGTTCACGAGATGATCCTCGAAAAAACTTGTGAACCGGAAAATGCCCGGAAACGCTCATAACTGCACATACGGATCGGCCGGATTCCAAGGAAACGGCCGCGAAATCGCACACCGGACCCGGTTCACACGATGATCGACAGTTCATCGCGTGAACCGGGTTCCCGTCAATTCCTAGGATCGCCGAACCAGCCGGAGTAGATGATGGCGAAATTGCGATTGCCGTAGCTCGAACAGGCGTCTCCGGTGCCGGTCCCCGCCGCCAGGGCCGCCGCGTTGGGCTGGTAGGGTGTGTAGATGTATAGCAGGGTGGTGGCGTCGTTCTCGATGAACACGTTGCCGGTGCCGCAGATCTTGCTCGGATGGTACTGGATGGCATTCACCCTACCCGTGCGGAACCGGTAGCGCTTTTCGTTGGCCAGATAGTACCGGAACCGCCGTGCGGAGCCGATCACCTGATTGACGAAGCCGGCGTAGCGCGGGTCGCAGCTGGCGTCATCCGGGCAACTCAGGCCCATGGCGGCCTGATAGTTCCAGTCGCTCGGCGGGGCGGCCGTGACAAGATGCTGCTCCTTCTGCATGAGCGTGAGCAGCACCTTGGGACTGATGCCGCAGGCGTGCGCGGCCGTGTCGATCACCTGCGCGGCGGTCTGGCCGGTGGCGGCGGAAACCGCGGCGCACAGGTCGTCCGCATCACGGGCGTCCACATCGAAGGTCTTGGATTTGAGACACTGGCCGCCGGAGCATTTCGCACCCTTGTCGTTGAGGAACGACTGCACGTCGTCCACGCTCATGGCGTTCGCATCGAAAAACTGTGCGTCGGAGATGATGTTGCCGGGGTCGAAGTCGTATTCGACCGTCCACTCGCGCTGCTGCTCGCGCGTGGAAGCCACCAGCCGCTGGTACTCCACCACGCGCACCATGGCGAGCACCAGCGCCACCACGGTCACGATCGCCACCAACGCGGTGAGCGCCATGACCAGCCTCTTGACCAGTCCGGCCCGATGCCACGAACGCTGCCAGCGCAGGAAATCCGAGAGCCTGAGCGTGGCGATGCCATCCCGCAGGCCATGCCGGCGTGCGGCGGCGGATTTCCGCGCGGAAGCGCGAGCCTTCGCTCCTTTGCCGCCGTTCCTGCCGCGGCCTTTGCCTGTCTGTGCGTTTCTGTTCATACCGGCCGCCATTGTAGCGGGGGAGACTGTGAACGCCACCCCCGTGCACTACGCCAGCAGTTTCTTCAGCCGCTGCATGCTCACCGGCTTGGCGGTGCCGAGCTCCTGCGCCCACAGGGACACATAGAACTCCTCGAGCATCCAGCGGGCCTGTTCGGCCGTGCGCTGAAGCGCCTCATGCCGCGGCCCGGCCGGTTCGCGCTTTGCCGTCTCGGCCGCCTTGCCCACAAGTTGACGGGCCTCGTCCGCCTCCCACGCCCAGCGCACGTCGCGGTTCTTGTCCGCCTTGGCCTTGGCGAGCCGGGTCAGATCGGCCCTCAGGTACCGTTCGATGCACGGCAGCGCGTCCGGCGGCGTGGCACCCACGAACCCGGGGTACACCAGCGTGGCGATGTGCTCGCGGATCGACTGCAGCACGGACAGCATGGGCAGATCCGCCGGGCCGGACACCGCCTTGTCCACCTCCGCATAGCGCTTGAGGATCGTGATCACGTCATGCGCCACCGCGTAGACCGTGTCCTCGAACACCTCGGTCACGCCCAGCACCGCGTCGGCGAGGGCGTCGTCGTCGGGAAGCCGGTCCACGTCGGGGAGCAGACGCTTGACGGCGGCCAGCTGCAGATCCTCCACAAGCGCTTTGGTGGACTTGTAGGGGGCTGATGCCAGCATGAGCGCCTCCGCGCCGAGCCAGCGGGACGATATGCGCTCCGACGGCAGACGCAGCGCATCCAACGCGCCCTTCCACAGCATGGCGGCGCGCGACTCGGTGGTGGCGCCGGCCTTGTGCAGCAGGTTCGCCTGCTCCACGAGCTTGCCACGGTCCGCGGCGGCCGCCGCCTTGCGTTCTACCATATGACGTGCGGACGCCTCCGCCTGCGCGGCGAACTGCCGCTGCAACGCCTTGAGGTCCTTGCCGCTGCCCATCACCTTGACGGGTGCTCGTCCGCGTCCCCGGCGGTTCTTCGGCTGGGGCAGCTGCTGCTCCACGGCGAACGTCATGCGCAGGTAAGGGGCGAGCTTGGCCCACAGTTCGGCGTTGAGCACCTCGGGGTGGATCTGTGCGCCGACCGTGGCGATGGCCGCCTGCGTGAACAGGTGCGTGAAGTCCGGCACGGGGGAGGGGCCGTCGAACGCCGGCTTGCGCATGTCCCCGGCGCCGGGCAGGGACGGGTAGTGCTCGTCGATCCACGTGCGGATCTTTCTGGCCGCGTCGGGCGCGGGCACGAACTGTACGCGCAGCTGCTTGGGCAGCGCCTTGATGAGTCCCAGGATCAGCTCGTCGAGCAGGCCCGGTACGTTCCACGTGAACTGGTCGGCCGTGAGCCTGGAGAGCACCTTGATCGGTATGTGCACGGTCACGCCGTCGGCCGGATCGTGCGGATCGTACACGTAGCTGAGCCGAAGGTCGATGGGCGTGCCGTCGGTGCCGACCGTATGCCAGTGGTCAGGGTAGTCCGCAAGGCTCACGCCGTCCGCGTCCGCGAGGCGCTCCACCTTGTCCGGGTCGAAGTTCAGCAGGTCCGGGTGCGCGTCGTGCTCGCCCTTCCACCATTTCGCCAGATCGGCCACGCAGGTCACGTCCACGGGGATCACGGCGTTGTAGAAGTCGAACAGGTCCTCGTCGCTCACCGTCTGTGCCATCTGGCGGGTGCGGTTGGCGTCTTCGGCGGCGTCCTCGAGGATGTCCCGGTTGTGGGCCACGAAGTCGTCGTAGCTGAAGCGCTGCTGGATGTCGCCCTCCACCAGACCCTGACGCAGCAGGAAGTCGCGTGCCTCGGCCGGGTTGATGCGCCCCCACTGCACGGTCCGGTCCTGCACGATCGGCAGGCCGTACAGCAGCACGCGCGCGCTCGCCACCGCGGAGCCGCGCGAACCGGACCAGTGCGGCTCCGCATACGTGGTGCGCGTCAGGGCGCCGGCCAGCGGTTCGGCCCACGCCGGATCGATCGCCGCCGAATAGCGGGCCCACAGGCGGGAGGTCTCCACCAGTTCGGTGCTCATCACCCACGGCGGGGTGGCCTTGGCCACGGCGGAGGCGGGGAACAGAGCGAAGTGCGTGCCGCGAGCCCCCTGATATTCGTTTTTCGACTGCTTCTGGGCGCGTTTGATCGCCCGGGCGCGCGCCGCTCCGGTGAGCCCGGCGAAGTCGGACGCCTTGGGCTCGCGCACCACCTGCATGCCCATGTTGGACAGGAGTCCGGCGAGCATGGCGGTGTGGATGCCGCGGTCGTCCCACGAGCAGACCATGCTGTGTGCGGGCTGCTGGTTGAGGGGCAGCTGACGGACGGTGAGATCCGGGCGGGATGCCGGCTGAGGCTCGCCCACGCGGAACTTGAGCTCGCGGCACATTTCGGTGAGCTGATGGACCAGATCACGCCACTGGCGCAGGCGCAGCCAGCTCAGATATTCGGTCTTGCACAGGCGGCGCAGCGCGGAATTGCTGGGCTCGCCGTCCGCCTGGAACACGCGGTCCCACAGGTTGAGGGCCGTCAGGAAGTCGCTGGACGGGTCGGCGTAGCGGTTGTGGATGCGGTCGGCCTCCTCGCGGTTCTCGTCCGGGCGTTCGCGCGGGTCCTGCAGGCTCAGGAACGCGACGATCACCAGCACGGCGGCCAGCGTATCCGGCGTGGACTTGGCCGCCTCGATCACCATGCGTCCCAGACGCACGTCGATGGGGATGCGTGCGAGCTGGCGGCCGATGTGCGTGAGCGTCACCTCGCCGCGCTTGCGGCCTATGGCCTTGAGCTCGGTCAGTTCGTTGAAGCCGTCGGACACGGCCTTCATGTCCGGCGGGTCGATGAACCCGAAGTGCGTCACGTCCTCGGCGGTGCGTGCCACCCCCACCGAGAGCATGTGCAGCACCACGGCGCCCAGCGACGTGCGCAGGATCTCCGGCTCGGTGAAGCGCGGACGGGTCTCGTAGTCCTCGCGCGAGTACAGGCGGATGGCGATGCCGTCGGCGATGCGCCCGCACCGGCCGGCTCTCTGGTCGGCGCTCGCCTGACTGATCGGCTCGATGGGCAGGCGCTGCACCTTCGCGGTCTTGGAGTAGCGCGAGATGCGCGCGGTGCCCGGGTCCACCACGTAGCGGATGCCCGGCACCGTCAGCGAGGTCTCCGCCACGTTGGTGGCGATGACGATGCGCTGGTGCGTGTGCGCCTCGAACACGCGGTGCTGGTCCTTGGCGGAAAGCCGGGCGAACAGCGGCATGATCTCGATGGCGTCCGGCCGGCGCATGTCCTCCGCGCGCGGACCGTAGTGCCGGCGCAGCGCGTTCTCGAAGTCGTGGATGTCCCGCTCGCCGGAGGCGAAGACCAGAATGTCGCGCGCGCCGCGCTCGTGGCTCGAATGGATCACGAGTTCGGCGCAGGCGCGGGCCACGGCGGTCGGCATGTCCGTGATGCCGTCCTCGTCCGCGTGCGAAGCCCGTCCGCCGCCGCGGGAGCCGGAACCGTCGTCCTCTCCGGCGATGGCGGTGGCGAGCTCCTCGTAGTCGGCGTCGCCGGGCCGGGCGCCCACCGCGAACCCGGGGACCTCGCGCATGAGGGCGGGCGCGGTGCCGAGCGGTTCGTACACCACCTGCACCGGGTACGTGCGGCCGGACACCTCGATCACCGGCACCTTGACGTGCAGTGCCTCTTCGAAGTGCTCGCGGAACTTCACCGAGTCGATGGTGGCGGACGTGATGATGAGCTTCAGATCGCGGCGCTTGGGCAGCAGCGCGGTGAAGTAGCCGAGCAGGAAGTCGATGTTGAGGCTGCGTTCGTGCGCCTCGTCGATCACGATCGTGTCGTACTGGGAGAGCTTCGGGTCGCGCTGGATCTGCGCGAGCAGGATGCCGTCCGTCACCACGCGCAGGCGGGTCCTCGGCGAGCTTTCATCGGTGAAGCGCACCTGGAAGCCCACCTCGTCGCCGAGGCGCACGCCCAGTTCGGCCGCGATGCGCTCGGCCACCGTGCGGGCCGCGATGCGCCTCGGCTGCGTGTGCACGATCTGCCTGCCGTGCGTGCCGCGGCCCATCTGAAGCAGAATCTTCGGAATCTGCGTGGTCTTGCCGGAACCGGTCTGCCCGGAGACGATCACCACCTGCGAGTCGCGCACCGTACGGGCGATCTCGTCGCGGGCGGCGCTGACCGGCAGCTCGGAAGGATATTCGAACTTCATCTATTTACGCTTTCACCGCCTCGCGCGCCACCTCGATCACGCGGTAGCCCTTGGCGGAATGGTATTTGGAGACGGCGAACCCGTCGCCCAGCGCGTTCGCCAGCCACGGAATGAGCGAATCGGCGCCCAGATTGCGCTGCACCACCAGATAGGCCGCCCCTCCCGGGTTGAGCCGCGGCAGCCACGTCATGAGCAGCTCGTGCAGCGCGTCCTTGCCCACGCGGATCGGCGGGTTCGACCAGATCAGGTCGAAGGTAAGGTCCTCCGGCACCCCGTCCGCGGGCAGCGTGACCACGTTGGGGCAGCCGTTCGACTGTGCGTTCTTCGCCGTCAGCTCGAGCGCCCGCTCGTTCACGTCGATCGCGTAGACCTGCGCCTCGGGGCTTGCCTTGGCCAGTGCGATGGCGATCGGCCCCCAGCCGCAGCCCACATCCAGGAACGTGCCCTCCGCGGGCGGTTCGGGCGCGCGCTTGAGCAGCACCGACGTGCCCAGATCCACGCGGCCGCCGGAGAACACCCCGTTGGATACCTCCACCGTGCATTCCTCGCCGCGCAATGTCACGGTCAGCGTGCGGCGCACATCCTCGGAGGTCGGTGCGGACTGGAAGTACTGTTCGCCGTCCGCCTCCTTGGCCCGTGGGCGACGGTCCCGCCGGGAGCCGTCCTGCGTGGCCTTGGCCGGTGCGCCACCCTGCTGCCGTCCGTTGTTCTGCATCCCGTTGTTCTGCGTCCTGCTCATCCGTTCCAACCCTGTTATGCGTTCCGTCGATCGTTCTGTACGTGTACCGTCATGAAGGCACTGAACCATGATAGTAAGGGGTATGCCGGTTCGCTGCGGGCTTGCGGCGTCGGGCGCGCGGCCTTGTCTGCCAAGTTGCCGATAATGATGTTCCAACCAACAATCCAATCGTGCAACAGGGGTGCCATTGAGCCAAGACGAGTCGATGAGGAACGGCGACGACAGGAACGACCGCGACGATCTGCAGGGCCGGATGGCCGCGGGGGAGAATGGGGAACACGGGGGAAACGACGCGAACGGCAATGCCGTGGAAGGCGGAGTGCTGTCCGACCGCTCCGACGTGCTGCTGGACGAGGGGCAGGAACTCGGCTCGGAAACCCACGACATGGCCTGGCAGGAACGCCAGCAGCGCAACGAGCTCAAGCGCGTGGCCGGTCTGGGTGAGCTCGAGGACGTCACCGAGGTCGAATACCGCAAGGTGCGTCTGGAACGCGTGGTTCTCGTAGGCGTGTGGTCGAGCGCCGTCACCACGGCGGCCAAGGCGGAGGAGTCCCTGCGCGAGCTGGCCGCGCTCGCCGAGACCGCGGGTGCCGTGGTGTGCGACGGTCTGCTGCAGCACCGTCTCAAGCCGGACGCCGCCACCTACGTGGGTTCCGGCAAGGCGCGGGAGATCGCCGGCATCGTGGCGCAGGACGAGGCGGACACCATCATCGTGGACGACGATCTGGCCCCCTCGCAGCGCCGCGCCCTCGAGGACGTGGCCAAGGTCAAGGTGGTGGACCGCACCGCCGTCATTCTGGACATCTTCGCCCAGCATGCCACCAGCCGCGAAGGCAAGGCGCAGGTGGAGCTCGCCCAGCTCGAATACATGCTGCCTCGACTGCGTGGCTGGGGCGGGTCGCTGTCCCGTCAGGCCGGCGGTCGTGCTGCCGGCGCGGACGCGGGCATCGGCTCCAGGGGCCCGGGCGAGACGAAGATCGAGATGGACCGCCGCGCGATCCGCAGCCGCATCGCCCGGCTCAGGCGCCAGATCCGCGAGATGGCACCGGCCCGCGAGGTCAAGCGCGGGTCGCGCCGCCGGTTCGGCCTGCCCACGGTGGCGGTCGTCGGTTACACCAATGCCGGCAAGTCCTCGCTGACCAACCGGCTCACCGGTTCGGCGGAGCTCGTGGAGAACGCGCTGTTCGCCACGCTGGACACCGCCGTGCGCCGCGCCACCGCGCGCGACGGCCGCTTCTACGCCTATGTGGATACGGTCGGCTTCGTACGCCGGTTGCCCACGCAGCTCGTCGAGGCGTTCAAGTCCACGCTGGAGGAGGTGGCGGAGGCGGACGTGATCCTGCACGTGGTGGACGGTTCTCACCCGGATCCGTTCTCGCAGATCGACGCGGTGAACGCCGTACTGGCGGGTATCGACGGCACGGCCTCCATTCCTCGCATCATTGCGTTCAACAAGGCCGATCGGATCGACGGGGCCACGCGCGGCAGGCTGGCCGAGCTCGATCCGGACGCGCACATCGTCTCCGCGTATTCGGGGGAGGGCATCGACGGGTTGCGGGCCGCGATCGAGGCGCTGCTGCCCACGCCGAACGTGCACGTGGAGGCGCTGCTGCCGTACACCGCCGGCTCCCTGGTCTCGCAGATCCGCGAATACGGCAAGGTGGACGCGGTGGACTACCTCGCCGAGGGGATTCGCGTGGAGGCGGACGTCAACGACCGCATGGCCGCGCGCGTGGTCGATCAGGCCATCGGCTAGGGCGTCTGCGGGCCCAGCGGTCCGGCGTCCACGGGTGACTGCGAGCGGCGCCGGCAGGGTGGTAAACGTTGCATCTGTGAGCGATAACATGTCAAGCGAACAGCCGCAATGAGCGTGTTGCCCTGGCTTGCCTTTTCGTCAGCCGCCTCGGTTATTGTGTGTATCGAGTGAAATGCATGCCCGCCCTCTTGCGGGTCGTTTCAAGGAGAGGTAACTATGTCCAATTCGCCCATCAAGCCCACGAAGCTCGCCATCATCGGTGCCGGTGCGGTCGGCTCCACCATGGCCTTCGCCGCGGCCCAGCGCGGCGTCGCCCGCGAGATCGTTCTGGAGGACATCGCCAAGGAGCGCGTGGAGGCCGAGGTGCTCGACATGCAGCACGGCTCCAGCTTCTACCCGACCGTTTCCATCGACGGCTCCGACGATCCGGAGATCTGCCGCGACGCCGACATGGTCGTCATCACCGCCGGCGCCCGCCAGAAGCCCGGCCAGTCCCGTCTGGACCTCGCCGGCGCCACCATCAACATCATGAAGTCCATCATTCCGAACCTCGTGAAGGTGGCCCCGAACGCCATCTACATGCTGGTCACCAACCCGGTGGACATCGTCACCCACGTCTCCATGAAGCTGTCCGGTCTGCCGGCCAATCAGATCTTCGGCTCCGGCACCAATCTGGACTCCGCCCGCCTGCGCTTCCTGATCGCGCAGCAGACCGGCGTCAACGTCAAGAACGTGCACGCCTACATCGCCGGCGAGCACGGCGACTCCGAAGTCCCGCTGTGGGCCTCCGCCACCATCGGCGGCGTCCCGATGTGCGACTGGACCCCGCTGCCGGGCCACGCCCCGCTGGATGCCGCCAAGCGCGAGGAGATCCATCAGGAGGTCAAGAACGCCGCCTACAAGATCATCGAGGGCAAGGGCGCGACCAACTATGCCATCGCCATGTCCGGCGTGGACATCATCGAGTCCATCCTGCACGACACCAACCGCATCCTGCCGGTGAGCTCCCTGCTCGAGGACTTCCACGGCATCTCCGACGTGTGCATGTCTGTGCCGTCCGTGCTCAACCGCTCCGGCGTCAACACCCACATCAACACTCCGGTGTCCGACCACGAGCTGGCCGCCCTGAAGCGCTCCGCCGAGACCCTGAAGGAAACCGCCGCCAAGTTCGGCTTCTGATCTTTCCTTCGGTTTCGCTGTTTCGGTAAAGGTCCTTTCGCTGTGCGAGAGGGCCTTTTCTGTTTTCGGTGAGGGGTCGTTTTTGTCGGCCGTTGTCGCTGACAAACTTTCGGAGGTATTTCTCTTCGGAATGGCGGAATATCAATGGTCGTGGGGGAAATAGGCCCGATGGTTTGTCAATGTCCCGTTTCCGCTGACAAACTTTCGGGGGTATTTCTCTTCGGAATGGCGGAATGCCAATGGTCGTCGGGACAGTAGTCCCGAAAGTTTGCCCGGCCGACGCCCGGCATGCGCCTTGCGTGTCGACCGGATCGGGTCTATTCTCAATAGCGCTTCATTATTGAGAATCCATGAATCGAGGTGGCATATGGCCCACGATCATTCCCCGCAGTCCGCACAGTCCCGACAGTCCGCACAGCACCCGCAGTCCGCACAGTCCGCCCGTGAGCACCAGCGCCGGCTCACGATGACCCTGGCGCTGACGGGCACGGTGTTCGCGGCCGAGGTGGCGGGGGTGATCGTGACCGGCTCCCTCGCCCTGCTCGTGGACGCCGGGCACATGCTCACCGACATGTCCGTGCTCATCGCCTCCACTCTCACCGCGGTACTCATGCGCCGCAAGCCGGACAGCAGCCGCACGTGGGGCTGGGCGCGCCTCGAGGTGCTGACCGCGGCCGGCGGGGCGATCGTGCTGTTCATCGTGGGCGTGTACGCACTGGTGGAGGCCGGCATGCGCCTGTTCGGCGGGCGCGGCGACGGGGTGCACGACGTGACGCTGCTGCTGTGCTTCGGCATCCTTGGCCTGGCCGCGAACCTCGGGTCGATCGGCATCCTCGCCTCCCAGCACGGGGACAACATGAACATGCGCGCCGCGTTCCTCGAGGTGATGAACGACGCGCTCGGCTCGGTGGCCGTGGTGATCTCCGCGCTGGTCATGATGTCCACCGGCTGGAGCGGGTTCGATGCGGTGGCCGGCGGCGTGATCGCGGTCCTCATGATCCCCCGCGCCGTCAAGCTGCTCCACAACGCCGTGCAGGTGCTGCTCGAGGAGACGCCGCAAGGCCTCGATCTGGACGCCGTGCGCCGGCACCTCGAAGGCGTGCCGCACGTGGTGGCCGTCCACGATCTGCATGCCAGCACCGTGGCGACCGGCATGCCGCGCCTCACCGCGCACGTGGTGGTGGAACGCGGACTGACCATGGAGCAGGCGGCCGACGTGCTGCACCAGCTGCAGGACTGCCTGCGCGAGCATTTCCCCGTGGCGATCGAGCACACCACGTTCCAGCTCGAGCCCGACGGTTACGAGGCGCGCAACCCGGAGGAGGCCATCCACTCCTGAATCCCGAACCTCGGCCGCAGTCCTGCGACACGCCGTGCAGAGACGGTCCGCCATGCAATTCGTCCCCGATTTTTCGCGTTTCGTCCCCGGAACCCGGCATGGCGACCGATTCCGAGATACAACCGATCGTGACGATCGTACGGATCGGAATCGAGAAAGGGCATTCATGGCAATAACGGGCAAGCCGCGGTACGGCATGTGGAGCAATACCCGGTTCATGCTGTCCGTCGCATGGCAGGCGGCACGGGGCGTTCCGTTCGTCGCGGTGGCCATGGCGGTGACGGCTGCGGGAAAGACGGTCACGGAACTGTTCATTGCGCCGGTGATCCTGAACCGCATCGAGACGCATGCGCCGCTCGAAAGCCTCGTGCTGGCCATCGTGGCGTTCACCGCCGGACTGGTGGCGCTGGCGGCGGCGCATGACTACTTCGACCAGCTCTCGGGCTTCGGCAACATCGATGTGCGGGTCAGCATCATCAAACGCATCGGCCTGAAATCCTCCGGCACCTCCTATCCCAATACGCTGGACGCGCGATTCCGCGCCCTGGAGGAGAAAAGCTACCTGAGCTGCAACAGCAACGACGCTCCCACGGAGAAGTTCTGGCGCACGTGGACCGAGATCCTCACCAACGTGCTCGGATTCGTGGCGTACCTGTTCGTGCTGGCGAATCTCAGCGTGTGGATGATCCTGCTGGTGCTGGTCACGGCGGGCGTCGGGTACGCGGCGAGCAAGCGCATCAACGAGTGGGCGTACCGGCATCGCGCGCAGGAGCAGGATGGGCTCAAGCGGTACGGCTACCTCAACGACGTCTTCGGCGAGCGTGAGTATGCCAAGGACGTGCGCATCTTCAACCTGCGCCCGTGGATTCTGGAGCTGCGCGAGCGTGCGTTGCGTGCGGTTGCGGCGTTCTATGCCAGGCGCGAGGCCAACGCCATGTGGGCGAGCGTGATCGACACGGTCCTCATGCTGCTGCGTAATGGCGTGGCGTATGCGTATCTGATTTGGTTGACGTTGGCGCAGGGCTTGAGCGCGTCGCAGTTCCTGTTGTATTTCACGGCGGTGAGCGGGTTCGGCACGTGGATCACGGGCATCCTCGACCAGTTCGGCGAACTCAACAGGGAAAGCCAGGACATCGCGCAGGTCCGCGAGTTCCTCGACTGGCCCGAACCCTTCAACCTCACAGGCGGCCGCCCGATCCAACGTACGCCCGGCCACGCGTACGAGATCCGGCTCGACCACGTCTCCTACCGGTACCCGGGCGCCGCCGAGGACACGCTGCACGATTTGAGCCTGACGGTCCGGGCCGGGGAGCGCCTCGCCCTGGTCGGCCTCAACGGGGCGGGCAAGACCACGCTCGTCAAGCTCGCCTGCGGTCTGCTCGACCCCGACTCGGGCCGCGTCCTGCTCGACGGCAGGGACATCCGCGACTACGACCGGCGCGACTACTACCGGCTGTTCGCGGCCGTGTTCCAGGAGTTCAGCGTCCTGGACTCCACGCTCGCGCAGAACGTCGCCCAGTGCGTGACGGGCATGGACCGGGCGCGCGTGGCCGAATGCCTTGCGGCCGCGGGCCTGACTGGGCTCGTGGACCGCCTGCCGGGCGGCCTGGACGCGCATCTGGGACGCGAGGTGTACGAGGACGGCACGGACCTGTCCGGCGGGCAGGTCCAGCGGCTCATGCTCGCCCGCGCCCTGTACCGCGACGCGCCGATCCTGGTATTGGACGAGCCGACCGCGGCCCTGGACCCGATCGCGGAGGACGACATCTACCGGCATTACGCGCGCATGACCGAGGGACGCACGTCGGTGTTCATCTCGCACCGGCTGGCCTCGACCCGGTTCTGCGACCGGATCGTGCTTCTGGCGGACGGGCGGATAGCCGAGGAAGGCACGCACGGGCAGCTGCTCGCCGCCGGCGGCGAATACGCACGCCTGTTCGCCGTGCAAAGCAAATACTACCGGGACAACCCCACGACAGAACCACACACGGACACGGGCAAGACGACGGCAGCCACAACCGAGGCAGCCACGCAGGCCGACGGCGGGCGGCATCGCAACGCCGCAGGAAAGACCGATGGGGAGCATGACGGGAAGGAGACCTACGATGGCAAGTGACGAACCGACGCCGATGCAGCACGGCGAAGACGCGGCTGCGACCGGGACGGATGCCGCGAAGGCGGAGCGTGCCGTGAAACCGGACCATACCGTGGAACCGGAGGTTTCCGCGGGACAGGCCTGGCGGCTGGAGTGGCGTGCCCTCGGCCTGTGCTGGAGGCTGCGTCCCTCGTGGTTCGTGGCGACGGTCGGCGACGCGCTGCTCAAGGCCGCGCTGCCGTACGCGACGATCTGGTTCTCCGCGCGGCTGATCGACGAGCTCGCCGGGGCGCGCGACCCTGACCGCCTGCGCATGTGGGTGATCCTGATCCTGGCCGTGGGATTGGTCATGGGCCTGGCCGCCGGAGCGTTCGCCCGGTGGCGGGCCGCCGAGGACGAGACGATGGAGCTGCTGGAGCAGCAGCAGGTGCTGGCGGACAAGCTGTCGACGCTGGATTTCCAGATTCTCGACGACCAGCATACCTCCGACGTGACGTCGCACATCAGGCAGAGCGATCAGATCAGCGGCAAGGGTCTGCGCAGCGTGACGCGCACGTTCGGCGAGGCGCTGCCGGGCGTGTTCCAGGTCGCGGGAGGCCTTGCGCTGTCCGCGGGCCTGTTCCTCTCCCCGGTTCCGGATGCGACGGACGTGGCATGGCTGACGGCGCTCAACCATCCCGCGGCGGGCGCGGCGCTGTTCGCGCTGCTGATCGCGGATGTGGCGCTGGCGTCCCTGTGCTATGCCAGGGCCGTGGCATGCTGGGCCCGGTTCGACGACATGGGCCGGTTCGGCAACCGCGTGTACGCCTTCTTCGGCATGCTGTACCGCGACCGCACGCGCGCGCTGGACCTGCGCCTGTACCGCCAGTACGAGCGGGTCTCCGTGCCGTTCTGGGATGCGAACAATCCGTTCAGCGCGCATTCTCGGGAGGCCATGCTGATCCAGCGTTCCATGGGGCTGCGGATCGCCGCCTCGGCTGCGATCAGCGTGCTGATGACAGGCTTCGTGTATGCGTTCGTGTGCCTCAAGGCATGGGGCGGGGCGTTCGGCGTGGGAGCCGTCACCCAGTACGTGGGCGCGATCACGGCCACGTTCGCCGGCGTGCAGACGGTGCTGGACCGGGCGGGCGACGTAACGGCGAACGGTCCGTTCCTGCGTCGTCTGTTCGGGTTCCTGGACACGCCGAACCTGATGTACCAGGGATCGCTGACCACGGAGAAACGCGCGGACCGCCAGTACGACGTCGAGTTCCGCGACGTGTCCTTCCGCTACCCCGGCACGCCCGCCGACGCGTGGGCCCTTCGCCACGTCAGCCTGCGCTTCCGCATCGGCGGCAGGCTCGCCGTCGTCGGCGAGAACGGGTCCGGCAAGACCACGTTCATCAAGCTCCTCACCCGCCTGTACGACCCCACCGAGGGCGAGATCCTCCTCAACGGCATCGACATCCGCAAATACCGGTACGACGAATACATGCGCCTGTTCTCCGTCGTCTTCCAGGACTTCCGCCTCCTCGCCCTCCCGCTGGGCCAGAACGTGGCCGGAAGCGCCCGCTACGACCCGGCGCTCGTGCGCGACTGCCTGGAACGCGCCGACCCGGACGGACGGCTCGCCGGCCTGCCCGCCGGGCTCGGCACGCCCCTGTACCGCGAGCTCGACGCGCACGGCGTGGACGTGTCCGGCGGACAGGCCCAGCGGATCGCGATCGCCCGCGCCCTGTACAGGGACGCCCCGTTCATCGTGCTCGACGAGCCCACCGCCGCCCTCGACCCGGTCGCGGAGGCCGCGATCTACGCGGGGTTCGACCGGATCGCCACGGACCGGACCGCCGTGTACATCAGCCACCGCCTCTCCTCGTGCCGGTTCTGCGACCGGATCGCCGTATTCGACCACGGACGCATCGTCCAGACCGGCAGCCACGACCAACTCGTGGCCGACCACACCGGCAAGTACTGGCAGCTCTGGCACGCACAAGCCAAGTACTACACCGACAACACCGCTGACGCCGGCAACGCCACCGACACCGACAACGTGCACGACTCAGACCAAGGCGCCGCTCGGGGTGCCGGGGTATAGGACACCGATGCGCAGGCCTGCGATGTGCAACGGGGATCCCAATCCGGCGAATGAATCAGACCGCGAATCGGGGGCATTGGTTCTGCGAAATGGCTGATTACGCAGGACCAATGGCATATACAACGGTCAGATCTTGCGAAGGACGGTGACGACTTTGCCCATGATCTCGGCGTGCGTGCCGTCGATGGGGGAGAAGGATGGGTTGTGCGGAATGAGCCAGACGTGTCCGTTCTCCTTGCGGAAGGTTTTCACGGTGGCTTCGCCGTCCAGCAGTGCGGCCACTATATCCCCGTTCACCGCCGTGTGCTGCTCGCGTACGACGACGAAGTCGCCGTCGCAGATCGCCGCATCGATCATGGAGTTTCCGTGGACTTCCAGCATGAACAGGTCGCCGGTACCGGTGAGCCGTTCCGGCAGGCGCATGACGTCCTCCACGTGCTGTTCGGCGGTGATGGGCACGCCGGCCGCAATGCGGCCGACCAGAGGCACGTCGTGCGAGCGCATGATCGATTCCGACTCGTCCCCGTCCTGATGCAGAACCGCCGGGAAGGGTAGGATCGCGGCCGTGCGCTGACCGCCCTGCGCTGCGGCGTTCGAGGCTGCATCCGCATCCGTTGCGGTCGGCTGGTCGATGAGCTCGATGGCACGACCCTTATTGGCGTTCATGCGGATGTAGCCCTTTTCCTCCAAGGCCTGCAACTGATGCTTGACCGAGGATGGGCTCTTGAGGCCGGCGGCCTCTCCGATCTCGCGGAAGGACGGCACGAAGCCATGCTGGGTCATGTGCGTGCGGATGGCGTCCAGCACCTTGTGCTGACGGTCGGTGAGCGTCCGCTCGTCCTTGCGGGTGCTGCTGCGTGAGGCGTCGAACGGGATGGTACTCACTGTGGCTCCTTTCGGGGGCTCCTTTCATGTGCTTGTCACCAGCCTAGCGTGTTTTTCACAAAAGATCAAACATCTGTTCGAAGCGTGTCGGGCGTGTCGTCGAACAAGTGTGCCATAATCAAACATACGTTCTATGGTACAAGTGTTCGAAAGGAGTGGTCCGATGGTAAGGGGACACAAGACTGCTGCGAAGGGGAACGCTTTGCGGCTCACAATGGGAGAGCGTCTGATGACCGTGATCGCAGCGTTTGCAATAGCTGTGGCGGGCATGTACGCACTTGTCGTGCCGGGCATGCAATCCGCTCAGGCCTCCGGCACGGTGGTCAGCTATATCGTCCGTCCGGGGGATACGCTGTGGGCTTTCGCGGCCGAGGCCACGCCTGCCGGAGGGGATGTGAACGACACGTTGGATGAGCTCATGCGGCTCAACCATCTCGACTCGGCACAGCTTTCGGTGGGGCAGCGCATCGTGGTCCCGGCCACGGAATCGGCATGAATGCAACCCGCCGGTGGCGATCGGCAGGGGTGACGGGTTACTGTAGGTACATGCATTGTCCTTTTTGTCAGAACCCCGACACCAAAGTCGTCGATACGCGCATCAGCGATGATGGCCATGCGATCCGTCGGCGCCGCGAATGCCCGAAGTGCGGCAAGCGCTTCACCACGATGGAGACGTCCACGCTTCTGGTCGTGAAACGATCCGGCAACGTGGAGCCCTTCAGCCGCGACAAGGTCATCTCCGGCGTGCGCAAGGCGTGTCAAGGCAGGCCGATCCGCGAGGAGGATCTCAAGATGCTGGGGCAGCGCGTGGAGGAGGACCTTCGCTCGCGCGGATTGGCGCAGATCGATTCGGACGAGGTCGGCAGGGCCATCCTCAAACCGTTGCGCGATCTGGACGAAGTGGCGTACCTGCGGTTCGCCAGCGTGTACCGGAATTTCAGCAACCTTGCCGATTTCGAAAACGCCATCCACGAGCTCAAGGCCTTGCGCGAGGGCCATGCGGTTCAGGAGAGCTGAAAACCGGAGCATATGAAAACGCCCGCTCCCCGGCATGGCATACGGGAGAACGGGCGTCTGCGGCGGAGAGTGCAATCAACGTGAACCGAAGAGCGGAAGGCCTGATCGGTTCACGTTGATTCAGCGCACGATGCGCATGCGGATGGTGCCTTCGAGGTGGGCCAGCTTGTCGAGCGTGGTCTCGCTCGGCATGGTGGCCACGTCGGTGACCACGTAACCAAGCTCGCCTTCGGTGGCCAGGGACTGCGCGGAGATGTTGATGTTCTCGGCGCCGAGCACGTGGTTCACGCGGGCCAGCACGCCGGGCAGGTTCTCGTGCAGGTGGGCGATGCGTGCCACGCCGGTGTGCGGACCCAGATTGAGCTGGGGCAGGTTCACGGACAGGGCGGTCGAGCCCTTCTCCACGTAGTCCTCGAGGCGCTGCGAGACGAAGTGGCCGATCGACTCCTGGGCCTCCAGCGTGGAGCCGCCGATGTGCGGGGTGAGGATCATGTTGTCCTCGTTCGCCAGCGGCGTATGGAACGGATCGCCGCTCTTCTTCGGCTCGACGGGGAACACGTCCACGGCGGCGCCGGCGATGTGACCGGAATCGAGGTGGCGCTTGAGCGCATCGAGATCGGCCACGAACCCGCGCGACAGGTTGATGAAGATGGCACCCGGCTTCATGTGGGCGAACTGGTCCTCGCCGAAGAACCCGGTGTTTGACTTGCGGCCGTCCACATGCAGCGTGACGGCGTCGGACTGCTCGAGCAGCTCGTTGAGCGTGCCGCAGCGAGCTGCGTTGCCCAGCGCCAGCTTCTCCTCCAGGTCGTAGAACACCACGCGCATGCCCAGCGCCTCGGCCAGCACCGACAGCTGGGAGCCGATGTTGCCGTAGCCGATGATGCCCAGCGTCTTGCCGCGCACCTCGTGCGAACCGGACGCGGACTTATCCCACACGCCCTGCTTGATGTGATGGGTGTGGGCCGGAATGCGGCGCATCAGGCAGATGATGTCGCAGATCACCAGCTCCACCACCGAACGCGTGTTGGAATACGGGGCGTTGAACACGGCGATGCCCCTACGGCCCGCGGCGGGCAGGTCGACCTGATTCGTGCCGATGCAGAAGCAGCCCACGGCCGTAAGGTTCGGCCGTGCGGCCAGCACGCGGTCCGTGACGTTCGTCTTGGACCGCACGCCCAGCAGGTCCACGCCGTCCAGCGCGTCGATGAGCTCGTCCTCGCCGAGCGCGCCCTTCATGGTTTCGACCTCAAAACCATGATTGCGCAGACTCTCGGCGGCGAAGGGATGGATGTTCTCCAACAATAACGCTTTAGCCATGGCACCTACTCTAGAGGGGGAGGTCGTCCGAGTCGCGTTCGGTCCGCACTATGGTCAGCCTCTGGGTCGGGCGTGTCATCGCCACGTACAGGTCCGAAGCCGCCACCAGACGGGAGGCCGCCTCGTTCTCGATCTCCCCGGGCTGCACCACCACGACCGCGTCGTATTCGAGGCCCTTCACGGCTTCCGTGTCGCACACCACCACCTGACGGTCCCAGGCGCCCTGTTCCGCCAGACGCTTCGCGTTCGACTCGCCCAGCGTCTTCGTCACCGCCTTGGCCACGGCCCTGCGCAACGCGCCCAGACGTCCCGTCGGGGCGATGACCGCCACGCGGCCGGTGCCGTCCGCGGACACGAACTCCTGGGCGAGCCGCGCCGCCGTCTTCGCCGCGCGCCGTACCAGATCGTCGCCGTCCTCCGCCAGCAGGCGCTGCACCGAACCCGGCACCTGCCTGACCGCATTCACCGTGGAAATGTACAGGCCCTCCGCCGTGGCGAAGCGGGCCGCCATGTCGGAAACCTCCTGCGGATTGCGGTAGTTGATCGTCAGCTCGTTGAGATCCCAGTTGTCCGCGCCGAACAGCGGATCCAGCGTCTTCGCCCAGTGCCGGGTGCCGCCCAACGCGGAGGTCTGTGCCACATCGCCCACGATCGTGAACGAGCGCGACGGGCAGCGACGGATGAGCATGCGCCAATCCATGGCCGTCAGCTCCTGCGCCTCGTCCACCACGATGTGCCCGTAAGTCCACTCGCGGTCCGAAGCCGCACGCTGCGCCGCCGTCTCGTCGTCCATGCCGTTGATCTGGTCGATGAGCATCTGCGAGGTGACGATGCCCGAGCCGATGCCCGCCTGTGCCAGCGTATCGCGTGCATACTGCTCCTCCGCGGCTCGCTGTGCGTCCGCTGCGGCGTTCCGGTTCGCCAGCTTCGGGTCCGGACCCAGCAGCTCGTACGCCTCGTCCAGCAGGGGCACGTCCGAACGGGTCAGGGCGGAACCCTGGGCTCGCGTCAGCTCCGACACTTCCTCGTCCGACAGCCACGGCGCAAACCGCTTGAGCCGCTTCGCCTTGGAGAACATGTTGTCAATGAGCCATTCGGGGTTCATCGGCAACCACGCCAGATTCAGCGTGGTACGCACCTTGTCGTTCATGCGCAGCAGCGACGTGACGCGGCTCAGTTCCGACTGCTCCGGCGTGTAGTCCAGCTGCTCGGCGTACCGGGCCGTCATGGCGCGCAGCATGCTCTTGACGAACGTCTCGCGCGCCTTGTTGTGCTGCTGGCGCGTACGCCGGGCGTCCAGCTGCGCCTGTTCGATGTCCGCCGCCGTCATGGGCACGCGGAACCCGTTGACCGAGACGGTCGGCAGGTTACCGGGCACGCGCACGCGGGCCGCCACGGCGTTCGCCACGGCGTTCGCCATGCGACGGTCGCCCTTGAGCCGGGCCGCGGCGGGAGAATCAACCGCCTTCGCATCCACTCCCGGAATGAGGTCCGCAATGGTACGGCTTACTACGCCGGTCTCGCCCAGGGACGGCAGCACCTGATCGATGTAGTGCAGGAACGCGGAGGACGGACCCACCACGAGCACGCCGGAATGCTCCAGCGCACGCCGGTGCGTGTACAGCAGGTAGGCCGCGCGGTGCAGCGCCACGGCCGTCTTGCCGGTGCCGGGACCTCCCTGCACCACCACCGCGCGATTGAGCTCGGTGCGGATGATCCGGTCCTGCTCGGCCTGGATGGTGGCCACGATGTCCGTCATCTTGCCGGTGCGCCGCGAGCTCAGCGAGGCGAGCAGCGCCCCCTCGCCGGTCAGCGTGCCCGCGCTGGAGGCCGCGCCCACCTGATCGGAATGCACGTCCAGCACTTCGTCCTCCACGCTCACCACCTTGCGGAAGCTCAGCGTGATGTGCCGGCGCATCACGATGTCCCCGTGGCTCGACGGCGTTGCCTCGTAGAACGGGCGGGCGGCTTCGGCGCGCCAGTCGGTCAGGATCGGCTCGTGGCTCTCGTCGGACAGGCCGATGCGCCCGATGTACCGCCGTTCGCCGGTGGACGTATCGAGCCTGCCGAACACCAGACGGTCCTCCACGGCCCGCAGCTGGGAGAGACGGTCCTCGTACATGGTGGCGAACGAGTCACGCTCCGTGCGCTGGGTGGGGGAGCCGTGCGAGCCGGCCGCGCGGACGGCGCTCAGGCGCTCGCGGGCCTGGGCTCGCAGGTCGTCGAGCCTGCCGTAGGCTCTGTCGACGGACTCCTGCTCCTCGCTCAACTGGGACGCGTAACCGGACATAGACTTCGTTCCCTCTCCCTTACGGTGGCGCGGTTGCACAGGCATGCGGCACGGTCGGAAAGACGGTGCCGGGGCTCCTGCGGTGCGGCGCATCGGCAAAAACTAGGAAAACCAATGTACTCCCACCTCTCTACGGCAGAGGGGCCGCAGACGCCGCCGGATTGAACTTTTCGTGAATTCCGCAGGAGGCATTCCGCCTGCGTGAGTATGTGGGGCCGCGACCCGACGGTGCGTGAGCGTGCCTTCGTGAGCGCGCGAGCCGGCAGCACGGTGGATAACTCCGGGCGCAGTCGTCCCCGCCATTGACGGCACGACCCGTGTTGTGCAGAATTGAGGATGATTTTCGCCTCACAGTGGGGAACTTTGGGGATAAGTGGGGTAAAGTGGGGAACGTTGCGAGCAGTGTACCCAAATTCGGTGTGCATGGATCGTTGTGCCGGACCGTACATCCGGCTCATGCTCATGGCCGCGTGTTCAACAATTTCAAGGAGGTGGGGATATGTCCGACGAATCCAGCGACGCATTCGACGCGTTTCCCCCGCTCCTGCTGGGCACGTACACGCCGAAGATCGATGCGAAGGGCCGCATGGCGCTGCCCGCCAAGTTCCGCTCCCAACTGGGCTCCGGTCTGGTGATGGCCCGCGGCCAGGAACGCTGCGTCTACCTGCTGCCCATCAGCGAATTTCGCCGCGTGGCCGCGCAGATCCAGCGCACGTCGCTCGGCAACAAGGCCGCCCGCGAATATCTGCGCGTGTTTCTGTCCGGTGCCACGGACGAGGTCCCCGACCGTCAGGGCCGCGTGCTCGTGCCGCAGATGCTGCGCGACTACGCCGATCTGGGCGACGACATCGTGGTGATCGGCGTGGGCACCCGTGCCGAGGTGTGGAACCGCACCGCGTGGGAGGCCTACCTCAACGAGAAGGAAGAGGCGTATTCCGATATTGCCGATGACGTACTGCCGGTGGTGGATTTCTGATGAGTGAACCTGCAATGAATGAATCCGTGATGAACGACCCCGACATCGCCCGCATCCACAAGCCCGTGCTTCTGGAGGATTGCGTGGATCTCGTCGCCCCGGCGCTGACCCGTCGCCCCGGCGCGACCGTGGTCGACTGCACCCTGGGACTGGCGGGGCATTCCACCGCGTTCCTCAAGGCTGCTCCCGAGGCCCGGCTCATCGGCATCGATCGCGACGCCGAGGCCCTGGCCCTGGCCACCCGCCGCCTGCGTGAGGCCGGGTTGGCCGACCGGTTCACCCCGGTGCACGCCGCCTTCGACGCGATGGGCGACGTGCTCGACCGGCTCGGCGTGACGGTCGTGGATGCGGTCTTCATGGATCTGGGCCTGTCCAGCCTGCAGATCGACGAGACCGACCGCGGCTTCTCCTACTCGCACGACGCTCCGCTCGACATGCGCATGGACGCCTCCCAGCCGCTCACTGCAGCGGATGTGCTGGCCCGCTACGACGTGCGGGACCTGACACGCATCTTCCGTGAATACGGGGAGGAGCGTTTCGCATCCAGGATCGCCGCGCGCATCGTGCACGACCGGGAGCGCGAGCCGCTCACCACCTCCGGCCAGCTCAACCGGCTCGTGGACGACGTGGTGCCCCAGGCGCACCGCCCGGCCGGCAACCCCGCCAAGCGCGTGTTCCAGGCGTTGCGCATCGAGGTCAACGGCGAGCTGGACAAGCTGGCGCGCACCTTGCCGCAGGCCGCCGCGCATCTGGCCGTGGGTGGCAGGATCGTCGTCGAGTCGTACCACTCGCTCGAGGACCGCACGGTCAAGCGATTCATGGCGCAGGGGCTCACCGCGGACGTGCCCGCCGGTCTGCCGGTCATTCCCGAGGACGCCCTGCCGTTCTTCCGCGATCTGACGCATGGCGCGGTCAAGGCCGACGAGGCGGAGATCGCCGCGAACCCGCGTTCGGCGTCCGTGCGCCTGCGGGCCGTGGAGCTCACCCGCCCCCTGCCCGAGCGGTGGATCCGGCAGTTTGCCCGCGCCGCCGTTGCAGGCCCTGCCCATCATGGACGTCCGCAGTCCGCAACCGCGCGTCCGGCACGCAATGTCCGTTCGGAAAGGAGGAGATGATGCCCGCAGCACTGCGCAAGACCCGTTCCACGCCGGCCCGCACGGCCCGTTCCGTCTCCGCCGCCGCACCGAATTCCGGCGAGACCGCCCGCGTCCAGGCCTCTCGTTCCACGCCGGCCCGCACTGCCGAACCGCGTCCCCGCACGCAGCCCGCCGCCACCCGCAGACCCGAACTGCACGTGATTCAGGGCCGTAAGCGCCAACCCGGCGCCGAGGCCGTGACGGATGGCTTCCAGCGCCTCTTCGCCTGGGTGACCGGCCGACGTTCGCCGTTCCTCACCGTCGTCGTCGCAGCGGCGTTTCTGGGCGGCACGCTGCTCGGCACGCTGGCCCTGCGTACGCAGATGGTCGAATACTCGTTTGAATCGGCCCGCGTGAGCCGGTCGATCGCCATGCTCACCCAGGACGCACAGACCTACCAGAGCGAGCTGGACCGGCTGGAGGCCCAGTTGCCCGAGCGCGCCACGCAGATGGGCATGGTGCCCCAGCAGGGCACGCTGTCCATCGACCTGCAGGGCTACCAGCCGCCTGCGGACGACGAGGCTGCGAACGCCGCGCAACAGCAGACGCAACAGACCGAGCAATCCAAGGAAGGACAGTGATGGGCGGACCGTTCAAGCGCATCCTTGCCAGGCACACGCCGTTCTTCAACCGCGTGATGGCCATCTCCCTCGTCTTCGCGGTCATCGCATGCACGGCGTTGGGCAAGCTCGCGTACATGCAGCTGCTGGAGGGGTCGTCCACCGCGCAGGCCGCCACGAACAGCCGCACCACCAAGGTCACCCTGACCGCCCAGCGCGGCTCGATCGTGGACGTGAACGGCAACGTACTGGCCCAGAGCGTGGAGCGCTACACCATCATCGGAGACCCGCTCGTCGCCAGCACCTTCGAACCCGTGGACTGCGGCACGGCCAAGGCCAGCCAGTACGGCTACTGCCACAGCATCGACGGCCAGAACGTGGGCCAGACCGGGCCGGCCGCCGTGGCGCGCCTGCTTGCCCCCGTGCTCGGCATGAACGCCATGGAGCTGGGCGCCAAACTCACCGGCACCGGCCGCTACGTTGTGCTCGCCAAGGACGTGGAACCCGCCGTCAAGCGCCAGATCGACGCGTTGCACATCAGCAGCGTGGTCAGCGCGCAGAACGCCAGCCAGCGCACGTACCCCAACGGGGCACTGCTCGGCACGCTGCTCGGCGGCGTGGACGACTCCGGCTCCGGCGTCTCCGGACTCGAACAGATGGAGAATGACCAGCTCACCGGCACCGACGGCTACCAGATCTACCAGCGCGGCAATCTGGGCCAGAAGATCCCCGGCACGCAGACCCAGTCCGTGGACCCGGTCAACGGCTCGACGGTCAGGCTCACCATCGACCGCGACGTGCAATGGTACGTGGAGAACGCGCTGAAGGACGCCAAGGCCAAGTACAACGCGAAATGGGCCATGGCCGTGGTCTCCAACGTGAACGGGGACATTCTCGCCATGGCGGACTCCGACCAGTATCAGGCCGGCAGCTCCGACGCCAAGATGCATACCTCGCGCGTGGGCACCGAACTGTTCGACCCGGGCTCCACCGGCAAGGTCATCACCATGGCCGGACTGCTGCAGGAGGGCCTGCACCAGGCGTCAGACCAGTTCTCCGTGCCGTCCACCATCACCGAGGACGGCCAGACGTACAAGGATTCGCACGAGCACGGCACCAGCAGGTGGACGCTCGCCGGAATCCTGCAGAACTCCTCGAACGTGGGCATGATCATGGCCTCCAAGAACTACGCGGACGATCTGCGCTACGACTACCTCGCCAAGTTCGGCGTGGGCAAGACATCCGGCTTGGGTCTGCCCGGCGAGTCCCCGGGCGCCCTGACCTCCGCTGACCGGTGGGACCGCCGTACGCGCAACACCGTGCTGTTCGGTCAGGGCTATTCCGTGACCGCGCTGCAGCTCAACAGCATCGGCGAGACGTTCGCCAACCACGGCGTCAAGCCCCAGCAGCGGCTCATCCGCTCGGTGATCGACGCCAACGGCAAGGAAACCGAGAACCGGAGCGAGGCGGGCACGCGCGTGGTGGACGAGCACGCGGCCAACGACGTGCTCAACGCCATGGAATCCGTGGCGGAGAGCTACTCCAAGACGGTCTCCGTGCCCGGCTATCGCGTGGCCGCCAAGACGGGTACCGCCGAGGTGGCCGGCGATTCCGGCGCGCTCACCTCCATCGTGGCCGACTGGCTGGGCATCATTCCGGCGGACAATCCCCAGTACGTGATCACCGTGGTGCTCAAGGATCCGACCGGCACCTACGGCGGCGTGACCGCGGGCCCCGTGTTCGCGCAGATCGCCCAGTTCCTCATGCAGAAGTACGAGGTGGCGCCCTCTGCGCCGCGCACGGACGCGATTCCGACGGACTGGTGAGCGACCGGGCGAAGATGGAATACGGGAAGGGTCCGAGGAGACGATGACAATGGTGGCAAGGTATTGCGGCAGACGGACTGCCGGGGCGGAAAGGCGGAAGACATGGGCGCGGTGAACGAATCGTTGATGCAGCGCACGACGCTGGAGACGCTGTGCAGCCGGTACGGGCTGACCGTCAGTCCCGCCTGCGCGTCCCCCGTGACCGTCACCGCCCTTGCGGACGACATCTCCTCCGTGCGTCCCGGCACCCTGTTTGTGCCGCTCGGCGAGGAGGTGACCCCGGAACTGCTGCGCCGCGCCCTGAACCGCGGCGCCTACGCCGTGCTCGTGCCTGTGTCCATGCGCGGTTTTCTGGCCGATGCGGACCTGCCGGTGCTCTATGGCGATCTTGACGCCCGGCGGCTGGGCGAACTCGCCGCGGATCTGGCGGGCAAGCCGTCCGACGCGCTCGCCATGTTCGGTGTGGTCGGCCCCGGGGCGGACGAAACCATTCGCGTCCTGTCCGAATTCCTGCACGTGCTCGGCAATCCCGTGGGCCGCGTGAGCGCCGGCGGATCATATTCGCTGGACCGTGAGCTCGACCACCGCTGTCCGCTCGGCACGTTCGAGGTGCAGCACGAACTCGCCGTGTGCGCGGAGGACGGGGCGGCCGCCGTGGTGGTTGCCGTGGAACCCGGTACCTTGCGTCCCGGGGCGCTGAGCTCGGTGAACATGGACGTGATCGCCGTGGCAGATGCGGCCGGGATGAGCGTGGACACGCAGCGCCAGCTGCTCGAGGCCTCCGCCGACGACTACGGCTTCCCCATCGGGGAGGACACCCATCTGACGTGGCGGAACGCCGATTCCGACGCTCTGGCCAAGCAGGCGAGCGGCACGGACGATCCGGCGAGCGTCGCCCGGCTGTCCACCAGCATCGCCATGGTGATGGCGGCCGGAGTGCGCCGCGGGAACATCAGGAACGCCTTGCGCGTCTCCCGGGAGCTGTCGTGAGCGAACCGTCATGAACGCGGGTAACCCCCACCGTCACCGATACGAACAAACCGATACGAACAAATCGATACGCACAATGTCTGAAAGGTTGATGACCACCGTGTGTGAACCGTCCCAGTCATCCGAATCCACGATGATGCCCATGTCCCTCGGCGAGATCGCCCGCGCGGTCGCCGGGCGGCTGACCGTGCCCGAAACCGCCGCCGTGCGCGATACCGCGGCGCTCCTCGCCACGAGCGCGGTGAGCGACTCCCGTCAGGCCGGCGAGGGCTCGGTGTTCGTGGCCATCCGCGGCGAGCGCGTGGACGGGCACGACTACGTGGCCTCCTTGGCCGACAAGGGCGCCGTGGCCGCGATCGTCGAGCATGAGGTGCCCGGCGCGCCGATCGCCCAGATCATCGTGGACGCCAGCGTCACGGCACTGGGCGCGCTCGCCCGACACAACATCGAGCGCCGGCGCGCGACCGGCGAACCGTTCACCGTCGTCGGCATCACCGGCTCCGTGGGCAAGACCACCACCAAGGATCTGCTGAAGGCCATGCTCGCCGAACTCGGCCCCACCGTGGCTCCCGTCGGCTCGTTCAACAACGAGATCGGCCTGCCGCTCACCGCGCTCAAGGTCAACGCGGGCACGCGCTACTTCGTGGCGGAGATGGGCGCCAACCACGTGGGGGAGATCGCGTACCTGACCGGTATCGTGCCGCCGGACATGGCCGTGGTGCTCAAGGTGGGCGTGGCCCATCTGGGCGAGTTCGGCTCGGTGGAACGCATCGCGCAGGCCAAGAGCGAGATCGTGCGCGGCGAGCTGCCCGGCGGCGTGACGGTGCTCAACGCGGACGACGAGCACGTGGCCGCCATGCGCTCCATCGCCCCCGGAGACGTGGTCTGGTTCGGCCGCAAGGACGGGCACGACGGCCGCGCCACGGACCTTCAGGCCATGGACGTGCACCACGACGAACTCGACCATCCGTCCTTCACCCTCACCGACGGCACCGCGTCCGCGGCCGTGCATCTGGCGATCTGCGGCGACCACAACGTGATCAACGCGCTCGCCGCCGCCACCGTGGCCAGGCGTCTCGGCCTGCCGGTGGAGCGGATCGCCCGCGTGCTGGAGGATCAGCGACACATCAGCCCCCACCGCATGGCCGTCAGCCGCGTGGAGCGCGGGGGAGCGGCCTTCACGCTCATCGACGACTCGTTCAACGCGAACCCGGATTCCATGCGCGCCGGCCTCGACGGTCTGGCCGCGTGGGGCGCCTCCCGCGAGCCGACCCCCGCGCGCATGGCCGTGCTCGGCGCCATGCTGGAGCTCGGCGAGGACGCTTCCCGCCTGCACCGCGAAACCGGCGCCTACGCGGCACGGCTCGGTCTGGATGCCGTGGTCGCCGTCGGTTCGGCCTCGGACCCCGCGCTGGACGCGCTCGCCGGGGACATCGCCGCCGGCGCACGCGAGGCCGGCGAGGCGTCCGGGCGTGACGTATCGGTAGCATGGGTGCATGACGTGGATGCGGCCGACCGGGCTGTGACCGCCTTCGCGGCCGGCGCGGCCGACCCGGTGGTGCTGCTCAAGGGATCGCATGCCTCCGGCCTGAGCGCGCTGGCTGAGCGCTGGGCGTAGCAACGGCAAACAGGTCGCAACAAGCAAGAAGGAAAGAACTGTGATTGCGCTCATCATCGGAATGCTGGTGTCCCTCGTCGTGACGCTGGTGTGCACGCCGCTGCTCATCAGGCTGGTGCACAAGCTCCATTACGGCCAGTACATCCGTCAGGACGGGCCGAAGTCCCATCAGGTCAAGCGCGGCACGCCCACGCTCGGCGGTGTGGTCATCAATCTGGCCATCCTGCTCGGCTGGGGCGCCTCCGCGCTCTACCGGTACCTGCGCACCGGCGACGTGCCGTCCTGGTCCGCGGTGCTCGTGCTCTTCGCCATGCTGTCCATGGGCGTGCTGGGCTTCATCGACGACTTCGCCAAGGTGCGTAAGAAGCAGAACGAGGGCCTGACCATTCACGGCAAGTTCATCGGCCAGTTCATCTTCGCCACCGCGTACGCCGTGCTGGCCCTGCTCGTGCCCACCAAATCCGGCATGCCGAGCGCCCAGCCGGGCATGAGCTTCATCGAAACGCCGTTCCTCACCTTCGACTTCGCCGGCCGTGCGGTGGCCATCGTGCTGTTCGTCGTCTGGGTCAACCTGCTCATGACAGCCTGGACCAATGCCGTGAACCTCACCGACGGTCTCGACGGTCTGGCGGCGGGCAGCTCGATGATCGCGTTCGTCGGCTTCGCCATCATCGCGTTCTGGGAGAGCTACCACATCAAGGGCGGCAGCCACGAAGGCTTCTCCTATGCGGTGTCCGACCCGCTGGACCTGACCATCATCGCCGTGTGCGCCGCCGTGGCCTGTTTCGGGTTCCTGTGGTACAACGCCAACCCGGCGGAGATCTTCATGGGAGACACCGGCTCGCTGGCGCTGGGCGGCCTGTTCGCGGCGCTGTCCATCGCCACGCACACCGAATTCCTGGCCATCATCCTGGGCGGCCTGTTCGTGATCGAGGTGTGCTCGGACGTCATTCAGATCACCTCGTTCCATCTTGTTCACCGCCGCGTGTTCAAGATGGCGCCCATCCACCATCACTTCGAGTTGTGCGGATGGCCGGAAACCCGCGTGGTGGTGCGCTTCTGGATGATCGAGCTCATCTTCGTGCTGCTCGCCCTGGTGCTGTTCTACTGGGATTGGGCCGCACGCAGCGGTCTGGTGTGATCGGTCCGTGGCGTGCCGGCCCGGGGCATGCTAGACCAGTGGCGGAAACGTTGAACGAGGCATGATTGACGGAGGTTTGACGATGATCGATATGAGTGACAAGACCGTGGTGGTCGCCGGACTCGGCGTGTCCGGGCGCAGCGTGCGCAGCGTGCTGGCGAGCCGCGCGAAGCGGGTGATCGGCGTGGACGAGCATCGCGACGATGCCGATCTGCAATCCTTTGACGCGATCCCGTGGGACGACGTGGACCTCGTCATGACCTCGCCCGTGTTCAACCCGCGCACCCCGTTCATCCTCGAGGCGCAGCGCCGCGGCATTCCCGTCGTCAGCGAGGTGGAGATCGCGTGGATGCTACGTACGAACAATGCGAAGACCGGTTCCCCCGCGGGGTGGATCGGCATCACCGGCACCAACGGCAAGACCTCCACCACCGAAATGACATCCGCCATGCTCACCGCCGCCGGTCTTGACGCGCCCGCCGTGGGCAACATCGGCAAGGCCGTCTCCCACGCCGCCGTAGACCCGGCGCACGACGCGCTGTGCGTGGAGCTGAGCTCCTTCCAGATGCACTTCACCGATTCGCTGCAGCTCGACTGTGCGGCCATCACCAATCTGGCAGACGATCACCTCGACTGGCATGGTGGGTTCGACAACTATGCGCACGACAAGTCCAAGGTGTATCGCGGCGTCAAACGCGCGCTGGTCTACAACGCGGACGATGAGCGCGTCACCGCCATCGCCCATGCCGCCGAACCGGCGCCCGGATGCCGCCGGATCGGCTTCACGCTCGGCACTCCCCAGGCCGGGCAGATCGGCGTGGAGGACGGCTGGGTGGTCGACATGAGCGGCGTGGCGGGCGGCGTCGCAGGCGAGGCGAACCGACTCGCCCCCGTCTCCTCCTTCCGTCACCTGACCGAACCGGACGGCACCGTCTACCCGCACCTTCTGGCCGACGGCCTGACTGCCCTGGCGCTGTCGCTCGGCTACGGCATCGGCGTCGAGCCGGCCGTCCGCGCGCTGCAGGACTTCGCCCCCGGCGGCCACCGCATCGTCACCGTCGCCACGCTGCCAGGCTCGGATCCCAAGGGCACCGACGCCATCCGTTTCGTGGACGATTCCAAGGCCACCAACGCGCATGCCGCGCATGCCTCCCTGTCCAGCTTCGCACCCAAGTCCGTGGTGTGGATCGCCGGAGGACTGGCCAAGGGCAGCCGGTTCGAGGACCTCGTGGCCGATCAGGCGCACACCATCGCCGCCGCCGTGATCATCGGCAAGGACCAGAGGCCCATGCTCGATGCCTTCGCCGCCGGCGCCCCGGACATCCCCCTGACCGTCATCGATCCGGACGGGGACGACGCCACCGTGATGGAACGTGCCGTGGATGCGGCCGGCGCGTACGCCCGTCCCGGCAGCGTGGTGCTTATGGCGCCCGCATGCGCCTCGTTCGACCAGTTCAAGTCGTACGCGGATCGAGGTGACCGCTTCGCCGCCGCCGCGACGCGTTGGGTGCGTGAGCATGCCGGCGAACGCTGAGCCGTCCCGCCGCCCGGCCGGGGAACGACGCTACACCGGCTGGCGCACGCTGTTCAATCCGCTGTGGTGCTACTGGGGGTTCATGGCTGCCGTGGCCGTGGTCACCATCTTCGGTCTGCTCATGGTGTTCTCGAGTTCCACCGTGGATTCGGTTGCCAAGAAGGAATCCCCGTGGAGCGAGTTGCGCGATCAACTTCTCTTCTGCGTCATCGGCTGCATCTTCGCCGCCGTCGCCAATCGCGTGCCTAAGGCAATCTACCAGCGGTTCGGGGTGTTCATCATCGGTGGGGCCTGGATCCTGCAGTCCCTCACCATGACGCCCCTGAAGGTGGGCGCCGGCGGCAACGCCGGTTGGATCGGCGTGGGGGGCGTCTCCTTCCAGCCCGCCGAATTCCTGAAGCTCGCCCTGTGCATCTGGCTGCCCGGGAGCATGATCCTCGCCCAGCGTCGCATGCGTTCCATGCCGTGGTACAAGGCATACCTGCTGCCGATCGTCGTGGCCGTCGTCAGCTTCGCGCTGGTCATGGTCGGCAAGGATCTGGGCACCGGCATGATCATTGTGCTCATCTGCGCGATCGCCTTCCTCATCGGCGGCTTCCCGATCAAATGGCTTGCCGGCGTGGGGCTGGTCGGCGCGGTGAGCATTGTAGGCGTGTTCGTGCTCGGCAGCAGCAACCGCATGTCCCGCATCCTCGCCACGTACGGCACGTGCAGTGCGGAGGACGCGCAGAGCGTGTGCTTCCAGTCCATTCACGGCAACTTCGCCATGGGTTCCGGTGGCCTGTTCGGCGTGGGGCTCGGCAACTCGCGCGAAAAGTGGAATTACCTGCCCGAGGCGCACAACGACTTCATCTTCGCGATCATCGGCGAGGAACTCGGCTTCGTGGGCGCCGGCCTGCTCATCGTCGGCTTCATGGCCATGGGCTGGTGTCTGGTATGCGTGGCGCTGCAGTGCCGGGACACCTACGCGAGCATGGTCATGGTGTGCATCGGCGGGTGGATCGTCGGTCAGGCACTCATCAACATCGCCGTCGTGCTGGGGCTGCTGCCGGTCATGGGCCTGCCCATGCCGTTCGTGTCCTCCGGAGGTTCAGCGCTCATCATGTGTCTGGGCGCCTCCGGCGTGGCGGTGCGCATGATGCGTTCGCAGCAAGACATCAGCGCGGCGCTGGACAAGGCCTGACCGGTGATCCGCGCTAGCCGTCGGCACGGTGGCGGGCCGTCGTTTATGGGGTGGCGCATGCGACGGCGCATTTGGCGGCGCATATGCGGCGAACGCGCCGCCAAGGGATTATGCTGTCTTGCATGAGTGAAACGAAGAAGGTACATGTGGTCCTGGCCGGTGGCGGCACGGCGGGGCATGTCAATCCGTTGCTGAGCGTCGCCAACGCCATCCGTGTCGCCCGTCCCGACGCCGTCGTCACCGTGCTGGGCGGCACCACCGGACTCGAGAACCAGCTGGTTCCCGCCGCCGGCTACGAGATGGACACCATCGAGAAGGTGCCGTTCCCGCGCGCCCTCAACGCGGCGGCCCTGACCTTCCCGGTGCGCTGGACGCGCGAGGTGCGCAAGGTCAAGGCCATTCTGACCGCCCGTGAGGCGGACGTGGTGTGCGGATTCGGCGGCTACATCTCCGCGCCCGTCTACCGCGCGGCGCACCGCATGGGCCTGCCCATGGCCATCCACGAGCAGAACGCGCGCGCCGGCATGGCCAACAAGCTGGGCGCCCGCTGGGCGGATTTTATCGGCACCGCCTATGACGGCACGGGATTGAAACCCGGGCCGAAGACCGTCACCGAGCGGGTGGGACTGCCGCTGCGCCCGGCCATCGCCACGCTGGCCGCACGGCTGGAGCATGACCCGCAGCTCGCCCGTGTGGAGGCGGCCTCCCAGCTGGGCGTGGACCCGACCCGTCCGCTCGTGCTCGTCACCGGCGGTTCGCTCGGCGCGCAGAGCCTCAACGAGGCCGTGGCCGGCAGTGCGCGTGAGCTGCTCGCCCACGCCCAGGTGGTCCATCTGACCGGCAGGGGCAAGCTCGAGGAGGTCAGGCGGCTCGTCGCGGGGTCCGCGGGCCCGGACGTGCTCAACGGACTCGGCATCGATCGGCTCGGGCAGGGCGACTACCATGCCGTCGAGTATCTGGAACGCATCGACCTCGCGTTCGCCTGCGCCGATCTGGTGATCTGCCGCTCCGGCGCCGGATCTGTCAGCGAGATCGCCGCACTGGGTCTGCCGGCCGTCTATGTGCCGCTGCCCATCGGCAACGGCGAACAGCGTTTCAACGCGCAGCCGGTGGTCGAGGCGGGAGGCGGCATCATGGTCACCGATTCCGATTTCACCGTGCGCTGGGTGCTCGACCATGTGCCCGCCCTGCTGGCAGACCATGACCGTCTCGCCGCCATGGGCAAGGCAGCGTGGGGATATGGCATCCGAGACGCCGCCGCCGTCATGGCCGACCGCGTGCTGGCTCTGGTGCGCGAGTAGTCGCGTTTGCACGCCCGCCGGCCGCCTCGCCGTTCGTTCGGTGACCGGTGGGCGTTCGGTCGCGTGGCGCGGCCATAATGAACTACGGCCCGTTGCGCGGCACCCGGAGTGCGGTGCCGCACGCTAGCGCCAAGACAAAACGTGCAAGGAGAGTTGTCCCGTGACCGAATCCACCATCGTGCTTGATCCCACCCATGCGTCCTTTGCCCCCGATGAAACCGTGGCGGATCTGGGCGTTACGCATTTCATCGGCATCGGCGGGGCGGGCATGAGCGTGCTCGCCGAGATGCTCCACGAGGAAGGCGTGACCGTTCAGGGGTCGGACCGCGAGGAAAGCGGCAAGACGCAACGGCTCAAGGCGCTCGGCATCGGCGTGAGCATCGGCCAGCAGGCCGGCAATGTGGCCGGCGCGCAGACTGTGGTGTTCTCCAGTGCCATCAAGCCGGACAATCCGGAGATCGTCGCCGCCGCGGCCGCCGGCACACGCATCGTGCACCGCAGCGACATCCTTGCCCTTCTGCTTTCCGCCAAGCGCGGCGTGACCGTGGCCGGCGCGCACGGCAAGACCACCACCAGCGCCCTGCTGGCGCACATTCTGGTGCATGCGGGCACCGGTGCACTCGCGGACCCGAGCTACGCGATCGGCGGGTCGATTCAGGGCCCTGACGGCGGCGTCATGGATGGCGGCCACGCGGGCCGTGGCGACGTGCTCGTGGCCGAGGCGGACGAGTCCGACGGCAGCTTCGAGAAGTACCGTCCGGCCATCGCCATCATCACCAACGCCGAGCCGGACCATCTGGACCACTACGGCGACGCCGCGCACTACCATGCCGCATTCGTGGAGCACGCCGGTCATGCGCAGGACCACGTGATCGTCTGCGGCGACGACGCCGGTGCGCGCGACGTGCTGGCGCAGCTGCCGGCCGAAGTCGCCGCACGGACCATCGTGTACACCACCGGCGAAGGCGGCCGGGAATTGCCCGACGCGGTGCGCGGATCGCTCGAGGCCGTCGTCGCCATCGAACACGAGCGAGAGGCGGCAGAATCCGGCGCCGAGCGCTTCACCGTCCACCTTCCCGCGGGATTTGCCGGCGAAGGCTCCGCGGCGCGCGACGTGCCGGTGAGTCTCGCCATCCCCGGCATCCACAACGCGCGCAACGCCACCGCCGCCATCCTTGCGGCCACGCTGCTCGGCATGGATCCGGACGTCGCAGCCCGGGCCGCCGCCGATTTCAAGGGTGCCGCGCGTCGCTTCCAGATCCGCGGCAGCGTGGAAGGCGTGACCGTGGTGGACGATTACGCGCACCACCCCACCGAAATCGCCGCCCTGCTCGACGCGGCCCGCCGCCGCTACCCGGAGTCCACGCTGCGCGTGCTGTTCCAGCCGCACCTGTTCTCCCGCACGCAGTTCTTCGCCCGCGAGTTCGCCCAGGCGCTCGCCAAGGCGGACGACGTGATCGTCACCTGTATCTTCCCCGCGCGCGAAAAGGCAGAGAACTTCCCGGGCGTCGGCGGGCAGACCGTGGTGGACGCGGCGGCCGGCATCGAACACGATCCGGTCGATTGGATCCGGGCCGTGCCGGACATGTGCCAGGCGGCCAAGATGCTGTGCATGCGCGCCCATCGCGGCGACGTGCTGTTCACCGTCGGCGCCGGCGACGTGACCCAGATGGCTACCGTCATGCTGCGTGTGCTCGAGGCGCACCGCGAGATGCATCAGGTCCACGCCTCCGCCGCCGACGCGGAGCGGCAATGACCGGACGCGTCGTCACATCCGGCGGCGAGAACGATCCGCGCGCTTCCTCCTCTGACGCTTCCTCCTCCTCCGGCCACTCCTCCGCTTCCGCGCGGAACCGTGGTGTCCGCTCCGGGCGGTCGGTCGGCAACGGCAGCGGCCGCATCGCGCGTTCCGCCGCAAGCCGCATGGGGCAGACCGACCTGAACGGGCGGAATGACGGTACGGGGCAACCCGGCGGTGCAGGACAGGCCGGCGGCAGCGGAAAGGCTCGCACGGCCGGGCAATCCGGCAAGCTTGGCCGGACCGGACGCGACGGCAAGGTCAGGCAGACCGGACGGACCATGCAGTCCGGTCGCGTGAACCGGCCCGATCGGGTTGAACCGTCCGGCGGTGTCGGCGGAACCGTGGCAGGTCATGGCGGTTCGGATGCCGCCGACACCGGTGTGCGCAGGTTCGTCCGCCATCCGCGCGTCACGAAGGCACAGCGCACGCCGCGTTCGTCGCGCCCGGCTGCGTCGGCCGCTTCGGCCGGACTGTCCCCGTCACCCGCTTACGCGTCATCCTCCACGGCCGCACGCCGCAACGGATCCGCAGCCGCCTCCGCGGGCTCGGATACCGTGCCGGACCGCCGCCCCACGCGTTCTCTGCCGGGCGGCTTCGTGGACGCCCGCGGTCTCAGGACGGACAGGGCGGTGGGGGAGCGGCTGCGCTCCGACGACGGCTCCGGCCCGTTCCGCCGCCCCAAGATCATCGGTTTCACCGCGCGCGCCCGGGAGGAACGCAAGGCCCGCACGCTCACCGTGCTCATCCGCGTCGGCATCGCCGCGCTGGCGGCCGCGCTCGTCGCCGCGCTGGTCTGGCTGCTGTTCTTCTCCCCGGTGCTGAAGCTGCAGCCCGAACGGATCAGCGTGCAGGGCGCCAACGAGTGGGTGAGCGCCGAACAGGTGTCGTCCATCGCGGCCGAACAGGCAGGTCGATCGCTCATCGTGGTGTCCACGGGTACCATTGCCGACCGGCTCAAGGCCATGCCCGGCGTCACGTCCGCGCAGGTGGACAAGCGATGGCCGCATGGCCTCACCATCACCGTGGCCGCGCAGAAGCCAGCAGCCGTGCTCAAGTCGGCGGACGGCGCCATGACCGCCGTGGACAGCCAGGCGCGTGTGCTCAACGCCGTGGGTGCCTCCGTGGCCGGCATCCCGGTGATTGACGTGGACAGCGTCTCCGCCGGGCTGGAGAACCGCGCCGTGCAGCAGGCGCTGCAGATCCTCGCGTCCCTGCCCGAGTCGATGCGTCAGCGCATCGGTTCGGTCACCGCGAAGACGCAGGACTCGGTCACCACCGTCCTCGACGGCGGCAACTACACGATCGTCTGGGGCGACGCCTCGCAGCTGACGCTCAAGAAGGCGGAGGTGAACAAGATTCTGGGTGATCCGGCCGTCATCGGGGACAAGCATCAGGTCGACGTGACCTCGCCGCGAAAGCCCATCATCAAATAACCTCCGCGTCCCGTTTGTCGCAAATTGGAAAGAATGACCGCAAAAAGGGCTCTCCGAGGGTGGATTTCGCGGTCAATCCTTCCAATCTGCGAGTTGCGGGGCACAGACTGGAAAGAATGACCACGGCGGCTGGTGGCTAGGCGGCGGGTAGAGCAGCTCGTCAGAGCAGTTCGTCGGTGTCCACGACGATGGTGACCGGGCCGTCGTTGACGAGTCCCACGCGCATATGCGCGCCGAACCGGCCCTCGCGCACCGGGATGCCGCACGAGCGCAGCGCCTCGTTGAACTTGATCCACGTGATGTCCGCATGCTCCGGTTTGCCGGCCTTCACGAAGCTCGGCCGGTTGCCGCGGCGCACGTCCGCGAACAGGGTGAACTGGGAGATCGACAGGATCTCCCCGCCCACATCCTGAATGGACCGGTTCATCTTGCCCTGCGCGTCCTCGAACACCCGCAGGTTGGCGATCTTGTGCGCCAACCATGCGATCTCACGCTCGCCGTCCGCGTCCGCCACGCCGACGAGCAGCAGATATCCGAGCCCGATCTGCTGCGGTTCGAACGTGGGATCGACCTCGCCGCTGGCCTCGTTCACCACGTCCACGCTGGCCTGGCTGACGCGCTGCAGTACGACTCTCATGATTGCCTCCCCGGGGTTGTGTTCGGCGCCGTTGCGCCCATGGATGATGCGGATGGTTCGGACGGTTCCGGCAGCTCGGACGGCTTAGGTTGTGCGTCCTGCTCGGTTTGCTCTGCTTGCTCGGTTTGCGCGGATTGCTCTGCTTGCTCGGTTTGCGCTGACCGCCGCCCGAACGGCTTGGGCAGCCGGGCCGGCGCCTGGGCCAACATCGTGCCGGCGAAGATGAGCGCGCAGCCGAGGTATCCGCGCACGGTCATGGTCTCACCCAGAAACAGCGCGCCGCCGACCACCGAGAAGAACGATTCAAGGCTCATGATGAGCGAGGCGCGGGTGGGCGGCACCCATTGCTGGCCCACCGCCTGCAGCGTGTAGGCGATGCCCACCGACCCGATGCCGGCGTACAGGATGGGAATCCACGCCGAGGCGGCGCCCGGCCAGTCCACCGAGCCTTGGACGAGCGAGCCGATCCAGCTCAGCACGGCGGTGACGGCGAATTGGGCGAACGAGAGCTGCAGGGCGTCCACTGCGGAGCCGAGCTCGTCGATGACGAGGATGTGCGCGGCGAACAGGAACGCGGTGAACAGAAGCAGCAGATCCGCGAGGGTGAGCGAACCGAAGCCGTCGGTGATGCACAGAAGGTAGAAGCCCGTCACGGCGATGGCCACGCTCGCCACGACCGTCACGGTGATGCGGCGGCGCAGGAAGGCGAAGGCCAGCAACGGCACGAGCACGATGTACAGCGCCGTGATGAAACCGGCCCTGCCGGCCGAGCGCCCGTAGAGGATGCCGTACTGCTGCAACGTGCTCGCGGTGAACAGGATGACGCCGCAGATGCCGCCCACGACGGCGGGATTCGTACGCCAGTCCCGCCGCGATCCAATGCCCGCCTTGCCCTGCGGCGGGCTCGGGCTCCGGCGTCGCCTGCCGGTGACGATGAGGATGGGCAACAGCGAGATCGCGCCCAACGTGAACCGAACGGCGTTGAAGAACAGGGGCGTCATGTAATCCATGCCCTGCACTTGGGAGACGAACGCGAATCCCCAGATCAATGCGGTCAGCAGCAGGCACAGCATGCCGACCGGTTCCTTGCTTCTCATTCGTCCCACGCTAACCCGTGCATGTGACGGCCGATCGCACCGCGTCCGCATGGCAATCATCCGCGCATGAGCGTGCCTCGGAAAGCCTGCAACGATGCTCGCATGAAATATGGCAATGGCCCGGCTCCGCACGAAACGGTGCGGGAACCGGGCCATTGACGGACGGCTCAGACCGCTGGAACGCAGGTCCGCGCGGTCCGGACCGTTATGACCGTCAGTCGCGGTTGCCGAACAGCTGCAGCAGGTATAGGAACATGTTCACGAAGTCGAGGTACAGGTTCAGCGCGCAGATGATCGACACCCGCTGCACCATCTCCGGGCCCTGGTTCTGGTACTGGCGGAAGATGGCGCGCGTGGCCTGGGCGTCGTACACGGTCATGCCGGCGAACAGCACCACGCCGATCGCGGCGATGAGCTGCATGGCGCCGTCGGACGGGAACAGCCACATGACAAGCAGCTGGGAGACGATGAGCACGATGAGCGCCACCATGAGGATCGGCCCGGCCTTGAGCATGTCCACCTTGGTGGTCAGGCCCAGCATGGTCAGGGCGAAGAAGAATCCGGCGCACAGGAGCAGGACGATGCCGATGCTGCCGAGGTCGTACACCGCAAAGATGGAGCTCAGGGTGAAGCCCATGAGCGCGGCATATGCGTAGAACATGGCGCGGGCCGCGCCGGGGGAGAGCTTCATGATGCGCGCGCCAAGGAAGATGGCCAGTCCCACCTGAGCCACGGCCAGAAGGATCCAGCCAAGGCCGCCAGTGACGGACAGGTACGCGTACAGCGCGCCGGTGACCTGCGTGAGCACGGCCACCGCGGCCGTCACGAGCAGGCCGAGGGTCATCTCGCCGTAGGCCTTGGTGATGGATACGCGGCGGGCCTTCTCGAACGTGTCATGCGAATAGGCCACCCCCGCGTCCATGGTAGCGGTGCCTGCGCCGGGCTGCGCGGCGTAGTTGGGGTTGTACGGCTGCTGGTACGGCGCCTGCTGGTATTGCGTCTGCTGGGGCTGCGGCCCGGCGTACGGCTGGCCGTACGGGGTCTGGCCCTGATTGCTGTCGGGAATGCGACCGAACGACATGTTGGCTCCTTCTCGTTGTCCAAGTACCTGCCATCCTACGGGTGCAACCTTACGAAATGATGAATATGCCCTGAGCGCAAGCCCGGCAACCGCGTGCAATGGCCTGCCGGTTCGGCCCCGCCCCGGATATCATGGAGGCACCCGCATCCGCCGCACGCGGATCAGTCACAAGGAGGCAGTCATGGCCGATGAGCCCACCGTCAACCAGCCCGTCGTCACGTTGAACAACGGCATCACGATCCCGCAGCTCGGTCTGGGCGTGTTCCGTACCAAGGCGGGAGAGGAGACCGTCGACGCGGTGCGCTGGGCGCTCGAGGCCGGCTACCGGCACATCGACACCGCCCGCGCCTATAACAACGAGGAGTCCGTGGGACAGGGCATCCGCGAGTCCGGCGTGAAGCGCCGCGACATCTTCCTGACCACCAAGCTGTGGAACCAGGACGTGCGCGACGGCCGTGCCCGCGACGCGTTCTTCGAAAGCCTCGACCGCCTCGGCACCGACTACGTGGACCTCTACCTCATCCACTGGCCGGCGGACGGCTGGCAGAAGGCGTGGGAGCAGCTGGAGGAGCTGTACAACGAGCGCCGCATCCGCGCGGTCGGCGTGAGCAACTTCCACCGCCACCACATCGAGGAGCTGCGTTCCTTCTCCGACCTGACCCCGGCGGCCGACCAGATCGAGTCCAGCCCGCAGTTCCCGAACCAGGAACTCATCGACTGGGACCACGCGCAGGGCATTGCCGTGGAGGCGTGGAGCCCGCTCGGCGGCACCGGCGGCAGCCTGCTCGGCAACCCGACCGTGGCCGCAGTGGCCGCGAAGTACGGCAAGTCCCCGGCACAGGCGATCATCCGCTGGCACCTGCAGCGCGGGGTGGTGGTGATCCCCAAGTCCATCCACGAGGAGCGCATCCGTCAGAACTTCGACGTCTTCGACTTCGAGCTCTCCGATCAGGACATGCACGCCCTGTCCAACCTCGGCATCAACCGCCGTCAGGGCTCCGACCCGGACAACTTCGACTTCTAGCGCTTCGGCTTCCGGCGTTTCCGCCGGCGGTCCGGCGAATCAGTGCCCGGCCGCCGGCGATTGCCCTTCCATGCGGGGCGCGCCGTTGATGTCGCGGTGGATGTTCTGCATCTGCACCTCGATGTTCTGCAGGCTGCGCGCACAGTCGAGCAGCGTCTGCGAATGCTCGTTGAGCTTGGCGTCCGGCAGGTCGGTCTTGTAGCGCAGGGCGTGCTCCAGACTGGCCCAGTAGTCCATGGCGATGGTGCGGAACTGCACCTCCACGGGCGTGTAGTGCGGTCCGGAGGACAGGAACACGGGCACGGCGTAGATGACGTGCAGGGACCGGTACCCGTTCACCTTGGGGTTCTTGATGTAGTCCTTGACGCGCAGCACCTGGATGTCGGACTGGGCGGACAGGTAGTTGGATACGGAGTAGACGTCGTCCCGGTAGTTGCAGATTACGCGGATGCCGGCCACGTCGAACAGGTGGTCGCGCACGGAGGCGACGGAGACGGGCAGCCCCTTGCGCTCGAGCTTGCCGATGATCGAGTTGACGGATTTGAGCCGGCGCTCCATGTGGTGGACCGGATCATGGCTGAAGCGCACCTGGAATTCGTCGTCGAGGATTTCCAGCTTGGTGCTGATCTCGTACATGGCGCCTTCGTAGATCTGCATCATGTCGATGAACCTGCCGACTTCCGCGGGGTCGAAGCGCGCATCGCCAAGGTTGATGCTCTTCAGACGGGCCTGGATTTCGGAGGTGTTGATACGGCTGTGTCGGTCTAGAATCACGCCACCATTGTACCGGGGATCAAACCGGTTTCCTGAGCGTTCACTGGGAACAATCGACACCTCCCGCCGGTGTGGTCGCGCTGCTGTTCAACCCCCGCGGATAGGATGGGCCGTTATGGACGAAGCGATGATGACCGAGGCGGAGCGCGCCTCGAAGACCTCCGACGCCGGCGAAAGCGCACGGGCCGGCCGCGGCAAGGGCGTGTTCACCGTGCACACCCTGGGATGCCAGATGAACGTGCACGATTCCGAGCGCATCGCCGGCGTACTCGAACAGGCCGGCTACGTGGCCGCCACGCAGGAGCAGGCCGCCGACTGCGACGTGGACCTCATCGTGCTCAACACGTGCGCGGTGCGCGAGAACGCCGCCGAACGCATGTACGGCACGCTGGGCCTGTGGGCGGAGCGCAAGCGCCAGCGGCCCAACCTGCAGATCGCCGTGGGCGGCTGCATGGCCCAGCTGGACCGCGAGCGCATCGCCGCCCGCGCCCCGTGGACGGCCGCCGTGTTCGGCACGAAGAACATCGGCAGCCTGCCGGCGCTGCTCGAACAGAACCGCGCGACCGGTCTGCCCCAGACCGAGGTGAGCGACCGGCTCACCGTTTTTCCGAGCCAGCTGCCCGCCGCCCGCGCCTCCAGGGTGAGCGCGTGGGTGTCCATCTCCGTGGGATGCAACAACACGTGCACGTTCTGCATCGTGCCCACCACGCGCGGCCGCGAGCGGGACCGCCGCCCCGGGGACATCCTCGACGAGGTGCGCCGGTGCGTGGACAACGGCGCCAAGGAGGTCACGCTGCTGGGCCAGAACGTGAACTCGTTCGGCTACGCCATGGGCGACCGGTATGCGTTCTCGAAGCTGCTGCGCGCGTGCGGCGAGATCGACGGCCTGGAACGCGTGCGATTCACGTCCCCGCACCCGGCCGCGTTCACCGACGACGTGATCGCCGCCATGGCCGAGACGCCCAACGTGATGCACCAGCTGCACATGCCGCTGCAGTCGGGCTCGGACAGGATCCTCAGGGCCATGCACCGCAGCTACCGCACGGCCAAGTTCATGGCCATCCTGGGCAAGGTGCGCGAGGCCATGCCGGACGCGCAGATCTCCACCGACATCATCGTCGGCTTCCCCGGGGAGACGGAGGAGGACTTCGAGGACACCATGCGCGTGGTCGAGGAGGCTCGGTTCTCCTCCGCGTTCACGTTCGAGTACTCGCCGCGCCCCGGCACGCCCGCCGCCTCCATGCCGCAGGTGCCCAAGGACGTGGTGCAGGCCCGCTTCGACCGTCTGCTCGCCCTGCAGGAGCGCATCACCGAGGAGGGGATGAAGAAATTCGAGGGGCGCGACGTGGAGGTGATGATCACCGGCACGCACGGCAAGAAGGACGCCGCCACCAAGCGCGTCACCGGGCGTGAACGCACCGGCGTGCTGGTGCACATCGGCGTGCCGGAGGGCTTCCCGGAGCCGCAGGTGGGCGATTTCGTCATCGCCACGGTCACCCATGCGGCGCGCCACAACCTCATCGCCGATCCCGATCCGAAGGCGGGGCAGACCTATGCCGTCCGCCGCTGAGCCGTCCTGCGCCGCGCCCCGCGTCGTCTCGATCGTCGGACCCACCGCATCCGGCAAGACCGGCCTCGGCATTGCCGTCGCGCGGGCGCTCGCCGAGCGGGGCGAGCGGGCCGAGATCGTCAATGCGGACGCCTACCAGATGTACCGCGGCATGGACATCGGCACCGCGAAGCCAAGTCCGGAGGAGCGGGCCGCCGTGCCGCACCACCTCATCGACATTATCGAGCCGGACGATGCCATGAGCGTGGCGCGCTTCCAGACACTGGCGCGCGCATGCATCCGCGACCTGCAGTCGCGCGGCGTCAGGCCCATTCTGGTGGGCGGCTCCGGCCTGTACGCGCGTGCCGCCATCGACGACATCTCCTTCCCCGGCACGGACCCGCAGGTGCGCGCCGGTCTGGAGCGCCGCGCCGAGACGGAGGGATCTGGCCTGCTGTTCGACGAGCTGAAGGCCAAGGATCCCGAGGCCGCTTCCCGCATGGACCCGCACAACGTGCGCCGTACCGTGCGTGCGCTGGAGGTCATCGCCATCACCGGCCGGCCGTATTCGGCGAGCCTGCCGCGCTACCGGTACGTGATCCCGTGCGTGCAGATAGGCCTCGACATGGACCGGCGCGAGCTGGATCGCCGCATCGCGCTACGCACCCGGCTCATGCGCGAGCAGGGATTCCTCGACGAGGTGCGCCGGCTGCGTCCGCGGCTCGGATTCACGGCCGGGCGCGCGCTCGGCTACCAGCAGATGATCGACGTGCTCGGCGGCCTGACGGACGAGGACGAGGCGTTCGCCGACGTGGCGCAGAAGACCTGCCGTCTGGCCCGCAAGCAGATGGGCTGGTTCGGCCGCGACCCGCGCATCCACTGGTTGCAGGCCCTGAATCCCGCGCTGCTGGACAACGCGCTCGCCATCATCGACCACGCGGACGCCGGCAACTACGACGCCATCGACGCCAAGGCCGACGAGTACGTCCAGCATCATCTGGGAGACGTTCAGGACTGACGCAGGTCCGCTGTGCGTCCCGCCGCCTTGCGCACGTCGGATTTTGTGGCGAATCCGCCGCGAGCCGGCGCCATGCCGAGCCGGTCGGGTACGCTAGGGGACGTTATGGCACGAGAAGCATCATCATCGAAGAAGGGGAACGGGTCCGCGGCCGGCAGCAGGGGCGGGGCCTCCTCGCCGCGACCCTCCGCACAGGACGGCATGCAGGAGTCGCTGGGCAAACGCGCTCTGCTGTTCGTTCCCAGGCAGCTTGGCGCTATGGTCCGCTCGCTCACCGGCGTGGGGGAGTACGATCCGGTCTACCGCCGCGACGGCCTGTGCTTCGTGCTCATCGTGCTGGCGATCTTCTTCGTGGCGAGCGAATGGTTCCGCGTCCAGGGTGCGCTCGGACTGGCCCTGCACGCCGTGGCCTCCGGGGTGTTCGGCGTGATGAGCGTGGTGCTGCCGGTCCTGCTCATGATCGTGGCCGTGCGCCTGATGCGCAATTCCGGCAAGGGCTCGGACAATCCGCGCGTGGTGAGCGGCTGGGTGCTGCTGCTGTGGTCCGTCTGCTCGATCATCGACGCGGCCGGCGCCTCCGACGTGCGCGGCTTCGACATCCGCGCGCTGCAGAACGCGGGCGGCCTGCTCGGCTTCGTGCTCGGCTCGCCGCTGGCGTGGGGGCTTTCCAAGGCGTTCGCGATCGTGGTATTCGTGGTCGTGGCGCTGTTCTCCCTGCTGCTCATCACCCGCTCGCACGTCACCGATCTGCCCGACAAGGCGCACGACATCGCCGAGCGACTGGGCCGCGTCCGCTCCTCCTCCGCCAGCCGGGGTGCGGACGACGGAACCGAGCAGTTCCCCAACGAGGTGCGTCTGGGGGACACCACGCTTGCCCTTGCGGATGGGGTGCCCGCGCACGACGGCACGGACGAGCCCGACGATTCGGTTGCCAAGCCGTCATGGTTCTCCCGCCTGTTCAGGCGACGCCCCAAGGATGGCGACGATCGTTCGCTCGACCGGTACGCCGGCGACGAGGCGTTCGAGCATGCCGCCGTCCATCACGGCCAGAGTGCGGAGACCCCGCTCGTGCCGCGCACGGCTTCCTCCGCAGGCCTGTCTGCTGCCGAATCCATGTCCCAAGCCGTGTCCCAGTCCATGCCGCGGTCCGCACAGTCGGACGGCAGGACCGCTGCGCTGCCCGAGTTCCTGCAGCCGTCCGCACGCTCGGTCCGCTCCGGCGAACCGCATCAGACCCCCGCCGCGGACGGGACGGGTGAGGCCCCAACCGCAGCGATGGCACCGGTGCCGTCCGCTGTCGATCCGTGGGACATCGGCCCGGCCGGCGAAACGGCCGCCATGCCCGCATCCTCCGCGGACCAGACCTCCATGGACGCAGCCGACGGCCAGAACGGCTCGGACGGTCCGGATATTCAGGACGGTCGAAGCGATCTGGACTCCGACCCGTCGGTCTACCGCCTGCCGGACCTGAACATCCTCGTGCAGGGCCAGCCGCATCAGGCGCGCACGCCTGCCAACGACCGCGTGATCGCCGCCCTGACATCCACGTTCCAGCAGTTCAACGTGGACGCCAAGGTCGTCGGCTTCCTGCGCGGGCCTTCGGTCACCCAGTACGAGGTGGAGCTCGGTCCCGGCGTCAAGGTCGAGAAGGTCACCAACCTCCAGAAGAACATCGCCTACGCGGTCGCCAGCTCGGACGTGCGCATCCTCTCACCCATCCCCGGCAAGTCCGCCATCGGCATCGAAATCCCCAACGTGGACCGCGAGATCGTCCATCTGGGCGACGTGCTGCGCTCCGACAAGGCCCGCAACGACCCCAACCCCATGCTCACCGGCGTGGGCAAGGACGTGGAGGGCAAGTTCGTCACCGCGGACCTGACCAAGATGCCGCACCTGCTCGTCGCCGGCGCCACCGGCTCGGGCAAGTCCAGCTTCATCAACTCCATGCTCACGTCGATCATCATGCGCGCCACGCCGGAGCAGGTGCGGCTCATCATGGTCGACCCCAAGCGCGTGGAGCTGTCCGCCTACGCGGGTATCCCGCATCTGCTCACGCCCATCATCACCGACCCGAAGAAGGCCGCGCAGGCCCTCGAATGGGTGGTCAAGGAGATGGACGCACGCTACTCGGACCTTGAGTTCTTCGGCTTCCGCCACGTCAAGGACTTCAACGAGGCCGTGCGCGCCGGCAAGGTCCACGCGCCCGCTGGCTCGAACCGCAAGGTGGCGCCCTACCCGTACATCCTCGTGGTGGTGGACGAGATGGCCGACCTCATGATGGTCGCCAAGAACGACGTGGAAAGCTCCATCCAGCGCATCACCCAGCTGGCTCGTGCGGCCGGGGTGCATCTGGTGCTCGCCACGCAGCGCCCGAGCGTGGACGTGGTCACCGGTCTCATCAAGGCGAACATCCCGTCCCGTCTGGCGTTCGCCACCTCCTCGGCCACCGATTCGCGCGTGATCCTCGACACAGTGGGCGCGGAGACGCTGATCGGTCAGGGCGACGCGCTGTTCCTGCCCATGGGCGAGGCCAAGCCGGTGCGTGTGCAGGGCTCGTGGGTGTCCGAATCGGAGATCCGCAAGGCCGTGGAGTTCGTGCGCACGCAGCGCAAGCCCCACTATCGCGAGGACATCGAACAGATGGCCAAGGATGCGGAGAAGGCCGCCGTGGAGCCGGACGAGGAGATCGGCGACGACATGGAGCTCCTGCTGCAGGCCGCCGAACTCGTGGTCACCTCGCAGTTCGGGTCCACCTCCATGCTCCAGCGCAAGCTGCGCGTCGGCTTCGCCAAGGCGGGCCGACTCATGGACCTGCTCGAATCGCGCGGCGTGGTGGGCCCTTCGGAAGGCTCCAAGGCGCGCGAGGTGCTCGTCCAGCCGCAGGACCTGCCGGCCGTGCTGGCGTTCATCCGCGGCGAGACGAGCTCGTTGCAGTCGTCCGTCCGGGCTCCCGCGTCCGCAGGCGTTCAGCCGGGTGCGCAAGCGGATGCCGGGTACGACGTTTCCGGCGCAGGTGTTGACTGAAACGTAGCGTCCCCGCGATACCGTGGGAGGCGTGGTTCCGGCTTCCTGAACTTGCCGGGACCTGCCATCGTCCCCGCGATACCGCGGGACATGAACTGAAACGGAAAGGAGACGCCGTGGCGGAACGCAACGAAAGGCGCTCGCTGCTGGAGGGCTGGAACAGTGCGCCGAATCTGGTCACCTACGCGCGCATCCTGCTGGTGGCGGTGTTTGTGGTGCTGCTCGTTCTCGCCGGGGCCCAGCCCACCGCCGAGCTGGCGAATCCCGGACGGTTCGGCCTGCCCGTAGGCGATGCGCTGTCCGGCACGGGCGTCAACGTGACGCTGCGCTGGGCCTGCGCAGCGGTGTTCCTCGTGGCCGCCTCGACCGACAAGCTTGACGGCTGGCTCGCCCGCCGCACCAATGCGGTCACCGAACTCGGCAAGCTCATGGATCCCATCGCGGACAAGCTGCTCGTGCTGGTCACGCTCATCGTGCTCTCCGCATTCGGCGAGGTGGCGTGGTGGATCACCGTGCTGTTCCTGGTGCGCGAGATCGGCATCACCGTCATGCGCTTCCTCGTGATCGACACGGGCGGCAAGGTGATCGCCGCCGCATGGCCCGGCAAGCTCAAGACGCTCTTCCAGTGCATCGCCCTGACCATGCTGCTCGCCCCGGCGTGGTCGCTCGGCTGGCTTTCGGATGGGGCGGTGCGCGGATTCTATGCGATCGGCATGCTGCTGCTCGTGGTGGCCCTCGTGCTGTGCTGGTATTCCGGGCTCGAATACGTGGTCAAGACCGTGCAGGCCGCCGGCGCGGCCCGGGACAAGGGGCGTGACTGATGGCCGGCGACAGCGCCCAGCCCCGCCGCGACGAACTCGCGACCATGGCACTCAACATGTGCGAACGCAGAGGGTTGTATATCGCGGCCTCCGAATCGCTCACCGGCGGGCTCCTCGCCGACGCATTCGTGCGCATTCCCGGTGCCTCCAGGGTGTTCCTCGGCTCCGCGGTCACCTACGACATCGCCGCCAAGGCCGCGATCCTCGGCGTGGACGCCGGGCTGCTCGCCGAGGGCGGTGCCGTGCAGGCCGACGTGGCCGCGCAGATGGCGGCAGGTACGGCCGGACTGTATACGCGTCCCGGCCGTGAGGGGCACGTCATCGGACTGTCCACCACAGGGGTGGCCGGGCCAGGGCCGGACGGGGACAAGCCAGCCGGTCTGGTGTACGTCGGTCTGGCGATTCCGGACGCCACCGGCGCGCTCGGCGTCGAGACCTACGAACTGCATCTCAACGGATCGCGCGAGGCGGTCCGCCTGAGTACTGTTCTGCATGTGCTGCGCCATCTGACCACGTCCCTGTCCGCCGTGCCTCCCGTGGCTCCGCGCGCTCGGTGACGGGTGCGACGGGCGCGTCCTGCGGATGTGAACTGCGTCACGTTGGCGTTCTCCTTGGGAATAATCATGCTGCGGGCAGTGTTGACCGGATTAGTGAAACCGATGAAAGGGGTATGCGATGACGGCGACCGAAACCATGGCGATGAGTCCTTCATCCGATGCGACCACCTGCACGTGCGTCAAGCCCGTGGCACGCGAGACGGGAACCCGTATGCGTGACCTGACCCCGGCGCAACAACGCGCGGTACTGTTCGCCCAGCAGCAGGTGCTGCGCGCCCGTGCGGCCAAGAAGGCCAAGGACGAGCGCGACGCGGCGAAGAACCGCATGTGGGGTCTGGAGGAAGGCGGCGTGCATTCCCCGTCCTCCGCCTCCGAGCCGATGCGCCGTGACGGTGAGGATCGCCGCCGCGAGCAGTCCGTGTCCCTTCGCGGGGCGATTGGCCACGTGCTGCGTGACCTGCGCACCAAGGATCGCAAGACCCTGCGCGAAGTGTCCGCCAAGGCCGGCGTGTCGCTCGGTTACCTGTCCGAGGTGGAGCGCGGCCAGAAGGAGGCCAGCTCCGAACTGCTGAGCTCCATCGCCGAATCGCTCGGCGTGAGCGTCTCGCAGATGCTGCGCATGGTGGCGGACTACCTCGAGTCCTTCGAAGGCTGACCGATCTCGCAGATTTGCGATGTTGCGCATCCTGCGGGCCGTTTGAGGTCTGTAGGATGCGCAACATGGCAAATTTGCGGTTTCGGGTAGTGCACGTACACTGGCGCACGTGCATGAACGTGAATTCTGGCAGCTGCTCGAGGAAGTGTTCGGCCGGTCCTACGGCCGGTCCATCGCCCATGACCAGCAGCTGACCGCTCTGGGGTCGATGACCGTGGTGGAGGCGCTGGCCGCGGGGGAGGAGCCGCGCACCGTCTGGAACGTGCTGTGTGACCAGATGGACGTGCCCGACTCCCGGCGTTGGGGGCATGACCATGACCATACGGCACCGCCTAAGCCTCACGGATTCCGCGGCTGATCAGCGCTGCGCATGGGGGCTGCGGGCGTACCGGTCGTCCATGGCTATCGGCGTGTCTATTCGAACATCTGTTCGTACCTTGCGCTATAGTCGGGTACCAGTCGTCCACATGTGGATATGTCCGCGGTGCGACACGCCCGAAACCCGCTTCGGAGGGGCACATTCGACCACAGTGCCCCGTCCGGCTTGAATGCGGACACCGGGCGATCGTACCGTGGGAAAGCGGTTGCTGGACAACGAACGCAAGGAGAGCCGGATGGCACAGCAGACAGACAAGAAGGAACAGGCTGCGGCGGACAAGCGCAAGGCCGCGCTGGACACCGCCTTGGCCCAAGTGGAGAAGAGCTTCGGCAAGGGGTCGGCCATGCGCCTGGGGGACAAGCCGTTGCAGAACGTCGAGGTCATCTCGACTGGTTCGCTCGCGCTGGACATGGCGCTGGGCATCGGGGGACTGCCCAAGGGCCGCATCGTGGAGGTGTACGGTCCGGAATCCTCCGGCAAGACCACGCTCGCGCTGCAGGTGGTCGCCAATGCACAGCGCGGTGGCGGCGTGGCGGCGTTCATCGACGCCGAGCATGCGCTTGATCCGGAGTACGCGCGCAAGCTGGGTGTGGACACGGATTCGCTCATCGTCTCCCAGCCGGACAATGGCGAACAGGCGCTGGAAATCGCGGACATGCTCATCCGCTCCGGCGCGCTGGACGTGATCGTCATCGACTCGGTCGCGGCCCTGGTGCCCAAGGCGGAGATCGACGGCGACATGGGTGACAGCCACGTCGGCCTGCAGGCCAGGCTCATGAGCCAGGCGCTGCGCAAGATGACCGGTGCGCTGGCACAGGCCGGCACGACGGCCATCTTCATCAACCAGCTGCGCGAGAAGATCGGCGTGTTCTTCGGCAGCCCGGAGACCACCACCGGCGGCAAGGCACTCAAGTTCTACGCTTCGGTCCGACTGGACATCCGCCGTATCCAAACCATCAAGAACGGCGAGGAGGCCATCGGCAACCGCACCAAGGTCAAGGTGGTGAAGAACAAGATGGCCCCGCCCTTCAAGGTCGCCGAATTCGACATGCTCTACGGTCAGGGCATCTCCGAGGAAGGCTCGGTGCTCGATCTGGGCCAGCAGGTGGGCATCATCAAGAAGTCCGGCTCGTGGTTGCTCTACGAGGACGGTCAGCTCGGTCAGGGCCGCGAGAAGGCCCGTCAGTTCCTCAAGGACAACCCCGAACTGCGCGAGGAGCTGGAGAACAAGATCAAGATCAAGTTCGGTCTGCTGCCCGACCCGGATGCCGAAGCGGGCGAGGCTGACGGGACGTCTGGCGACGGCACGGGCGAGGCGAAGGATGCTGGTGCCTCGGCCGAGGCCGCAACGTCCACTGGCACGGATGCCGGCGCTTCGGCGGACGCGAAGGCCGGTGCCGCTGCCGCAACCAAGTAGTGCAGGGACCGTCGACGCATGATCAGCGTGGAGCAGTTCCTTGCCGCGCATCCGGTCCGGCAGCCCCGCAAGGAGGCCGGGCCGGATGCGTCGGACGCCGGTGGCGCGAGCCCTATGGGTTCTGTGAGTCATGCCGGCTCGTTCGGAAGCGTGCATGACGGGTCGGACGACGGTCTTTTCGCCCGTCGCAGCCGTTCGGGTCGACGTACCGGATTCCCCCGCCGGTCGCGTGCACGCGGGTCGGAACGATGGTACGCCGCCAGCCGGAGGGGAGGCGGTGACGGTCCGGCCGACGAAGCTCCGGCGGATGGCGGAGTTTCTGATGCCGGATATACGGGCGACGAGCACGACGAACATGGTGGACGTCTGTCATTCCAGGGAACACGGCTGCCGGACGACCCGGGCGATGAGGATGCCTGCCGCGAGGCGGCGCTGACCCTGCTCGACGCGGCCCCGCGTGCCTCCGGGGCGTTGGCGGAACGGCTGCGTGGCAAGGGGTACGAGCCGGCCGTGGTGGACCGGGTGATCGCCCGACTCATCGAGGTCAGCCTGCTGGATGACGAGGCCTATGCGCAATCGGTGCTGCGCACCTGCATCGCCCGCAACATGGGAGCGAGGGGCGCCTTGCAGGAATTGCGGCGCAAGGGTGTGGATCCGGCGCTGGCCGCACGTACGGTGAGCGAAGCGGGCGAGCGTGGCGTGTTCGAGGAATGCGCTTGGGAGCTTGGCCGTCAGGTTGCCGCCAAGACCGCCGGTCTGGACCGCGAGGTGCGCTACCGCCGCTTCTGGTCGGCCGGCGGGCGCAGGGGGCACAGTCCCGAAGAGCTGCGTGCCGTCGCCCGTGCGTTGTTCGGCTGATCGGTCCAATCCGCGCCATAGAGGGCATGGGTTGGACCGATCATGCGATATGACGTGCAGTGCATTGCGCAAGTACGTTGGCGCAGCGCGGCACCATGCGGCACCATGCGGCACCACGCGGAAAGATAAGGATGTGAGACCCCTTATACCCCGGGTTCTGTCACGCGCCGAAGCGCGCGGATGGCCATCCATCTCGACCTGACGTTGCCGCCAGGCTCTAGCAGCCTACCCGAGGACGCGGGCGAGCAACCCAATAGTCCTCTGCTTGGCCTTGCTCCCGATGAGGCTTGCCATGCGGCCTGCCGTTGCCGGAGGCCCGGTGGTCTCTTACACCGCCGTTTCACCCTTACCGTCCGGCCGAAGCCGGAAGGCGGTCTGTTCTCTGCTGCGCTATCTCTCAGGTCGCCCTGGGCGGACGTTATCCGCCATCGTGCTCTGCGGAGCCCGGAAGTTCCTCAGTCCCGCCACGAGGGCGGGGCCGCGGCCATCAAGGGGTCTCAAATGGTCCAGCATACCAGAGCCGACGGCCAAGTGGAATCGCGGTATTTTCCCAGCAAAACTCGGGCGAGTTTTCCCGTATGTAACCCGGCGTTCGGCTACAATGAACAATTACCCGGACGGCGAGGACGCCGATCCGGCACACAGAGCGGGCAACCGCTTGAGCTATAGGAGGTCACCATGGAAATCGTCGTTACCGGCCGGCACACTCAGGTCAAGCAGAGGTTCCGTGACGTCGTCGAAAGCAAGATGAATCGTGTGACCACCATCGCCCCGGACGCTTCCCGCGCGCAGATCGTGCTGACGCACGAAGGCAACCCGCGTCAGGCCGACACCGCCAAGCGCGTGGAGATCACCGTGATCGCCGGTCGGACCGTGGTGCGTGCCGAGGCTTCGAGCACCGACGAGTTCAGCGCGCTGGACATGGCGCTGGACAAGCTCACCCTGCGCCTGCGCCGCACGCGTGACCGTCGCAAGGACCATCGCCGCGGCTACACCAACCCGGTGCCGGTGGATCTGGGCGTCGTCGCGCCCCAAGAGGAGCCCGAGGAGCCGGAGGAGGAGCCGAACAACAGCCCGGCCGCCGCGGTGGCATCCGATCTGGGACCGGGCGAATCCGTGGAGGTGCAGGTGGGCGACACCCCGATCGTCATCCGCCGCAAGTTGCACATCGCCGAGCCCATGAGCATCGACGAGGCGCTGTACGAGATGGAGCTCATCGGCCATGACTTCTTCCTGTTCGTCAACAAGGAGACCGGCCGTCCCTCCGTCGTCTACCACCGTCACGGCTGGAGCTACGGCGTGTTCGAGATCGATACCCCGGAGAACGTGAAGAAGGCCGAGGCCTGATTCGACAGGGCGGCACATGAACCGCATGTCCCGCGTCGCACCCTGCGGCGCGGGATTTTTCATGCCGTGGACCGGTAGGAGCGAAAATCCCAGCGTTCGCGTAGTATGGTCGAAGTTTGTGCCTGACGGACAGCAATGAGGAGCATAACGTGGTAAACATCCTGGACAAAGCCCTGCGCATGGGCGAAGGCCACCAGATCAAGAAGCTCGAGAATGTGGCCAAGGCGGTGAACGCCAAGGAAGAGGAGATTTCCGCCCTCAGCGACGAGGATCTCAAGGCGCAGACCGGCAAGTTCAAGCAGCGCATTGAGAACGGCGAATCGCTGGATTCCCTGATGCCGGAGGCGTTCGCCACCGTGCGCGAGGTCTCCAAGCGCACGCTGGGCCAGCGTCACTTCGACGTGCAGCTCATGGGCGGCGCCGCCCTGCACTGGGGCAACATCGCGGAAATGAAGACCGGCGAAGGCAAGACCCTTGTCGCCACGCTGCCGAGCTACCTCAACGCGCTCGAAGGCAAGGGCGTGCACGTCGTCACCGTCAACGACTACCTCGCCAGCTACCAGAGCGAGCTCATGGGCCGCATCTACCGCTTCCTCGGCATGTCGGTCGGTTGCATCATCACCGATCAGAAGCCCCCGGAGCGCCGCAAGCAGTACAACGCGGACATCACCTACGGCACCAACAACGAGTTCGGCTTCGACTACCTGCGCGACAACATGGCGTGGGAGAAGTCGGATCTGGTCCAGCGCGGCCACCACTTCGCCATCGTGGACGAGGTCGATTCCATCCTCATCGACGAGGCCCGTACCCCGCTCATCATCTCCGGGCCCGCCGAGGGCGACGTGAGCCGCTGGTACCGCCAGTTCGCGCGTCTGGTCCTCAAGCTCACCCGCGACGAGGACTACGAGGTGGACGAGAAGAAGAAGGTCGTCGGCATCCTCGACCCGGGCATCAGCAAGGTGGAGGACTACCTCGGCATCGACAACCTGTACGAGCCGAGCAACACCGCCCTGATCGGCTACCTCAACAACGCCATCAAGGCCAAGGAACTGTTCCTGCGCGACCGCGACTACGTGGTCACCAACGGCGAGGTGCTCATCGTCGACGAGCACACCGGCCGCATCCTGCCGGGCCGCCGCTACAACGAGGGCCTGCATCAGGCCATCGAGGCCAAGGAAGGCGTGGAGGTCAAGGCCGAGAATCAGACCTTCGCCACCATCACCCTGCAGAACTACTTCCGCATGTACGACAAGCTCGCCGGCATGACCGGTACGGCCGAGACCGAGGCAGCCGAGTTCATGGGTACCTACAAGCTCGGCGTGCTGCCCATTCCGACCAACCGTCCGATGATCCGCAAGGATCAGGACGACCTCATCTATCGCACCAAGAAGGAGAAGCTGACCGCGATCGTGCGCGACGTGGCCAAGCGCCACGCCACCGGCCAGCCGGTGCTGCTGGGTACCGCGTCCGTGGAATCCTCCGAGGTCGTCTCCTCGCTGCTCGACGTGGCCGGCATTCCGCATCAGGTGCTCAACGCCAAGCAGCACGCCAAGGAGGCCGCAGTCGTCGCGGTCGCCGGCCGCAAGGGAGCCGTCACCGTGGCCACCAACATGGCCGGCCGCGGTACCGACATCATGCTCGGCGGCAACGTCGAGTTTCTCGCCGACGCCAAGCTCAAGGCGCAGGGCTATTCCCCGGAGGACACCCCGGAGGACTACGAGCGCCTGTGGCCCGAGACCCTCGCCGCCGTCAAGGCGCAGGTCAAGGACGAGCACGAGGAGGTCAAGAAGCTCGGTGGCCTGTACGTGCTCGGCACCGAACGCCATGAATCCCGCCGTATCGACAACCAGCTGCGCGGTCGTTCCGGCCGTCAGGGCGATCCGGGAGAATCTCGCTTCTACCTGTCCCTCGAGGATGACCTCATGCGTCTGTTCAACACGCAGCTCGTGGCCCGCGTGATGGCCAAGGGCATGCCGGAGGGCGAGCCGATCGAGTCGAAGAGCGTTTCCAAGGGCGTGCGCAACGCGCAGAAGGCCGTGGAATCCCGCAACTTCGAGATCCGCAAGAACGTGCTCAAGTACGACGACGTGATGAACAAGCAGCGTACCGTCATCTATCAGGAGCGTCAGGCCGTGCTGCAGGGCGAGGACATCCACGAGGACATCGAGCGCTTCATCACGGACACCGTCGCCTCCTACGTGCGCGGCGCGAACAATGGCTCCGACAAGCCTGCCGACTGGGATTGGGATGGCCTGTTCAAGGCGCTCGGCACCGTGTTCCCCGTGAAGGTGAGCGTGGACGACGCCAAGGCCGCCGCCGAGGGCAAGAAGGGCGAGAAGGCCCAGGAGGCCGTCGTCGAGCTCATCGTCAAGGACGCCAAGGAACAGTACGCCGCCCGCGAGTCCAAGCTCGGCGAGGAAGGCACCCGTCAGCTCGAGCGCCGCGTGGTGCTCGCCGTGCTCGACCGCAAGTGGCGCGAGCACCTGTACGAGATGGACTACCTCAAGGACGGCATCGGCCTGCGCGGCATGGGCCAGCGCGACCCGCTGGTCGAATACCAGCGCGAGGGCTACCAGATGTACAACTCCATGATCGAGGCGATCAAGGAGGAGAGCATCCAGCTGCTGTTCCACGTGGACATCGAGCAGATCGCCCGCACCGAGGACATCGACTCCAACAAGGATGAGGACGCCGCGGTGGACGCCGCCGAGGCGACCGTGGGCATCGAGGAGGCCAAGCCGGCCGAGGACGCTGCCGAAGCCGAAAGCCTGAGCGCCCCGGCCGAGCCGGAAACCGAGGACGAGAACAGGGACGAGGCCGACGCCGCCGAGGAGGAGGCCGAATCCGAGGCCGCCGAGGAACTTGAGTCCGAAGCGTCCGAGAAGTCCGAGCCGGAAGCGATCGTCGGCCCTGCGCCGATGAGCCACGCGGATGGCAAGGTACCCGCGTCCAAGCGTCCCAAGAGCGAGGAGCTCAGGACGCCGTGGGCGGACGGCCGCACCTTCCCCGGCACGCCGAAGAACGCGCAGTGCCCCTGCGGTTCCGGCCGCAAGTACAAGATGTGCCACGGCCAGAACGAGCAGTGAATGCACCCCGGCCGGAACCGGCCGTCTGAACCGTTCCGGCATCCAGACGTGAAGCGCCGGGCCATGTGGAGGCATGGCCCGGCGCTTCACGTATTCCTGCCCGGCATATGGAACCGGGAAATGTGCGTAACGCGGGCACACTACAATGGGCCGCGTTATGTTCACAGCGTGCCGTTGCACGCGCAAGAGGAGGCATTATGGCCGAGTTCACGTGGAAATCGATTCTGACGAAGCTGGTCGACGGCGATCATCTCACCGCCGAGGAATCCGAGTGGTTCGTGGACGACCTCATGCAGGGCAACGCCAATCCGGCCGCTGTGGGCGCGGTGCTGGCCACCCAGCAGCAGCTGGGGCTCACCGCCGAGGAGGTGCGTGGCGCCGCCAAGGCCATGGTTGCGCACGCCGTGCCGCTCAAGGTGGCCAAGGAGAGCACGGACATCGTCGGCACCGGCGGCGACGGCGCCGCCACCGTGAACCTGTCCACCATGGGCTCCGTCGTGGCCGCCGCTGCCGGCGTCACCATCGTCAAGCACGGCAACCGTGCGGCCTCGTCCAAGTGCGGTGCCGCCGACTGTCTGGAGGAGCTGGGCCTGCCGCTTGACCTTACGCCCGAAGCCGTCGGCAAGGTGGGCGACGAGGTGGGCATCACCTTCGCGTTCGCCAAGACCTTCCACCCGGCCATGCGCTTTGTCGGCCCCATCCGCGCCGCGCTCGGCATTCCGTGCGTGTTCAACGTGCTCGGCCCGCTGACCAACCCGGCCAACCCGAAGCATGTGGCCATCGGCTGCGCCAAGCGCGCCATGAGCCCCATCATGGCGTCCGTGTACGCCGCCAACGGCCAGACCGGCATGGTCTACACCTCGCATGAAGGCTTGGACGAGATGGCCCCCACCGGTCCGGTCTCCGTCTGGGAGTTCCGCGGCGACGGTAAGGTGACCGAAACCGAGTTCGACCCGACCGTGGAGCTGGGGCTCGCCAAGGTGACAGTGGACGACCTCCGCGGCGGCGAACCGGCCGTCAACGCGCAGGCTATGCGCGACTTCCTCGCCGGCAAGGAAGTGCCGTTCCGCTCCACCGCGCTGCTCAACGCCGCCTCCGCCATCGTGGCCGACGCCCATCTGTTGCCCGACCCGGACGCCTCGCTGGCCGATCGGTTCAAGGCCGCCTACGCGCTGGCCGCCGACGCGGTCGACTCCGGCAAGGCCGCGGCGCTGCTCGACCGCTGGATCGCCGTCGCGAAGGCCGCCAAGGCCGAGTGACCGGGGCGGGACAACCTGTCAATCGCTATACGCGCGCGCCGTCGTCGAATTCGTCGGCGCGCGTTTGCGTATGCCCCTTGTGCAGCATGAGCAGTCCGGCCGCCCCCAGCATGGTGAGCGCGCCTCCCAGCGCCCCCAGCAGCGTGGACAGCGAGGGGACCAGCACGCAGCCCACCAATCCCGCCACGCCGATCACCACCATGGCCCACAGCACCAGCTTTGACGTGCGCACATGCCCGATCTGCGGGTTCGGCGGCACGAAATCGGAACCCTGATCCATCACGTCGTCCGTGTCCAGCCAGCTGCGGCCGGTGAAATCCCTCGGACCGGCCGTGCGCGCGGAACCGCCCGCGAAGGCGTCCGGCGTCAGGTCGTCCACGCTCAGCAGCGCCTCCTTCTCCCGGCGCTTCGCCTCGCGCTCGAACTTCCTGCCCGTACGCGATCGCTCCACCGCATCGAGGTCATCGCTGTGTGCGGCGACGAAATCCTGCCAGGCACGGTCGTCCGAATCCCCGGAACGCTGGGTTGAATCGTCTCGGGGCGCGTTGCTATCCTTGTGGTCGGTCATACCCTCAACTGTAGCGATACTGGACGCCAAGGAGACGCGATGCTGTACTGGTTCTTTGTGAAACTGCTCGGACCCATCGCCCGCGTGTGGTTCAAGCCCACCGTGCACGGGCTGGAGAACATTCCGAAGCATGGTGCGGCGATCATCGCGGCCAACCATCTCGCCGTCATCGACGACGGCCTGCTGCCGCTCGTCAGCCCCCGCATGATCCACTTCATGGGCAAGGCGGAATACTTCGAGGGCAAGGGCTTCAAGGGCAAGTTCAAGAAGTGGTGGTTCACGTCCGTGGGCGTGTTCCCCGTGGACCGTTCCGGCGGCTCGAAGTCGCTCGGCGGTCTGCTCACCGCCCGCCACATCCTCGAGCAGGGTCATCTGTTCGGCATCCACCCGGAGGGCACGCGCAGCCCGGACGGTCGCCTGTACCGCGGGCACACCGGCGTGGCGCGTCTGGCCCTCGAAACCGGCTCGCCCATCATCCCCGTGGCCATCATCGGCACGCGCGAGATGCAGGTGCCCGGTCAGGTGATCCCCAAGAAGGGCAAGACCACGGTGATCTTCTGCAAGCCGATCCCGGTGGACAGGATCCCGGAGGACGAGATCACCCACGAGCAGCTGCGCACGCTCACCAACCGTATGATGCAGGCCATCCACGAGCATTCCGGGCAGGAATACGTGGACGTGTATGCACAGGTGGTCAAGAAGGAGCTTGAGGAACAGAAGGCCCGCAAGGCCGCCGGAAAGACCGAGTAGCACGCACGGGACAGCTGAACGGGCGGGGCAGGCCATCCGCTCGCCCGATCAGCCGCGCTCACGCCACGGTCAGCGTGATCACCGTGGCGACGCCGTTCTCGTCGCGCACGCGCACGGAACTGTTCGCCTCGAGGCTCTGCACGCGTACGATGTGCGTCCAGTCGCCGAGCGGTGCGGACTTCTTCACGTCGAAGCCCAACGCCTTGAGGGCTTTCTCCGCATCGTCGTACTGCTGACCCACCACGTTGGGCACGGTCGCCATCTGCGGACCCTTGGAGACGACCAGATCCACGGCATCGTTCCACTTGAGCTGCTTGCCGGCCTCCACGGAAGCGGAAATCACCTTGCCGGCTTCGATCCTGTCGTCGAATGTCTCGGTGACGTTGGCCGTGAGGTTCAGCGCGGACAGGGCCGCCTTGGCATCGTCCACGGTGCTGCCCACCACGTTCGGCATCTCCACCGGCTTGAGTCCCTTGGACAGGGTGACCGTGATCGCCGTGTTGTGGTGGTACGCGCGGCCCGGTTCCGCGTTCAGCGAAAGAAGCGCCCCCTGGGGCACGGTGAGCGAATAGGCGTCGTTCTCGGCGTCGTGCGTGACGTTGTCGAATCCGGCTTCGCGCAGGGCGGCGAGCGGATCCTTACCGTGCGCCGTGGTCGCGTCCTTGATGTCGCTCGGCACCGTGGCCTGGCGTGCCCCCTTGGAGATCACGACGTTCACCTGCTGGCCGTTGCGTTTGGACACGTGTGCGCCCACGTCGGACGGATCGGCGCTGATGATGGTTCCGGCAGGCAGCGAATCGCTGTAGTCCTCGCTCTGCGTGTACGGGATGCCCGCCACGGTGAGCGTGCTTAGATAGTCCTTCGCCTGTGCGCCCACGATCGAGCATGCCGCGTCTTGTGCGCAGGTCACGTCCGCGGCGGCCGGCAGCGTCCAGTAGCTGCCCGGGCCGAGGTAAAACCACCAGGCGTATCCGCCGCCTCCGCAGGCGAGCGCGGCCAGCAGCGTAGAAGCGATCAGCACGGTGCGTCGCCCGCCGCGGCGTGCGGTTGCGCCGCGAACCGCGTCGTCCCCCGCGTCGTCGCCGGCCACGTGCTGCCGGGAACGGATCCGGCCGGCGTCCGACGGGTCCGACTCGTCGAAGTTCTCGTGCATGAGCTCGGCGAAGCTGCGCGTCGGATTGGCGCCCACGTCCTCCGGCGGCATGGACAGCCGTCGCGTGGCCTGGGAATCGAGCGGAGGAAGTGGCTGCGTCGCGCCGTCTGCGTTGGCCGCATCGCCTGAACCGGCTGAATGGACCGTACCGTCCGTGTTGGCCGTACCGTCCGCGTTGTCCACCATGCCGGGCTGCCGCTCCCGGTCCACCCGTGCGGTGACCGGCTGCGGGGCGCCGGGCGTTTCCGGCTCGAACCCCTGCGGCACGGGCATGCGGAACAGGAGCCGGTCCCGGTCCAGCGAGGCGTTGAGCGCGTCGAGCAGTTCGGCCGCCGCCATCGCGTCCGCGGGCCGGTCGTCCACCGCCCGTGCGGCCAGTCTGGCCACGAATGCGGCCACTTCGGGTGCGATGCCCGGGCATGCGTCGGCCAGCGAGGGTACGTCCTCGTGCACGTGCTTGAACACCACGGTGACCGGATTGTCCGACAGGAACGGCACGTGCCCGGCGAGCATCTCCCATGCGATGATGCCCACCGCGTACAGGTCGCCCTGCGGGGTTGCGCGGTTCTGCTCGATCATTTCCGGGGCAAGGTAGGCGGCCGTACCGAGCAGCATGCCGGTGGAGGAGAGCGTGGCCTGCGAGGCGGCCTTGGCCAGGCCGAAGTCGGTGATCTGCACATGGCCGCGGTCGTTGACGAGGATGTTCTCCGGCTTGATGTCCCGGTGCACCACGCCGGCGCGGTGGGCGGCGGACAGACCGTCGAGGATCTCGCCGACGATGCGCAGCGTCTCGCGCACGGTGAACGTGCCCTCCACGTTCATTTCGCGGCGCAGGTTCACGCCGTGCACGTATTCCATGACCAGATAGTCGAGCCCGTTGAACTCGCCCGTGTCGTACACCTGCACGATGTGCGGGTTGGCGATGGCGGCGGCGGACCGGGCCTCGCGGCGGAAGCGTTCCTGGAACTGCGCGCGGTGCGGCCCCTGCGCCAGCTGGACGTGCATGATCTTGATCGCCACCGGGCGTGACAGACGCTCGTCCATCGCCTCGTACACGGTGGCCATGCCGCCCTCGGCGATTTTCCGCACGACGCGGTACCGTCCCTCGATTCGCTGCCCCACGGGCTGATTCGCCGCTTCACTCATGGTTCCCATCGTAAGGTTCGCCCGTCACAACGCGGCGCGGTGACCGGGGTTCGCAACGAAAACGCAACGAAAAGTCCACACGGGCGCGGTTCGCGGGTTCCGGCGGCCGCCCGCCTATCGCGCCGGCTGACGGGTGCGCAGCGAGGCGGGCAGGAAGCGCTCGCACGCGGCGAACAGCAGGGTACGGCGGTCGTCGGCCAGCCCGAGCATCGCGGCGGCCTCGTCCACCGCGGAGGCGGCCGCGCGCCACAGCGTGGCGATGCGCTCGCGCGAACGGTCGATCGCGCCGGTGGAGGAGAACAGCGCGATCGCACGGGAAACGTCGTCCGCGGAGCGCCGGGGCGCCTCGAACAAGCGGACGAGCTCGCCGCGGCCGGCTTCGTCCGCGCCCGCAAGCGCGTCGGCGAGCAGCACCGTGCGCTTGCCTTCGCGGATGTCGCCGCCCACGGGCTTGCCGGTGGATGCGCTGGAGCCGATCACGTCGATGAGGTCGTCGGCGAGCTGGAACGCCAGGCCCAGCGGCATGCCGACGGAATCCGCGATGGCATGCGCCTTCGCGGTCTTGACGCCCGCGGCGAGCAGTCCGAGCTCGATGGGGGCGATGGTGGTGTAGCTGGCGGTCTTCCAGCGGAACACGCCCAGCGAGGCGGATGCGAGCGCCTCGGGACGGTCCAGCGGGGTTTCCTCGACGGCGAGGTCGAGCACCTGTCCGATCTCCACCTCGCGGTGCATGCGCAGGAAGACGCGCACGAGGGCCTCGGTCTTGGGCAGCGCGGCGGCCGCGTCGTGCGCGATGGCGACGGAGGCGGTGGCGAGCAGATCGCCGAGCATGATGCCCAGCCCGCGTCCCACGTGGTCGGCCTGCGGGTCGTCGCCCAGTGAGGCGGCCAGCGCGCGGTGGGCCGACGGCTTGCCGCGGCGAAGGTCGGAGTCGTCGATGATGTCGTCGTGCACGAGCGCCGCGGTCTGGAACACCTCGATGGCGCAGGCCAGATCGGTGGCCGCCGCGCGGGCCCGGTCCGCGGCGTCGCCCGTCGCAGCCGACGCACCGTCCGTGGCCCGGGCCGCGTCGAAGGCCGCCAGGGCGAGCCGGGCGCGCAGGCGTTTGCCTCCCTCGCTGGAGGTGACGCCCTGCGCGGCCACGGCGTCCATGACGGACAGGCATGCGCGGGGGACCGTCATGCCGTCCGGAATTCCGGCGTGGTGCGCCACCAGCGTGGCGATGCGCGATTCGAGTGCGGGCAGTGCTTCGGCGTTATCCATACCTACGAGGTTATCCACAATTGGGGCGACCGAACGTGATTTTGCCCGAAATTTCGCCAAGGACACGCCGAAGCGTCCGTCCGGGGGCCACGTTCGACCACATGGGCCCGTTCGGCTGGACGGGGCGGATGCGGGTGCGGCATAGTTGAATGACCGGCGTGCATGCAGGACGCGGCGGTACGGCAACATACGAAGAACGTGCTTGGGGGAGGTAAGGGAATATGCGATGCAGTGGCAGGATGGGCAGACGGCGTACGTCTGCGAGGCATTGAACGACGACGAGATGACGCAGGTGGTGCGGCTCTTCCGCGCCCAGCGACGGCGCATGGGCGTGGAGGATTCCGACGAGGCGTGGTTCTCCGGCCCGCTGGACGACTGGCTGGCCTGCCTGAACGGGACCGGCGAGGGGCTCGAACGCGAATCGGTCGCCGGACTGGCGGTGGGCATGCGCGAGAAGCTGGCGTTCCGCGACGCGCTCATCGTCTCCCTGGTGTGCGCGGGGGCGCGTCGCGGGGAACTGCTGGAACTCGGGGCGCGGCCGCACCGGCCGGGCAGCGTGGCGTACCTGTCGCGCGCCCTGGGAGACGCCTTCCGCGACCCGAAGGCCGTTCCGGACGAGACGCGCTGCGAGAGGGGGCTGTATGCGCTGGCGCAGATCGTCCGGGCGGTTCCGGCGGACTTCCGCGTGCAGCCCATGGCGGTCATCGCCTACGTGCTGTGGTGGATGGGCGACCCGCGGGCCGTGGCCTATGCGGCGCTGGCAGCCGCGGGTGACGGGCGGTGCAATCTGGCGCTCATCGTGCTGTCCGCGGCTGAGCGGGGCATCGCGCCCGCGTGGACGGTCGGCTCCGGCGGCGGGACGACTGGCGTGGCCGCCGGCGCGGCGGATGACGGTTCGGACGGCGGGGCCGGTGCCTCGGCCGGTGCCTCGGCCGGCGGCGCGGAAGACGGTCCCGGGGAATAATAGTCCTTGGAACGTGGTTGACTCTATGAGTTGACGATTTGCCCTTGCCAGAAGTGTGCCCGTATGCTATAGGGCGCCGTTTGGGGGATGGGCGGAAAAGCCAGGAGGATAAGTTGGCCACGAAGAGCGCTGCTCAGAAAACCACCGCTGCCGCGAAGACTGCCGGGAAGTCCCGCAAGGCCGTCGACGCCGCGCCGGAGAACGGCGACGTGCAGGCCGAAGGCGTGCAGGAAGCCGCGAAGGCCAAGAAGAAGACCACGCGCAGGCGTACCGCGTCGTCCGCGAGGAAGACCGCGGCGAAGTCCGAGACCGCCAAGTCGTCCAAGTCGTCCAAGTCGTCCGCGGCGAAGGCCGTGAAGGAGGACGAGGAGAAGCTCGCCAAGCCCATCGAGGTGGACGAGGACGTCGAGGAGACCGACGACCTCGACGACGTGGACGCCGATCTCGAGGACGATCTGGACGACGTGGACGACGACGATCTCGACGTGGACGACGACGAGACCGACGACGATGACGCGGACGGCGAGGACGAGGAGGAAGACGCGGACGGCGAGGAGGAAGCCAAGCCCAAGCCGGAGGAGGAGATCCCCCCGCGGGCCAAGGGTGCGTTCATCGTGCGCGACGACGACGATGACGACAACCTCACGCCGTCCGGCAACCCCAAGCGCCGTGTGATCGCCGCGGGCGCCACCGCCGACCCGGTCAAGGACTACCTCAAGCAGATCGGCCGCGTGAGCCTGCTCAACGCCGAACAGGAGGTGGACCTCTCCGAGCGCATCGAGGCGGGCCTGTACGCCCAGCACCTGCTGGACACCGAGTCCGACAAGATGGACTTCAAACGCAAGCGCGAGCTCAAGTGGGCAGCCTCCGACGGCAAGAAGGCCAAGGATCACCTGCTGGAGGCCAACCTGCGCCTCGTCGTCTCCCTGGCCAAGCGCTACACCGGCCGCGGCATGCTGTTCCTCGACCTCATTCAGGAAGGCAATCTGGGCCTGATCCGCGCCGTCGAGAAATTCGACTGGAAGAAGGGCTTCAAGTTCTCCACGTACGCCACGTGGTGGATCCGTCAGGCCATCACCCGCGCCATGGCCGATCAGGCGCGCACCATCCGCGTGCCCGTGCACATGGTCGAGGTCATCAACAAGCTCTCCCGCGTGCAGCGCCAGATGCTGCAGGATCTGGGCCGCGAACCCACACCGGACGAGCTGGCCCGCGAGCTCGACATGCCCGTCGAGAAGGTGCAGGAGGTGCAGAAGTACGGCCGCGAGCCGATCTCCCTGCACACGCCGCTCGGCGAGGACGGCGACTCCGAGTTCGGCGACCTCATCGAGGACACCGACGCCATCGCCCCGTCCGACGCCGTTGCGTTCTCCCTGCTGCAGGAGCAGTTCAAGCAGGTGCTCGAGACCCTGTCCCCGCGCGAGGCCGGCGTGATCAAGATGCGCTACGGCTTGGAGGACGGCCAGCCCAAGACGCTGGACGACATCGGCCGCGTGTACGGCGTGACCCGCGAGCGCATCCGCCAGATCGAGTCGAAGACCATGTCCAAGCTGCGTCACCCCTCGCGCTCGCAGACCCTGCGCGACTTCCTCGACCAGTGACCTCAAGTCCGGCGGACCCGTTCGGCCCGCCGGCGAACCATCATCCGCACGCCGCGTTCCCCGCGAAGCGGCGGTCCGTCGAGTCATCGGGCCGTCCGACCTTGCGGGGAGCGCGGCGTGCGTTACCCGCAACAGCGAAGGAGAGCCATGCCCGAATCCTACGGCGCCGACAGCCTTACCGTGCTCGAGGGCCTCGACGCGGTACGCAAGCGCCCAGGTATGTACATCGGCACGACCGACAGTCAGGGCCTCATGCACTGCCTGTGGGAGATCATCGACAACTCCGTCGACGAGGCGCTGGCCGGGGCCTGCGACCACATCACCGTCACCCTGCACACCGACGGTTCGATCGAGGTGGCGGACAACGGCCGCGGCATTCCGGTGGACGTGGAGCCCAAGACCAAGCTCACCGGCGTGGAGGTGGTGCTCACCAAGCTGCACGCCGGTGCGAAGTTCGGCAACGCCTCCTACAATGCGGCGGGCGGCTTGCACGGCGTCGGTTCGTCCGTGGTCAACGCGCTGAGCTCCAGACTCGACGTGGAGGTGGACCGCGACGGCAGAACGCATCACATGGCGTTCCATCAGGGTCATCCGGGCGTGTACTCGGACGCCGATCCGGCACATCCCTCGCCAGACTCGCCGTTCAAGCGCACGCGCAAGAACCGTCCCACCGAGCTGGAGATCGTCGGCAAGGTGAGCCCGAAGACCACCGGCACGCGCATCCGCTACTGGGCGGACCCGGAGATCTTCAACAGCACCGCGCACTTCGCCTACGATCAGCTCATCGAACGCATCCGCCAGACCAGTTTCCTCGTGCCCGGCCTGAAGATCACGGTCGTGGACGAGAACATTCCCGAAACCGGTGACGCCGCGGTGGACGATCTGCTCGAAATGGACGCTCCGGCCGTCTCGGCAACGGCGGCTGCGGACGGCACTGTACAGGTTCCGGATGAGGCTGCTGCGGACGAGACTGCTGCGGACGGGGTCGCCGGCGAGCCTGCCGAACCGGCTTCGTCCGACGCGGATTCTGCCGCGTCTGCGATCGTTGCCCGGCGCGAGGGAACCGTGGACTGCGGTCCGTTCGGCGATCAGCCCGCGCACGCCCGCGTCGAGGAGTTCCTCCACACCGGCGGCGTGAAGGACTTCGTGGACTTCCTGTCCAAGGGTGCGCCCGTTTCCGACATCTGGCGCATCCAGGGCTCCGGCACCTACAGGGAGGAGACACAGGCCGTGGGCGCCGGCGGCGAACTGCACGCCGAACAGATCGAACGCGAATGCGCGGTCGACATCGCCCTGCGGTGGACCGACGGCTACGACACCACGCTCGTGAGCTTCGTCAACGTGGTGGAGACGCCCGGCGGCGGCACACACGTGGACGGTTTCCTCGCGGGGCTCACCCGGCAGATCCGCAAGGCCGTGGAGGACAACGCCCGCAGGCTCAAGGTGAACCTCAAGGACGGCGCCATGAAGGTCGAGCGCGACGACATCATGGCCGGCCTCGTGGCCGTGGTGACCGTGCGCATCGCCGAACCGCAGTTCCAGGGGCAGACCAAGGACGTGCTCGGCACCGCGCAGGTCAAGCCGATCGTCACGCGCCTGACCGACCGTCAGTTCGGCGAGATGATCTCCGGCTCCCGGCGCGGGTTCAAGGAGCAGTCCGGCCGCGTGCTGGAGAAGATCGTCGGCGAGATGCACGCCCGCATCCAGGCGCGCAAGACCAAGGAGGTCACCCGCCGCAAGAACGCGCTTGAATCCGCGTCCATGCCGGCCAAGCTGTCCGACTGCCAGCCGGGCAACGACGACGTGGCCGAACTGTTCATCGTGGAGGGCGACTCGGCACTCGGCACCGCCAAGGCCGCGCGCAACGCCGGTTTCCAGGCCCTGCTGCCCATCCGAGGCAAGATCCTCAACGTGCAGAAGGCGTCGCTGAGCCAGATGCTCAACAACAAGGAGTGTGCGGCGATCATCCAGGTGGTGGGCGCGGGCTCCGGCGCGAGCTTCGACATCGAGCAGTCGCGCTACCACAAGGTCATCATGATGACCGATGCCGACGTGGACGGCGCGCACATCCGCATCCTGCTGCTCACCCTGTTCTACCGCTACATGCGCCCGCTCATCGAGCACGGGTACGTGTACGCGGCCGTGCCGCCGCTGCACCGCATCGCGCTCACCGGTTCGCACAAGGGCGAGTACATCTACACGTATTCGGACGACGAGCTGGCCGCCAGGCTCGACGAGCTCGACAGTAAGCGCATCGGGTACGCCGACGACATCCAGCGCTACAAGGGTCTGGGCGAGATGGACGCCGACCAGCTCGCGGACACCACCATGGACCCGCGCACGCGCATGCTGAGGCGCATCCGCATGGAGGACGCCGCCAAGGCCGCGGAGGTGTTCAGCCTGCTCATGGGCGACGACGTGCCGCCGCGCAAGCAGTTCATCGTGGACAACGCCGACGACTTCGACCGCTCCAAGATCGACACCTGATCGGGGATCGCGCGGGATCGCGCTGGATCGCGCTGGATCGCATGATCGGTCCAACCTGCGTCCCCGTTTTCGCAGCTTGGACCGATCATGCGAAAAAACGGCCTCCGGAAGCCTGTTTTTTCTACCATTCGGTCCAATCTGTGCTTCAGGGCGTACAGGTTGGACCGAATGCACGAATGGGCGGCTTGACGGTGGGAAGCCGGATCCGGGCGTGCAGACGCTCGGTCAGACCTCGAGGCCGTGGGAGGCGTTCCACCAGTCAATGACGCGGCCGGGATCGGCGTATCCGATGGCGATCCACCAGACGAGCAGCATCACGAAGCCGACCGCGACGAGCGGAATGCGTGCGGTGAACAGACGGGCCAGCGCGAGCAGAAGCAGCGCGGCGAGCAGCGCGATGAACGTGACCGACGCGTAACGCAGCCAGGTGAGTCCGTAGACGTGGATGTACAGGTTGAGGCGCGTGAATGCGGAGGCGAGCAGCACGCCCGTGGCGGCGAGCAGACCCGCCTGCATGGCGACGATCGGCATGCGGCGCGGCGTGAACCGCAGGACCAGTCCGAAACCCGCGAGATTCAGCGAGGCCGCGAACAGCAGCTGGAAGAATCCGCTGCGCGCATACTCGGCGTACGTGGTGCCGGCGGGCAGTCCGGCTCCGGCGAACAGGAACGTGAACTGGATCAGGCAGAACGCGGCGTACAGGGCGAGCACGATGCCGAGCGCCACGGCGACGACGAGCGGATCGAACGGGCGGCGCGGCCGTGGCTCGTGGTGCGGAACCGCTGCGGTCTGCAACGCCGTCGGGATGCCGCCGCGCGCCTCCACGGCCATGATGAGCGAGAAGACGAACGGCGCGGGAACGGCCACGAGCATGATGTGTTGGACGACGGCCGTGATGTCGATGTCGCCGACGATCCGTGTAACCGCGTAGTCGAACACCTCGTCGGCGCTCATGAGCAGCGGCACGAGCACCAGCAGCAGACCGGCGGCGATGATCAGCGCGAGGCCGATGCGCCTGATGCGGCTGCCGCCGGCATCGTTGCCGTTCCCGGTCCGTGTGCCGTTGCGGTCGCCTCCGGCCAGACGCGCCCAAATCTCGCGAAGCGTGCGTCCCAGCGGCTTCCAATGCGTGAACGGATCGATCGCCCAGCCCCTGAGCCAGGCCGTGACCAGTGCGGACGGCCGGTACGGGTCGAAGCGTCCGTCGGACAGCTGCAGCAGCGTCATGAGCAACGCGGGCAGTACGATCGGACCGGTGAGGACCGCGTACGTCAGGTTCGCGCCGCCTCCCATCCATTCGAACGGCGGCGCGAACGCGATGAGCCACACGGCGAGTGCGACGACGGCGGCGAGCGTCACCCACCACAGGGGCGTGCGGTGTGCGCGGCGGGCGAACAGCGGCAGGTCGATGGCTGCGATGGCGAGGCACAGCACGGCCCAGTAGGTCCACTGCGAGCCGGCATGGGAGAACGGGGCGGCGAACCACAGGCGGTCGAACAGGAACGGAATGGCGAAGGCCGCGGCCAGAATGGCGAGACGGCGGGGAAGCGGGGTTGTGGCGGATTGCGCGGCCGGCTGTGCGGTCTCCCCGGTGTTGGCGTTGGCGTCGGTGATCTCGTGCGCGGCATTGTGCTTAGCGTCGTGTGGTTCCAAATCGGTCATGCTCCCAGCATAGGCTATCGAAAAACGATATGAATCTATCGTGAAACAATTCTTCACCGAATGAGCATATTGTTTTTCGATCGATTATTATCGATAATCGAAGTCCATGTGACCCGTGAAAGGACCCGTGAGGAAAGGAATCGGCATGAACGGTGAGGAATACCACCCCGTCGCCATCGGGGCGCTCAAGGTGCTGATCGTGCTGTTCGAGGCGATTTGCGTTTTCGGCCAGTATGCCGTGTTCGCCCTGTCCGCCTATGTGGTGGAGCAGGTGCCCGAGACCGCGCCCGCCCTGTGGCCGTACCGGATCGCGGGCGTACTGGGCATCTTGTGCTTCGAGGTGGCGCTCGCCGCCGTCTGGCCGCTGCTCACGCTCACCCGTAACAGGGACATCTTCTCCGGCAGGGCCATCCGCTGGACCGACCTCATCATCGGCTGCGCGTGCGCGGAAGGCGTGCTGGTGCTCTTCGTACTCGTCTTCTCCAACATCAACCGCGAATACGTCAATCCGGTCACGCATGAGACGGTTCCGGCGGCGTTAGCCAGTCCGCCGTTCGTGCTCGCGCTGCTCGTGGCCCTGCTGCTCATCGCCGCGTTCGTGCTGCTCATGCTGGTCATGCGTTCGCTGCTCACGCAGGCGATCGCCCAGCGCCGCGAGCTCGAGGCGGTGATCTGAATGGCCATTCGCGTGAATCTGGACGTCATGATGGCCAAGCGTCGCATGGGCGTGAACGACTTGGCCGAGGCGATCGGCATCACCCCGGCCAACGTGTCGATCTTGAAGAACGGGCGCGCCAAGGCCATCCGCTTCACCACGCTCGAGGCCATCTGCCGTGTGCTGGACTGCCAGCCCGGCGACATCCTCGAGCGGGTGGAGGACGGGACGGAGGGCTAGCGATCCTGCCGGTGATCCCGGCAAGTCTGGCCGAGGCGCCGGGCCAGCGCGGTCGTGTCCAGCAGCTCGTCCAGCTGCTCGGCGGGCAGGTCGGTGCGCTCGCCGGCCACCTCGCGCACGGTCCGGCCGGATTCGGCGGCCTCCTTGGCGATGTCCACCGAACGCTCGTAGCCGATCAGCGGGTTGAGCGCCGCGGAGATCGACGGCGAAAGGGCGGCGTACCGGCGGCCGACCTCCGCGTTGACGGTGATGCCCTCCACGCAGCGCTCGCGGAACATGGCCATGGCGTGGGTGAGCAGGTCGATGCCCTTGAGCAGTTCGTGGATGATCACCGGGTCGAACGCATTGAGCTGCAGCTGGCCCTCCGAGGCGGCCCACGTGACGGTCGTGTCCATGCCGAACACGCGGAAGCACACCTGATCCACGCATTCGGGGATCACCGGGTTCACCTTGCCGGGCATGATGCTGCTGCCGGCTTGGCGGGCGGGCACGTTGAGGTCGTTGAAGCCGTCGTGCGGGCCGGAGTTGAGCAAGCGCAGGTCGTCGGCCGCCTTCTTCAGGTGGATGGCGAGGTTCTTGGCGGTCTGCGAGACGGCGATGTACGAGCTCATGTCCGTCATGGCGGCGATCGGATCCGGTGCGGCGGTGATCGGCAGGCCGGTGATGCGCGCCAGATGCTCGGTGGCGGCCTTGCGGAAGCGCAGGTCCGCGCAGATGCCGGTGCCGATGGCCGTCGCCCCGAGGTTGAGGCTCATGAGCAGCGGTACCACGCGCTCCAGCGCCGCCGTGTCCGCCTTGAGGAAGCTGGCGAAGGCGTGGAATTCCTGGCCGTACGTCATGGGCACCGCGTCCTGCAGCTGCGTGCGGCCGATCGTCACGTCGTCGGCGTGCCGGTCCGCAAGGTCATGGAAGGCGCGTGCGAGCTTCCTGGTCTCCTCCGCCAGCGGGCCGATCGCGTCGATGAGGGCGAGCTTGCAGGCGGCCGGGTACGTGTCGTTGGTGGACTGGGAGTGGTTCACGTCGTCGTTGGGGTGGATGTAGTGGTAGTCGCCGCGGCGGTGGCCGGCGATCTCCAGCGCGCGGTTGGCGATCACCTCGTTGGCATTCATGTTCGTGGACGTGCCGGCGCCGCCCTGCAGCACGTCGACCGGGAACTGGTCGAGCAGTTTGCCCGACTCGATCTCCTGGCAGGCGGCGACGATCGCGCGCGCCTTGTCGTGGGGGAGCAGTCCCAGCTCCTCGTTCGCCTCGGCGCAGGCGCGCTTGACGGTCGCGTAGGCGCGCACGAGCTGCGGGTGCGAGGAATCCGGCAGGCCGGAGACCGTGAAGTTGCCGATCGCGCGTTGCGTGTGGATGCCCCAGTAGACGTTCGCGGGAACCTCGAGTTCGCCGATGCAGTCGTGTTCGAGTCGAGTGGCGTGCGTTGCGTTCGTGGTCATGTGTGTCTCGCTCCTCGTGCGGTTTCGTATCTCCCTCTATCTTCGCGTGTTTGGACGCGGCGCGCCAACGTTGCGCCCAACGCGAATCGGCGTGTTGCCGGGGCCGTTGGGCTAAGTTATGCACGGTCGTACATAGCGATCGTACCTAGCAATCGAGGAGGATGACACCGTGGCCAACCTGCTGCTCGCCGTAATCTACGTAGCCTTCGTCAGTCTTGGACTGCCCGACGCGCTGCTCGGGGCCGCATGGCCCACCATGAGCCGAGACCTCGGCGCGCCGGTCTCGTGGGCGGGCGGCATCTCCATGGTCATCTCCGCCGGCACGATCGTCTCCGCGCTCCTGAGCGACCGCATGACCCTGCGATTCGGGCCCGGCCGCGTCACCGCCGTGTCCGTGGGGCTCACCGCCGTCGCGCTGGTCGGATTCTCCGTGGCGCCGAACTACTGGACGCTCATCGCCCTCGCCGTGCCGTACGGCCTCGGTGCGGGCGGCGTGGATGCGGCGCTGAACAACTACGTAGCCATCCACTACGAGAGCCGGCACATGAGCTGGCTGCACTGCATGTGGGGCATCGGCGCGTCGCTCGGGCCCTACGTGATGGGCTATGCGCTCGCCGGGGGGCAGGGATGGTCGTGGGGCTACCGGTACATCGCCATCCTGCAGGTGGCGCTCACGGCAGTCCTCGTCCTGAGCCTGCCGCTGTGGAGGAGCCGGCGGGAGACCGGGGCGGCCGTGCCCGGCTCCGACGGCAGCGCGGGGCGGCCGGCGGACTGCGGGGACCGGGACGGGGCTCCAGCGCGCAAGCCTCTGGGACTCAAGGGCGTGCTGGTCATCCGCGGCGCCAAGGAGATCCTCGTGATGTTCTTCTGCTACTGCGCGATCGAATCGACGGCCGGCCTGTGGGCGAGCAGCTACATGGTGATGCACCGCGGCGTGGATTCCGTGGCCGCCGCCAGTCTCGCCAGCCTGTTCTACGTGGGCATCACCGTCGGCCGGGCGCTCAGCGGCTTCATGACCATGCGCTTCGACGATCCGACCATGATCCGCATCGGTCAGGCGGTGCTCGCCGCGGGCGCGGTCCTCGTCGCGCTGCCGCTGTTCGGCTCGTGGGGCAGTGCCGCCGGTCTGGTGGTCCTCGGCCTGGGGTGCGCGCCCATCTACCCGTGCGTCATCCACTCCACGCCCGCCTATTTCGGCGAGGAGCACTCGCAGGCCATCGTCGGCGTGCAGATGGCCAGCGCCTATGTCGGTTCGCTCGCCATGCCGCCGCTGTTCGGCATGCTCGCCCAATACGTCACGATCTCGCTCTACCCGTTCTATCTCCTGGTCTTTCTGGCGCTGATGGTCTGGATGCATGAGCGCCTGCGGGCCGAGCGCGGCTGATCGGCGGCTGTCCCGCGTCTGTCCGGACGCGGTCCGGTCTCGATTCGGTCGAGGGCCGGCGGGGGTCCTCGGCGTGTCCCCGGGCGCCGCGGTTGTCCCGGGAGTCTTGCATAATCGAACACATGTACGATTGCTTGAGCTTGTTCACGGAGCCAACCCGAAGCTGGTTCGAACATGCGTTCGCAGCGCCGACCGGGGTGCAGCGCGAGGCGTGGCCGGCCATCCGCTCGGGAGGCGACGTGCTGGTGATCGCGCCGACGGGCTCGGGCAAGACGCTGGCCGCGTTCCTTTCGGCGATCGACCGGCTCATGGCGCACGGGGACCGCGTACGGAAGCCGCAAGGCGTCACGGTGCTGTATGTCTCCCCGCTCAAGGCGCTGGCCGTGGACGTGGCGAAGAACCTCGAACGGCCGCTCGAGGACATCGGCGCCGAATGCAGGGCGCGGGGCGTCACGCCGCCATCCATCCGCGTGGCCATGCGCACCGGGGACACCGGCGCACGGGAACGGCGGGCGATCGTCTCCCATCCGCCGGACATTCTCGTCACCACGCCGGAATCGCTGTACCTGCTGCTCACCTCCAAGGCTAGGCGAATCCTGAAGACCGTGGACACGGTGATCGTGGACGAGGTGCATGCGCTCGCCGGCGGCAAACGCGGCGCGCATCTGGCGCTGAGCCTCGAGCGGCTGGACGCGCTCGCCGGCGGGCACGCCCAGCGCATAGGCCTGTCCGCCACGGTCAACCCGCCGTCCGAGGCGGCGCGGTTCCTGGGCGGCGTGCATCCGGTCACCGTCGTCAACCCGGGCGGTCGGCCGGACATGGACCTCAAGGTGATCGAGCCGCTGGAGAACATGCGTGACCTCCAATCGGCCAACGTGGGCAGCCGTGCCGGCGCCGCGGACGCACGGTTGTCCGCTTCCCCGCGCATCTCGGGCGTGACTCCGGCCATGCAGCGGCTCGCCGAGCGCAAGGGGCTCGCGCCGGAACGCGCGGAGAGCACGGCGATCACGGGCGCGCCTGGCGACCGCGCCGGCGGATCGATCTGGCCGGTCGTGGAACGCAGCATCCTCGACGAGATCCTCGCCCACCGCACCACGCTGGTGTTCGTCAACTCGCGCGGACTGGCGGAAAGGCTCACCGCACGGCTCAACGACCTGTACGCCGAAAGCCGGGGGCACGGCCCGCAAAGCCATGGATCCCCGGAGGGACGGGAGGGATTCGCGCGGCATTACGACGCGGTGGTCGGCTCCACCACCATGCTGGTCGCATCGCACGAGGAGGGCGATGCGATCGCCATGGCGCACCATGGATCGGTGTCCAAGGACCGGCGCAAGCAGATCGAGGAGCGACTCAAGGAAGGCCGTCTGCGGTGCGTCGTGGCCACGAGCAGCCTCGAACTCGGCATCGACATGGGCTCGGTGGACCTCGTCATTCAGGTGTCGCCGCCGCTGTCGGTCTCCTCGGGCCTGCAGCGCGTGGGGCGCGCCGACCATCATGTGGGAGGCGTCTCGCACGCCCTGTTCTATCCGCTCACGCGCGAGCAGATCGTCGGTGTGGCCGCGAGCATCGAAAGCATGCGCGCCGGGGATCTGGAACCGCTGCACGTGCCGCGCAATCCGCTGGACATTCTGGCCCAGCAGACCGTGGCCGCCGCCGCGATGGATGATCTCACGCCGTCCGACTGGTACGCCACGGTCCGGCGCTCGGCCCCGTTCGCCGAACTCGACCGGGACACGTTCGACGCGGTCATGGGCATGATGACCGGCGCCTACAACAGCGAGGACTTCTCCGCGTTCCGTCCGCCGCTCGTCTGGAACCGGGAACAGGACGTCATTTCCGCCCGTCCCGGCGCGCAGCGGCTCGCCGTCACCAGCGGAGGCACCATCCCGGACCGCGGTCTGTACACGGTCGTGCTGCCCGAGGCGGACGCCGGGCCCGGTCCCCGGCGCGTGGGCGAGCTGGATGAGGAAATGGTCTACGAGTCGCGCGTCGGCGATGTGATCACGCTCGGCACTTCCACATGGCAGATTCAGGAGATCACGCGCGATCGGGTCGTCGTGGCACCCGCGCCCGGACGCACCGCGCGGCTGCCGTTCTGGCATGGCGAAGGCAGCGGACGGGACGCCGACTTCGGCCGGGCGAAGGGACGGTTCCTGCGCGAGGTGACGCACGGGCTGCAGGAGACGTACGGAACGGTTGACTCGTCCGGGTCTGCCGCCGCGGCGGAGCACGGAACGTCGGGCGAGGCTACGGGGGAGGATGTGCCGCCGGAGAGCGTTTCGACGGAATACGGACCACGGTTCGCCGCGTCCGTCGAACGCCGGCTGCGTGCTGACGGTCTGGACGGCAATGCCATCGGCAACCTCGCCCGTCTGCTCGCCGAACAGCGGGCCGCCACCGGCGTCATGCCCTGCGACCGGGAGCTCGTGATCGAACGTTGCCCGGACGAGGAAGGCGATTGGCGCATCATCCTGCATTCCCCGTTCGGCAGCCGCGTGCATGAGCCGTGGGCCATGGCCGTCACCAACCGGCTCAGGCAGCGCTACGGCTTCGACGGTCAGGCGTATGCGGCCGACGACGGCATCGTTCTGCGCCTGCCCGAAGGGGAAGGGCATATACCTCTGCGCGAACTGCTGCTCTTCGACCCGGACGAGCTGCGGCACGCCGTGGAAACCCAGGTGGGGGAGAGTGTGCTCTTCGCCGCGCGGTTCCGCGAATGCGCAGCCCGCTCGCTCTTTCTGCCGCGCACCGAACCCGGCAGGCGCGTTCCCCTGTGGCAGCAGCGGCTCAGGGCGGCTCAGCTGCTCACCGCGGCACGGCTGAAGCGCAACTTCCCGCTCCTCTTGGAAACCGCGCGTGAATGCCTGCAGGACGTCTACGACCTTCCCGCCCTGTGCGAGCTCATGACCGGGCTCAACGCCGGAACCATCGGACTGAAGGATGTGACCACGCAGGTGCCATCGCCCTTCGCGGAGAACCTGCTGTTCGGCTTCGTGGGCAAGGTGATGTACCAATACGACGTTCCTCAGGCCGAGCGCAGCGCACAGCTGCTGTCCGTGGACCCGCAGGTGCTGGAACGACTGCTCGGCGGCACCGACATGGCTGCCGTCCTCGATCCGGACGTGATTCGGCAGACGGAGGCGCAACTCGCCGATCGCACGTTCTGGAACGATCTGGCGGACGACGACGTCACGGGCCGCGTCACCCGGTACGCCAAGACCCACGGACCGTTCACGGCGGAACGGCTCATCGCGGACACGGGCCTGCCCGCCGAGGACGCCGTGCATGCGCTGGACGGACTGCAAGCCCGGGGCGACCTCATGCGCGGCACGTTCCTGCGCGATGCATCGGACGATTCCGATGTCGTCGGTGCCGGCTCCGACTCCGGCGGCAAGGCCGTCCAATGGCTGCACCGGGACGTGTTCAAGCGCATCCGGTCGCTGTCGCTCGCCAGAGCGCGCAAAGCCGTCAGGCCGGTGGATCCGGCCGTCTATCAGGCGTTCCTGCTGGACCGGCAGGGCGTGGGACCGGTCGGCGGGGAACGGTACGAAGGCGCGGACGGGCTCATGCGCGTCATCGAACAGCTCGAGGGCGTCGCCCTGCCTGCGGGCGTATGGGAGAACGCCGTGTTTCCCGCGCGCGTGGCCGACTACACGCCGGCCATGCTGGACGAACTGCTTGCCGGGGGAGAGGCCGTGTGGGTCGGCGTCGGCACGGCCGAGACGTCCGGAGACGGCGGACATGGCGGCGGGAACGCCGGTGAAGGCACCGACGGAGACGGCCATGCCCGGCCCGGCCGTTCCCGTTCCGGAGCGACCGCAGCAGCGGGCCGCATTGCATTCTATCCCGCCGATTCGCCGCTGATTCCCGGCTGTGCCGATGCTACGTCGTCCGGGGTCGCGTCGTCCGGGGTCGCGTCGTCCGGGGCCGCGTCGTCCGGGGCCGCGAACGGCGCGGCATCCGGTACGACGGCCGGAACGGCGACGCATGAAACGGCGACGGCCAAGACGGCGGGAGACACGCCCGATGCGCCGCTGACCATTCCCGACGCCATCCTTGCCGTACTGGATTCCGGCGGTGCCTACCACGCCGGGCAGCTGGCGGCGATGGCCCGCGAACGCTGGCAGGATGCCCCCGGCAACGAACTGGTGGATCCTCTTACCGGAGAGATTCAGCCGCCGCAGGCATGGTCGCAGGACCAGTTCGCGCAGGCCCTGTGGTCGCTGGTCTGGCAGGGCAAGGTCACCAACAGTTCGTTCGCTCCCGTGCGGGTCGCCACCGCACCCGCGCACAGCGTACGGGCACCGGCCAGGGCCGTACGCCGGCGCGTGCGCGTGCGGTCCGTGGATGCCTTGCCCACGACGCTGACCGGCCTGTGGTCTGCGGTCGCGGGAACGTCGGCCGCGACCGGGGAGGAGGCCACGCCCGAGCGTCTGCTCATAGACCGTGCGGAAACGCTGCTCGATCGGTACGGCGTGATCGCCCAGCCGACGACGAACCGGGAGGACCTGCCCGGCGGATTCTCCGCCCTCTACCCGGTCCTGCGGCGCATGGAGGACCATGGCATGCTGGTACGCGGCATGTTCGTACGCGGATTCGGCGCGGCCCAGTTCGCCACCAGGGACACCGTGGACGCATTGCGCGACGGAAAGTGGTGGCACAGCCTGTCGAACGTGGCACTCGACACCACCGACCCGGCCAACCTCACCGGTGCGGCGATCGACTGGCCGCACGTCCCCGTTACGGCCAAGTCAGACGCGGACGAACCAGCTACGGACGAGGACGAATCCGCCATGGCTGTGTCAACCGCGTCCGAACCAGCTGCGGCCAAGCCGGCGAAACCGGTGCGTCGCGCCGGCACGATCGTGGTCCTTTCCCAAGGCAGGCCCGTCGTCTACGCCGCGCCGCGCAGCCACCGGCTGCTCGCGTTCGACCGTACCGAAACCGTACTCCGTCCCGCCTGCACGGAACTCGCCTATGCACTGCAGCGGCAGGGCGTTTCCGCCACGTTCGCCGACCTCAACGGCGATCCGCTCACCCGTCGCGGCGATGTCACACGCATCCTGCACGCCGCCGGCTTCACGCCGTGCCCGCAAGGCATGAAGCTGTACCGGTGAGCGCAGCCGGCATCACATCCGGCATTGCGCGCGGTAACCGGACGCGGCCGAACGGCGTCAGCCCACGAAGGCGATCGGCGCGGCAAGATCCTCGCCGGATCCGTCGCGGCGCATATCCGGCTTCGGCAGCTCCACCGGCTTGCCGGACGCGGTGGACGCGTGCAGCGGGTAGGCACCCACGCATGCAGCGATGAGCGTGTTCTGTCCCTTGAGGAAACGCTGCGAACGCACGCCGCCGGTCGCACGTCCCTTGGTCGGGTACATCTCCAGCGGTGTCACCTTGGCACAGCCGTTCTCCGTGCCTGGCAGGGCATCCTCGTCGCCGGCCACGGTGAGCACCACCGCGCCGGACGCAGCGCTCATGCCGTTGTCGCCCTCCTCGTACGTCCACGCGATCTTGCCGGCCGGTACCACGGCGAACGCCACCACGTGCGCGCCTTCGGCCAGTCGGATACCTGCCATGCCTCCCGCGGTACGGCCCTGCGGGCGCACGTTGGACGCCTCGAACGTGAGCAGCGAGGCGTCGGAGGAGACGAACACCAGACGGTCCGCATCGGCCGCGGGAGCCGCGAACAATGCCTCGTCGCCGTCCTTGAGGTCGATGACCGGCCACGAATCCATGGTCGTGGGCGCCTCACGGTTCCACCGCTTCACCACACCGTCCCGCGTACCGATCGCCAGCGGCGGTTCGCCTTCCGCCATGGACACGGCCGCGATCACACGCTCGCCGTGTACCGGATCGGTGTTCTCCGTGGCCGACACCAGTTCGTCGGCCTTCACACCGCCCGCCACGGACAGTGCGTCGGCAACGGGCAGTGCCGGCAGATCCGCCACATGGGCGAGCACCAGACGCCCCGCGGACGTGACCAGTCCGTAGGAGGCGCGCGTCGTAGTGGCGAAGATCGACGTGATCACGTCCTCCGCGGCGCGCTTGCCCGCAGTCCTGGACTGCCACACATCCAAGGCTCCGGCTCCGGAGCGCGCGATGAGACCGGTCGCGGTCATCATCACCGTGCAGGGCTCGTCGGCCATCTGCAGCAAGGCGGATGCGGCTTCCTCCTCACCGGCCTTCTTGGCGGCAGCTGCGGCCTGAGCGGCATCGGCGGCATCGGACACGGACCCGGCGGCCCGGACGGCGGCCAGCGCGGACGCGGACACTCCGGATTCGCCGTGCGCCTGCACCGGGTGCAGCGAACCGTCGGCGTCTTCGTCCAGAATCACCGTGCGCCGGGGTGAACCCCATGTGGCCACGGCCTTGTCCATCTCCTCGACCACCACGCGGTCCAGCTCCTCGCCGGACGCCAGAATCCGCGCCAGCTCCTCGATCTGCCGCTTGAGATCGTCCCGCTCGGCCTCCAGCTCGATGCGGCTCATGCGCGTGAGCCTGCGCAGACGCAGGTCCAGAATGTACTGCGCCTGGATCTCGTCCAAGTCGAATACCGCCATCAATCGGGTCTTCGCCGCGTCAGCATCGTCGGAGGTGCGGATCACCTGAATCACCTCGTCAATGTCCACCATGGCGAGCAGCAAACCCTCCACGAGATGCAGCCGCTCCTGCGCCTTCCTGCGGCGGAACTCGCTGCGGCGGCGCACCACCACACGGCGGTGGTCGATCCACACGGTGAGCAGCTCCTTGAGACCCATGGTGTGCGGGCGGCCGTCCACGAGCGCTACGTTGTTAATGGAGAAGTTGTCCTGAAGCGGCGTATGGCGGAACAGCTGAGCGAGCACGGCGTTCGGGTCGAACCCGGTCTTGATCTCGATCACCAGACGGGTGCCGTTGTGCCGGTCCGTCAGGTCGATGGCGCCGGAAATGCCTTCCAGCTTGCGGTTCTTGATGCCCTCGGAAATGCGCTCGAGCACGCGTTCGGGCCCCACCATGAACGGCAGCTCGGTCACCACGATCGCCTTCTTGCGCGCGGTCACGTTCTCGATGTGCGTGGCCGAACGGGTGGTGAACATGCCGCGGCCGGTCTCGTACGCCTCGCGGATGCCGTCCCGGCCGATGATGATGCCGCCGGTGGGCAGGTCCGGCCCGGGCACGAAGCGCATCAGCTCCTCGAGCGTGGCGTCCGGATGCGCCATGAGATGCTTCGCCGCGGCCACCACCTCGCCCAGATTGTGCGTGGGCATGTTGGTGGCCATGCCGACCGCGATGCCCGAACCGCCGTTGACCAGCAGGTTCGGGATGGCGCTCGGCAGGACGGTCGGCTCCTTGAGCTTGTTGTCGTAGTTGGGCGTGAAGTCGACGGTATCCTGATCGATGTCCGCGTTCATGCCGAGCGCCGCCGGGGCCAGACGCGCCTCGGTGTAACGTGAGGCGGCCGGACCGTCGTCCAGCGAACCGAAGTTGCCGTGGCCGTCCACGAGCGGCAGACGCATGGCGAACGGCTGGGCGAGGCGCACCATGGCCTCGTAGATCGCGGAGTCGCCGTGCGGATGCAGCTTGCCCATCACCTCGCCCACCACGCGGGCGGACTTCATGTACGGGCGGTCGGGCGTGAGATTCATCTGGCCCATCTGGTAGACGATGCGGCGCTGCACGGGCTTCAGACCGTCGCGGGCGTCGGGCAGGGCACGCGCGTAGATCACCGAATACGCGTATTCGAGGAACGACTTGCTCATCTCCTCGCCCAGCGGCGTTTCGACGATGTGCTCCTTGACCGTGCGCGGATCATAGCCCGGCGCGGCCGGCTTGCGGTGTGATGCCATGCGACTCCCTCTGCCGACTCCCGTTGCATTCCAAACTTCGCCATTTTATCGTGCCGTGTGGCCAGGGAACCCCGGCCAGACCTGCGGCCGGAGATCCGCGGGCGAGTCCGCGTCTGCGCAACGGCGCGTCCAGTGCTTGAATGGAGCGTATGGGAATTGAAGTGCCGGACATGGAGGAATTGCTGCGCCTGACCGCAACCGCGCAGTACGGGGATCGCGCGCCCGCATCTGACGGGAACGCGCCGGAAACGCCGGAAGAGGGTGCAGCCGCCGGAGCCGGAAGTGCCGGAACGCATGAGCCCGTCCGCGGCTACGCCCGCCACCTGTCGTCCGTCCTGCCGGCGCTCACCGCCGTCATCGGGCATCCGGTCCCCACCGCCGTGCACGCCGACCCGGAAGCCCTGCGGCAGGCGCTGGGATTGCCGCAGGCGTCGTCCGCGATCGTGGTGCTCGTCGACGGCCTCGGCTTCTGGAATCTCGCCATGCGCCTCGGCCACGCTCCCTACCTGCGTTCGCTCATGGGCGAGCCCGCCAACCAGCGGCCCATCTCCACGTGCGCGCCGAGCACCACCGTCGCCGCCATGGCCACGTTCGGCACGGGAACCTGCCCGGGGCTGACGGGCATGACCGGCTACACGCAGCGCAACACGGAGACCGGCGAACTGGCGCAGCTCATCGCCTTCAGGAACGCCATCCCGCCGCTCGAACTGCAACGCCAGCCCACGATCTTCGAGACCCTGAGCGCGCAGGACGTGCGCGTCACCAGTTCGGGCCTGCCGAAGTTCGCCGCATCCCCGTTGACCGTCGCCGCGTTCCGAGGCGCGCACTACGTGGCCAACGCACGGCCGAACGACCGCGTGTTCGCCGCCGCCGAGGCCGCGCGCACGCCGGGGCTCACGTACCTGTACCTGCGCGACGCGGACAAGGTGGGGCACAACTACGGCTGGGATTCCGACAGGTGGATCGGCACGTTCGAGCGCATCGACGCGCAGCTGGGCCTGCTGCGCCGCAGCGCGCCGAAGGGCACGCTCATCGTGATCGTGGCCGATCACGGCATGGTGAGCGTCGACCCGGACGAGCGCATCGACATCGCCTTGGAACCGCAGCTGGCGGACGGGGTGGCCATGGTGGGCGGGGAACCGCGTTCGCTCATGCTCTATGCGGCCGATGGCGTGGACCCGCGGGACATCGCCGCCCGTTGGCGCGACCGGCTGGGGGAGAGGGCGTTGGTGCGGCTGTGCGACGATGCGGTGCGCGACGGCGTGTACGGGCCGATGGACGATCGCGTGCGGCCGATGATCGGCGATGTGCTCGTGCAGGCCGCCGGCGCGGTCACCATCGTGGATTCGCGCATCCAGACCGACAAGGCCACCCACCTGCCCAGCGTGCATGGCTCCCAGACCCTGCTGGAGATGGACATCCCGTTCCTCGTCGATCTGGTCTGATCCGGGGCTGGCTCGATCAGACCGATCAGACCGGTTGGCCCGACCAGTCCGTGCGTCGCATCACTCGCCGAAGAGGATTTCGTCCCAGCTGGGGACGGCCGAGCGCGTGGACTTGCGCTTCGGCTGCTGTGTGCCGGAATCGCCCTTGTCTCCGATCTGGGGCTGAGCCGTCGCGGAAGCCGCCCGATCGGCACTGCCGGCACCGGCTCCCGAGGTTCCCGGTTCGCTCGTGCGTTCGTCCTTCGCCTTCCGCGAGCCGCCGTACAGCCATGCGGTCATCGGATTGCCGGCCGAACCGCCCGCCTTGCGAGGCGACGATGCCGCAGCGTTCGCCGGGGTTGCGGCATTCGCGGTTCCGGCGTTCGGCGCGTCGTTGCTTGGGGTCACGGAGACGGTTCCGTTGCCGGTTGCGCCGCCGCTTTGCGCGGAATCGCCTGACGCAACGCCATTGCGCACGGTGCCGTTCTGCACGGTGGTATTCCGTGCAGTGCCGTCACGCACCGTATCGGCACCGGCCGTTGCGTTCACTGATCCGGTCTCCGCCGGCCCTGCGCTCGCCGTTCCGGCGTCCGAACCGATTGCCGTCGCACCGGACGCATCGGCCGCACTCTGCGCGCCCGTCCCCGCCGCGCTTGCCGTCTGCGCGTAGGCATAGGCATCCGTTCCGTTCCGGTCGGTCCCAGCGGTCCCGGTAGCCCCGGCAGTCCCGGCATTCCCCGCGTACGCGCCGGCGGCCGTGGCAGGTTCCGGTGTGACCGTCGCCGTCGCGGCATCGGTCCAGAACGAAACGGGCCTGCCGTCCATCGCCTTGCCCGTCGCACCGGATCCGGCTCCCGTGCGATCGTCCATGAGACCCGGTACTGGCGTCACCGTTTCCCCGAGCAGGCGCTTGGCGATGCTGTTGAGCGAGACGACCGTATTGTCCCGCATGTTCCAGGACCAGTCGGCCCGCAGCGTCCGGTTGGAGGATTCGAACGTGGCCTCGATGCGCCACGGCTCGTGCCCGCGCCGCGTGGCCTTCCACGTGAGTGCGTCCATGCCGATGCGCGAGGTCTGCAGCGCCTCGGCGATGATGTCCGCGTTGGACTGCTGCCCGCGCGCGGCCCGTCCGGCGCCCATGGACAGGAACTGGTCGATCGCGTACTTCTTCTCCGTCTCCACGGGGGCCGCGAACCGGCGTACCAGCGCCTCGGACACGTTGAACTGGCCGGCCACCTGCTGGACGGAGGAGCCGGAGCGGATGAGCGACTGGATCTGCGAGATGGGCAATGCGGCGGCGGCCTGGGGCTGCGGCGTCCCCTCGAGCTCCGCACGCACCTGACGGGCTTCCAGGATGCCGCGTTCCAAGGCGTCGGTCACGCGAACGGTGAAATGCCGGCTCATCGCCTCGAACACCAGATCGCCCCGTTCGTTGACATGGTCGAACCGGGCTTCCCTCAGCTGATCGTCAGGCATATCGCGCACCTATCCTTCGCATTGTTTCCGTGTCTCCATTGTGCCGCATCATCACGTATTTTACGATCATTTCACGGGCATTTCCGGCCATGTACCGAGCATCGCCCCCGTCCGTCGTTTCGCCGGTGCGCGAGTTGACACGCGGAACGCCTCTTCATCGTGTATCCTATGGCGCAGTGCAAGCCGTATCCGTTGGCAAGAGGAAGGAAAACGATGGCTCAGGATTACGATTCGCCGCGCAACAAGGACGAAGACGAGGAGTCGCTGCAGGAGCTGGGGAAGTCCGCGCAGAATTCGTCCAGCGACATCGACGATGACGAGAACGCCATCGCCGAGGATTACGAGCTGCCCGGCGCGGATCTGAGCAACGAGGACGCGTCCGTGACCGTCATCCCGATGCAGGGCGACGAGTTCATCTGCTCGGAGTGCTATCTGGTCAAGCACCGCAGCCAGCTGGCCTACACCACCGAGGACGGCCAGCCGGTGTGCGAGGAGTGCGCTGCCTGACATGGCCTTCGACGAGACCTACAACGAGCCGGAAAACACCGAGGTGCTGGTCAAGGCGCTGCGCGACGACGTGACGCCGGACCTGCACTACGCCCATGCCGGCGATGCGGGCGCGGACCTGAAGACCGCCGAGGACTTCGAATTGAAGCCGTTCCAGCGCGCCCTCGTGCCCACGGGCATCGCCATCGCGCTGCCGGCCGGCTACGTCGCGCTGGTTCATCCGCGCAGCGGGCTCGCCGCCAAGCAGGGCGTCACCGTGCTCAACGCGCCTGGAACCATCGACGCCGGCTATCGCGGCGAGGTCAAGGTGCCGCTCATCAATCTGGATCCGGAGCATACGGCGGTCTTCCGCAAGGGCGATCGCATCGCGCAGCTGGTCATCCAGCGGTACGTGGAGGCCCGGTTCGTCGAGGCCCGGCAGCTGCCCGGGTCGGACCGTGCGGAACGCGGGTTCGGATCGACGGGCGTCGCCTCCTGAAACCCGGCGAATCCGCCCGTTCCGCCGCTGACGGCGGGGCGCGGCACGGGGAAGGCGTTAGGATGGTAAGACTATGAGCGGCACGAGGGAGGATCGATCGATGTCTGGCAACAAGACGGACGAGGACATGGCGACCGAGGACTTCTCCGCGCGCACGTTGGGCTGCGAGATCAGCGCCGACCCGCTCAACCCCCTGCTGCCCATCTGGCAGGTGTGCGAATCCCACCATCCGGACAAGGATCTGAGCATCCTCAAGCGCGCCTACGCCCGGGCGGTCCGCCAGCACGCCGTGCAGCGGCGCAAGTCCGGCGAACCGTACATCATCCATCCGCTGGCCGTGGCGCAGATCCTCGCGGATCTGGGCATGGGTCCGCTCGTGGTGGCGGCCGGCCTGCTGCACGACACGGTGGAGGACACCGACTACACGCTCGAGGAATGCCGCGACGAGTTCGGCGACACGGTGGCCGGGCTCGTGGACGGCGTGACCAAGCTGAGCAAGATGGAATACGGCGATTCCGCGCAGGCCGAGACGATCCGCAAGATGGTCGTGGCCATGAGCCGGGACGTGCGCGTGCTCGTGGTCAAGCTCGCGGACCGCGTGCACAACGCGCGCACGTGGCGCTACGTCAAGGCGTCCAACGCGCAGAAGAAGGCGCGCGAAACGCTGGACGTGTACGCGCCGCTCGCCAACCGCCTCGGCATGAACGCCATCAAGACCGAGCTGGAGGAACTGAGCTTCAAGGTCCTCTACCCGAAGATCTACAACGAGATCGTGGTGCTCGTGGCCCGCCGCGCCGGCCAGCGCGACGTGTACCTCAAGCAGATTCTGGCTGAGATCAACGAGGATCTCGACGAGCAGGGCATCAAGGGCTACGTGACGGGCCGGCCGAAGGACTACTTCTCCATCTATCAGAAGATGATCGTGCGCGGCCACGATTTCGAGAACATCTACGATCTGGTCGGCGTGCGCATCATCGTCGACACCATTCAGGACTGCTACGCCGCGCTGGGCGCGGTGCATGCGCGGTGGAGCCCCGTGCCGGGACGCTTCAAGGACTACATCGCCATGCCGAAGCTCAACATGTACCAGAGCCTGCACACCACGGTGGTGGGCCCCGGCGGCAAGCCCGTGGAGATCCAGATCCGCACGTGGGACATGCACCGGCGCGCCGAATTCGGCATCGCCGCGCACTGGAAGTACAAGGAGAACGGGCAGGCCGGCCGCGCGCTGAGTTCCCCGGACAGCGCCGACCGCAAGCGCGAGAGCGGCGAGAATCAGGAGCTTTCCGAGGCGGACAACCTCAAGTGGATCCAGCAGCTTGCCGACTGGACGAGCGAAACGCCGGACTCCAACGAATTCCTCGGTTCCCTCAAGGAGGATCTCGGCGCGGCGGAGGTGTATGTCTTCACGCCGAAGGGCAAGATCATCTCCCTGCCCGCGGCCGCAACCCCCATCGACTTCGCCTACGCGGTGCACACCGAGGTGGGCCACCGCACCATGGGCGCGCGCGTCAACGGCCGTCTGGTCCCGCTGGACACCAAACTGGAGAACGGCGACACGGTGGAGGTGCTGACCTCCAAGTCGGACACGGCCGGCCCGTCGCGCGACTGGCTGAGCTTCGTGAAGAGCCCCAAGGCCCGCAACAAGATCCGCCAGTGGTTCAGCAAGGAGCGCCGTTCGGAGGCCATCGACGAGGGCCGCGACGAGCTGACGCGCGCCATGCGCAAGCGCGGTCTGCCGATCGCCGCCCTGCTCACTCCCGAGGCGCTGGTGGGCGTGGCGGACGAGCTGAACTTCGCCAACGCCGATGCCGTGTTCGCGGCGATCGGCGACGGGCAGATCTCCACGCAGAACGTCATCTCCCGTCTGGTCAAGGACGCCGGCGCGGACGAGGTGGACGCCGAGGTGGAGCAGGAGGTGCTGCCGCTCAAGGAGGTGGAGCGCAAGAAGACCACCACGAGCTCGCTGGGCATCTCCGTCAAGGGCGTGGGCGACGTGTGGGTCAAGCTGGCCCGCTGCTGCACGCCGGTGCCGGGCGACTCGATCATCGGCTTCATCACGCGCAATCAGGGCGTGTCCGTGCACCGCACCGACTGCCAGAACATGGTGGACCTCCAGAAGCACCATCCCGAGCGCGTGGTGGACGTGGCATGGACGAACACCAAGGGCACGTTCATGGTCAAGATCCAGGTGGAGGCGCTCGACCGTCCGCACCTGCTCTCCGACGTGACGCGTGTGCTGTCGGACCACGGCGTGAACATCATCTCCGGGTCCATCGCCACCGGCCGGGACCGCGTGGCCACCAGCCAGTTCACGTTCGAGATGGCCGATCCGCAGCATCTCAACACGCTGCTGGCGGCCGTGCGCAAGATCGACGCCGTGTTCGACGTGTACCGCCTGACCGGGTCCAAGGATTCCGCCGAGCCCCGCCTGCGTCAGATGCGCTGAGCGGCCTTGGAATGACAAACTTTCCGGGGGATTTTTCGCCCGGGCGTTGGAATGACGGGGTTCGACCGTGGAATGCCCTCGGAAGTTTGTCCGGACAACATGGTGTTGTGGCAAACTTTCGGAAGTATTGATGTTTCGGACCTTGGTCTTTCAGCGATCGGGAAGAAAATACCCCCGAAGGTTTGCCGGGGGAGGCGGGCCGTCCGGTCGTCATCCGTCTGTCCGTGAGTGAATCCAATGCCTTGCATGGCAGATTGGGCTGCAGGGCAATGGATCTGCTCGGTCTGTGGCGTGCCGCGTGCAGGTTGAGCACAGCCATTGCGTGATTGGTCGCTTCATTCGGGGCAGTCGACGTATGAGGAGTAAGCGCGGAAAACACGCTGGCAAATATCGTTTGCATGCCGTGTGCGTATGCCGTGCATAAAAAGAGAATCCACTGCCGCTCGCAGACCGTCGGCCTGCTGCGGCAATGGATTCGCTCAATCCATGTCAGTGACCCGTGCCGATCCGGCCACGGGACGTAGCATCGCTATGCACGAGCGTGCGCGCTGCGTCCCGCGGCCGGAATCTCACCCGTATAACGGATGCCACGTGTACCGACCTCTCACTGAATGGCGTTGAGCCACTGCTCCTTGGTGGCCTTCTCCGCCTCGAGCGCGGCCTTCTTCTTCGGATCGGTCTCGGCGGCGATCTTCTCGGACAGCTCGGCGAGCTGCGCGTTGAGCTGCTCCTCGAAGCTGGACTTGCGGGCGTCGGCCTCCGGGTCGGACTTCTTCCAGGCGGCGTCCTCCACGGCCTTGATCTGCTTGTCCACCGCGTCCAGGCGGCTTTCGATGCGGTGCACGGCGTCGCGCGGCACGTAGCCGATCTGATCCCACTCGTCCTGAATCTCACCCAGCGCCTCGCGGGCCTTCTTGGCCTCCGCCTCGGTCTTCACCGGCAGGAGCGCCTCGGCCTTGACCAGCAACTCCTCCTTCTTGGCGAGGTTCTCGCGCTCGGAGGTGTTGATCTGGTCGCGGTCGGCCTGACGGGCGTTGAAGAACGTGTCCGCCGCCTCGCGGAAACGGGCCCACAGGGCGTCGTCCTCGTTGTGACCGGCGCGGCCGGCCTTCTTCCAACGGTCCATGAGATCGTTGAACTTGCGGGAGGTCTCGCCCCATGCGGTGGAGTCCTTGAGCTCCTCCGCCTCCTTGATGATGGCCTCCTTGACGCTCTTCGCCTGCGACTGTTCGAGGTCGCGCTCCTGGGCCCACTTGCGACGGCCCTGATTGAAGGTGGTGCGGGCGGCGGAGAAACGCTTCCACAGGGCGTCCGCGTCGGCGCGGTCGATGCGGACGGTGGTGCGCTGGTGCTGCTGCCACTGGTCGAACAGGGCGCGGAACTTGTCCGCGGTGGAACGCCAGTTGGTGCGCTCGTCCAGCGAGGAAGCGAGGGATTCGGCCTTCTCCACGATCTTCGTGCGCTCGGCCAGCGCCTTGGCGACGGCGGCCTTGCGGGCCTCGGAGATGGCGGCCTTCTTGGCGGCGCCCTCGGCCTTGAGGGCCTCGAACTGCGCCTTCAGGGCGGCGATGTCGCCCACGACCGGCGGCTCGGCCACTTCCTGACCGAGGGTCTTCAAGGCTTCGTCGATCTCGCGCGGCTTGATGTTCGCGGCCTTCAGGCGGTTCTCCAGCACGTCCAGCTTGGCCTTGAGCTCCAGATAGCGGCGGGCGTACAGGGTGAGCGCCTCCTCCTTGGAGGCGTCCGGGAACTGGCCGACCTCGCGCTCGGCTTCGCCGTCCTTGACGAACACGGTGCCGTTGTCGTCCACGCGGCCGAACGCCTCGGCGGCCTTCACGTCGGCCTCGGAATAGGAGGCCGCGGCGGCCACGGGGGCGGGCTTGACGCCCGGCTTGGTGCCCTTGTGCGCGAACGCGGCTGGGGAGGGGGCGTGCGGCTTCGGGATGGGCGCGGGCTTGGGGGCGGCCGGCTTCGGCGCGGCGGGGCTCGCCTCCGCGTTCTGAGGTTCCGCGCTCTGCGGTTCGGGGGCTGCGGTGGCCGGTTCCGGGGCGGCGGTCGCCTCCGCCTGCACGTCGGGTTCAGTGGTGTTGTTGGGTTCGGTCACGGTTTCGTCGGCCATGTCAGCTCCTTGCAAGCTTGTGGGGTGGTGTCGCATTGCGGCGCAACGGATTGTTTTGTCGCAACTTCACCTATTATAAAGACTCGTGGCTAAAGGTGCATCTTTATCAGGATTTCCGGAGTGGCTCCCCTCGGAGCGTGTCGTGGAGCAGCGTGTGATCGACACGTTGCGCAGCGTGTTCGAGCTCAACGGCTTCGTCGGCATCGAAACGCGTGCCGTGGAGCAGGGCTCGAGCCTGCTCAAGAAGGGCGAGACCAGCAAGGAGATCTACCTGCTGAGCCGTCTGCAGGAGGTGGGGCAGGAGAACGACACCCCGGTGGAGGAGCGTCTCGGCCTGCACTTCGACCTCACGGTGCCGCTGAGCCGGTACGTGGTGGAGCATTCGGGCGATCTGGCGTTCCCGTTCAAGCGTTGGCAGATCCAGAAGGTGTGGCGCGGCGAGCGCCCGCAGGAGGGCCGCTTCCGCGAGTTTGTCCAGGCGGACATCGACGTGGTGGGCAACGGCGAGCTGCCGGAGCACTACGAGGTGGAGTTGCCGCTCGTCATGGTCTCCGCGCTGGAGCGCCTGCGCGCGTTCGGCCTGCCCAAGGCGACCGTGCACGCCAACAACCGCAAGCTGTCCGAGGGCTTCTACCGCGGTCTGGGCCTAACGGACATCGAAGGCGTGCTGCGCGAGATCGACAAGCTGGACAAGATCGGCGCGGACGAGGTCTCCAAGCTGCTCGTCGAAGGCTGCGGCGCCAGCGAGGCGCAGGCCAAGGCGTGTCTGGAACTCGCCGAGCTGACCGCGGCGGACGGCAACGAGCTCAAGGAGAAGTTCGACGCCCTGTGCGCTGCGCACGGCATCGCGACCGACGGCTCGGACGAGTCGTACGCGCTGGCCCGTCAGGGGCTGGACACGCTCGCCATGATCGTGGACGAGGCTGCGCGCATCCGTCCGGGCGCGGTGATCGCGGACCTCAAGATCGCCCGCGGACTGGACTACTACACCGGCTCCGTGTACGAGACGTTCCTCGACGGCGCCGCCTCGCTCGGCTCCATCTGCTCCGGCGGCCGTTACGACAACCTCGCCTCCCAAGGCAACCGCAAGTACCCGGGCGTGGGCCTGTCCATCGGCCTGTCCCGACTGGTGAGCTACATGCTGCACACCGCGGGCGCCCACGCGAACCGCGTTTCCCCGGCCGTCGTAATGGTGGCCGTGTGGAACGAGGACGAGCGTGCCGCATCCAACCGCATCGCCTCCGCACTGCGCGAGCGCGGCATCGCCGCGGACGTGGCGCCCACCGCCGCCAAGCTCGGCAAGCAGATCAAGTACGCGGACAAGCTGGGCATTCCGTACGTGTGGTTCCCCGGTCAGGACGGGGCCGGCGACGAGGTGAAGGACATCGTTTCCGGCGACCAGACGCCGGCCGACGCACGGTCTTGGGAGCCGGATACTGTGGTTGCCCGGCAGACCGTGGTCGTCGAGTGACTTCAGGGCTTGGAATTCCACGGGATCGACATACAAGGAGTAGGGAAAACATGGGCCAGACGGCTTATCGCACACATCATGCGACCGACGTGACGGAGGCGCTCGTCGGTCAGAAGGTCACGCTCGCTGGTTGGGTGGACCGTCGCCGCGATCACGGCGGCGTCGCCTTCATCGACCTTCGCGACAACACCGGCCTGGTGCAGGTCGTCATCTACGACGAGGAGATGGCCCGCCCGCTGCGCAGCGAATACGTGATCCAGGTGACCGGAGATGTCCGCCTGCGCCCGGACGGCAACGAGAACACCCATCTGGCCACCGGCAAGATCGAGGTCGTCGCCGAGTCCATCACCGTGCTCGCCAAGGCCGACGCCCTGCCGTTCCAGGTGTCCACCGCCCTCGAGAACGAGTCCGAGAACAAGCTGCCCGGCGAGGACGTGCGCCTCAAGTACCGCTACCTCGACCTGCGCCGCCCGTCCATGCAGCGCAACCTCAAGCTGCGCTCCGACATGACCAAGGCCGCCCGCCACGCGCTCGAGGAGATGAACTTCACCGAGGTGGAGACCCCGACGTTCATCAAGTCCACCCCGGAAGGCGCCCGCGACTTCCTGGTGCCGGCCCGTCTGGTGCCGGGCTCTTGGTACGCACTGCCGCAGTCTCCGCAGCTGCTCAAGCAGCTCCTCATGGTCTCCGGCGTGGAGCGCTACTACCAGCTCGCCCGCTGCTACCGCGACGAGGACTTCCGTGCCGACCGCCAGCCCGAGTTCACCCAGCTGGACATGGAGATGGCGTTCGTGGATCAGGAGGACGTGATGGCCATGGCCGAGAAGGTCATCGCCGCCATCTGGAAGACCGCCGGCTACGAAGTCAAGCTGCCGATCGCGCGCATCTCCTGGCAGGACGCCATGGACAAGTACGGCTCCGACAAGCCGGATCTGCGCTTCGGCAACCCGCTGGTGGAGCTCACCGACTACTTCAAGAACACGCCGTTCCGCGTGTTCCAGGCCCCGTACGTGGGCGCCGTCCTGTTCAAGGGCGGTGCCGCCACGCCTCGCCGTCAGTTCGACGCCTGGCAGGAGTGGGCCAAGCAGCGCGGCGCCAAGGGCCTCGCGTACGTGGTCTTCGCCGAGGACGGCGAGCTCAAGGGGCCCGTCGCCAAGAACCTGTCCGAAGAAGAGCGCGCCGGCCTGCGCGAAGCCGTGGGCGCCGAACCGGGCGACGCGGTGTTCTTCGCCGCCGGTCGCCGTGAATCCGCCCAGCTGCTGCTCGGCGCGGTGCGCGTCGAGCTCGCCCGCCGCGAGGGGCTGCTCGACCCGAAGAAGTTCGCCTTCACGTGGGTCGTGGACTTCCCGCTGTTCAAGCCGACCGACGATCCGGACGACGACGACGTGGCCGTGGGCCACTCCAAGTGGACGTCCATGCATCACCCGTTCACCATGCCGTCCGCGGACTGGATCGACAAGTTCGACAAGGACCCGGAGCACGCCATGTCCGACTCCTACGACATCGTCTGCAACGGCGAGGAGATGGGCGGCGGTTCGGTGCGTATCCACCGCGACGACATTCAGGACCGTGTGCTCAACGTTCTCGGCATCTCCCCGGAGGAGGCCAAGGAAAAGTTCGGCTTCCTGCTCGACGCGTTCAAGTACGGCGCCCCGCCGCACGCGGGCATCGCCCTCGGCTGGGATCGCACCGTGTCGATCCTTGCCGGCGCGGATACCATCCGCGACGTCATCGCCTTCCCGAAGGCCGGCGGCGGCCGCGATCCGCTGACCGGCGCCCCGGCTCCGATCACGGACGAGCAGCGCGCCGAGACCGGCGTGGACTACGATCCGGACGAGGAATAAGCGAGAAAACAAGCGAGAAGCGCCGTCATAGCGATATGGCGTTGTCTCAGGCCCGGTGTGCATGATCGCCCATGCGCACCGGGCTTTCGCATATTCGCACGTGGTTTGCCGACTGGTTTGGGCTCCCCACGTGGGAGGGACTGCACTGCGGGGTGCTGCACCCCGGAATGGGGAAATCCATCGCGGCGGATCCCGATTCGGCCTGCGTTGCAGGATCTGCCTGATTTGCGCGATCGGTGTTTTTACGCGATCAGCGTTGCGATAGGACGCCATAATCAACGCCTATAGGACGGGCGGCGTTGCCCGGGTGCAACGGCGGTACGCTGAACCCAAGTTCCCGGCAAGGGGACTTGAACACAAGGGGGAAGGCGAATGGCGTTGGAGATTCTCGATTGGCACGATGGCGATCTGCTGGCACCGCCGGTGTTCGAGGCGTTGAGGGGATTGGTTGCCTCGGGCGTGCCGGAAAGCAAGATTTTCGGCGTCACCATCAACTCCGACGAGGAGTCGGACACGGATCTGTGGTGCCCTAGGTACGGCATTCCGTTCGGCTCCACCGGCAACGTGGTCGTGGTGCATACGCACAAGACCCGCAAGGCGCCGCCGGAATTCGCCGCGGCGCTGGTCACTGCGGACACCCGCGCCGATCTCAACGGCGTGGTCAAGCACACGCTCGAGGTATCCAAGGTTAGCTTCGCACCCATTGCCGCGGCCGTGGAAGCCACCGGCATGGAATCGGGAGGTATGTCTCCCATAGGCCTGCCGACAGGCTGGCCGATTCTGGTCGACCAGCACATCCTCGCCATTCCCAAGCTGTACATCGGTTCCGGCATCCGGCCGTCCAAACTCGTGGTCTCCGGCTCCATCTTCGCGGACCTTCCCGGCGTGCAGTTCGTGCCGGCACTGGGCAGACCGCGCGAATAGCGAAGGGTGCGGGGCGTTTGCGTCGCATTGGTTCCGCTGGCTTGTTGCCCATGTGCTCGACCTCAGCACGACTATCTTGCGTCTGGGGGTGCAATTCGGCGTATGCGGAGTGCTATCTGCGTTCCTGGGGTACTTTGACAGGCGTATAACGGTCATGGAGCACTTCGTCGATAGTGAAGAATGGCTTCGTTCAGCCAATCTCGGACATGGAAGGCTACCTTCGTGCGACGTGTCCCATCCTCGAGATACCCCACGAACGCAGAAAGCTCGTTGCAATCGAGCAAATGTACCCCACGATGACAGATAGCGCACGTTTGTGGAGCTGATTCGTGATCGTGGCGGTGCCAGTTGGTTTGTGGTCGGTCGTGGAGTGCGGTTCCGTACCGTAATTGCGCCGGCATTCGCTATCGGTGCAGATAAGGTTTTGGCGGTAAGAGCCGTGCGGCATCGCATGCAGCACGGCTCTCTGCTGTGTGTGGAGGGGGAAGAGGAGTGTGCGGCTGTGTGCTCCTCTGCGGGAATTCGTCGAATGATGTTGCTCATGGGGGAGGCGATGGCAGCAACGTGCTCAGTCGAACGTAACGTACTGGTATGCCTGGCCCCTGAGGAGATGACTTGCAGAGTTTGCGTATGGATGTATGGGTCGGCGGCCTGTTGGTTGTATGTGCTGCGCCATGGAGAGTGGACTCAGTGTGAGTGTATGCATGTACTCCATAGGGGCGGCGGCACATTCCGGTCGGTGATCCGCGGCGGACAGGGTGGTGGTGCGGCCGGACGGTTTCCAGACCTGTGCACAGACATCGGCGTGTCGCAGTGGAGTCTCATGGTATTTTATAAATACGAATCGAATTGATTCGTATCGACCTAAACTGAAAGGACAGTTGAATAGGGCGAAACCGAAGAGGAGATCCTCTGGTCTCGGGTGATCGGAAGATTGACTCGTGCGACTGATCCGCGCTGTACCAGTGGTGGTGCAGGACGAGCGGTCGCCAAGGAATCGTAAGGCACTGACGATTATCGTTGAAGGCTCGATGTTTGAGCTCTGCAATGACAGTCGGATGTTCAGTGGCTAAGTCGATACGTATCGATCGATTTGGGAGATCGGTGTTCTCGCGCGGAAACGGGGACGTCGAAGGCGAGAAGACGGCGATCAACGGAGCGCCGCCCGTACTGCTAGGAGGTGTGGTGGCATGAGTTATGCTGCTGAGTTTGCGTCGTTGGTGAAGAACCGGGGGAAGCATGATTCGTATACGGACAACAGGCCCGCGTACGCGTTCCTTGCCCCGTGGATTCTGGGCGCGGTGTGCCTGTCGCTGTTGCCGATGATCGTGTCGGTGTATCTGTCGTTCACGAAGTACAACATGCTCACGAGCCCGAGGTTCATCGGGGTGCAGAATTTCGCGAACCTGATGAAGGACACCAGGTATCTGCATTCCCTGCAGGTCACGTTCACGTACGTGATCGTCTCGGTCCCGCTCCAGCTGCTGGCCGCGCTCGCCCTGGCGGTGGTCCTGGACCGTGGCATGCGGGGGCTCACGTTCTACCGTTCGGCGTTCTATCTGCCTTCGATGATGGGCGGTTCGGTTGCTATCGCGGTGTTGTGGAAGATGGTGTTCGGTGCGGACGGTCTGTTCAACCGGTTCATGAACGTGTTCGGTTTGGGGCTCACGCAGTCGTGGGTGGCGAATCCGGCGACGGCGAACTGGACGCTGATCGTGCTGCATATCTGGCAGTTCGGTAGCCCGATGGTGATCTTCCTGGCGGGCCTGCGCCAGATCCCGCGCGAACTGTACGAGGCGGCCTCGGTGGATGGTGCGGGCAGGTGGCGGCAGTTCGTGTCGATCACGCTGCCGATGCTGTCTCCGATCGTGTTCTTCAATCTGGTGATGAGCATCATCAACAGTTTCCAGACGTTCACGCAGGCGTTCATCGTGTCGGGCGGCACGGGCGGCCCGTCGGATTCGACGCTGTTCTATACGCTGTACCTGTATACGCAGGGGTTCGGTCAGATGAAGATGGGGTACGCGGCGGCGATGGCGTGGATCCTGGTGCTGATCGTGGCGGTGTTCACGCTGGTGAACTTCGCCGTGTCGAGGTACTGGGTCCACTACGACGACTGAGTCGGTACGGGAATGCTTGCTAGGGAAAGGTGTGATTGTGATGAGTGATGCAACCGCTTCGAATGCTTCCTCCAACGTGGGGGTCGCGGGCGTGAACGCGTCGGATCCGGAGATCGCGAAGGCGCCGGTGGTCGAGCGCCGGGACGAGGGCAGGACCCGCCGGGTGGTCTTGCAGGTGGTCAAGCAGGTGGTGGTGCTCGTGTTCGCGCTGCTGATGCTGTATCCGATCCTGTGGATGGTCGCGAGCTCGCTGCGTCGGCCGGACGAGATCTTCACGAACATGGGTTTGTGGGTGTCGGACCCGTTGTGGAGCAACTATTCGGACGGGTGGAACGCGCTGACGTACCCGTTCACCCGGTACTTCCTGAACTCGCTGCTGATCGTGTGCTTCGCGATCGTGGGCAACATCGTGACGTGTTCGATGGCGGCGTACGCGTTCGCGCGTTTGAACTTCCGGTTCCGGGGGCTCATGTTCGGGTTCATGCTGTTGATGCTGATGGTGCCGATCCATGTGGTGATCATCCCGCAGTACATCATCTGGAACAACCTGGGTCTGGTGAACACGTTCGTGCCGTTGGTGCTGCCGAAGTTCCTGGCGATGGACGGGTTCTTCACGTTCCTGTTCTACCAGTTCGTGCGCGGGCTTCCCAGGGATCTGGACGAGGCGGCGAAGATCGACGGTGCGGGGCATGCGAGGATCTTCTTCCAGGTGCTGCTGCCGTTGATGAAGCCTGCGATCGGTACGACCGCGGTGTTCACGTTCATGTGGACGTGGAACGATTTCTTCAGCCAGCTGATCTACCTGACCAAGCCCAGGATGTACACGGTGCCGATCGCCCTGCGTACGTTCATCGACGCGCAGTCCCAGTCCTCCTATGGTCCGATGTTCGCGATGAGCGTGCTGTCGATCATCCCGTTGTTCATCGTGTTCTGCTTCGGCCAGAAATACCTCGTCGAAGGCATCGCCACCACCGGCGGAAAGTAAACACCAAACGGACCGGCCGGCAGACGACACAGTCTTCCCGCCGCAAGACGGGACTGGATAACCCAACAACTCGCGGTCCGTCACCGTTTTTCGTTCCTTTCCTTACGGAGACGGGCCGCGGCCTCCACTTCCAGCCGATGCGCAATCGACCGTTGCGTACATTCACACGCAGGATCGATACGTATCCACTGTCATCCCATCCAGCAATAACGAAATGTGATTCTTCGCTCGAAGATCAACAAGAAAAAGGAGAAAACAATGAGGATTGCAAGGAAGCATCTCGCCGTTCCGGCCGCCATCGCTGCGGCGGCCATGGCTCTCGCCGGCTGCGGTGCCGGCGGCGACACCGCCGGCGGCGGCGACGTCAAGCTGTCTGAGGAGCCGGTGACCCTGCACATCGCATGGTGGGGTTCCGACACCCGCGTCAAGATGACCGAGGACGTCATCTCCAAGTTCGAGGCCGCGAACCCGAACATCAAGGTGGAGAGGGAATACAAGGACTGGTCCGGCTACTGGGACAACCTGGCCACGCACATCGCCGGTGGCGACATGCCCGACGTGATCCAGATGGATGAGCTGTACCTCGCCTCCTACGCATCCCAGGGCACCCTGTACGATCTGGGCAAGACCTCCGAGTTCCTCGATCTCAACCAGATGGATTCCTCCCTGCGAGACATGGGCAAGGTGGGCGGCACCCAGTACGCGGCCCCGATCTCCACCACCCCGATGGGCGTGCTCGTGAACAACGATCTGCTCAAGCAGCTCGGTCTGACCCTGCCGGACACCTCGAAGTGGACATGGGACGACCTGATCGACTTCGCCAAGCAGGTGGTTGAGAAGTCCAACGGCGAGATCACCGGCATCGCCCCGCTCAACAACGGCATGAGCCTGCAGCTGTGGGCCCGCCAGAACAACGAGTCCCTGTTCAAGGACGGCAAGGTCTCCATCTCCGAAGGCACGCTGACCAGCTACCTGCAGATGGCCTACGACTGGACCCACGGCGACCAGATTGCCGGCACCCCGGACCGTCTGGCCGAGAACTCCGCCGGCACCGTTGATCAGGGCGACATGGCTCAGGGCAAGCAGGCCATGACCTTCACGCAGGCTGCCCAGATCGGTACCTACGCCAAGGCCTCTGGTGCGGACATGAGCCTCGTCCCGATGCCGAACCTCGGCAAGAACGCCAAGTACAGCTACCTCAAGCCCGGCATGTACTGGGCCATGGGCGGCAAGACCGAGCACCCGGCCGAGGCCGCCAAGCTCATCGACTTCCTCATCAACAACGAGGACGCCGTCAAGACCCTCGGTACCGACCGTGGTCTGCCGGGCAACAACAAGCTGCGCGATGAGCTCGCCTCCTCCGCCAGCGGCACCGACAAGAAGGCCCTTGAGTTCCCGTCCGCCATCTCCGACACCATCGGCGACGCTCCGGAAATCACCCCGAACGGCGCTTCCGATCTGGACAAGACCATCTCCCGCTACGAGCAGCAGGTCTACTTCGGCCAGAAGTCCTCTGCCGACGCCGCCAAGGAAATGATCGCCGAACTGCAGTCCGCGATCGACTCCGCCGCCTGATCCCGGTCCGGAAGATCGTGATGCGGCAATAGCTCCAATAACCCAATAAAGCCGAAGGCCGGACGGAACGGGAAGCAATTCCGCTCCGCTCGGCCTTCGCCCGTTCACTCGCAGCGTATGCGCTGCAACCATTCGTTTTGCAGAAAGGAGAAGCTCATGGCCATCGTCATCGTCGGTGGTTCCTCCGCGGCACGCAAGGAAACCAAGTATCGCCCGGAAACCGCATGGGCGGAACGCTTCCCGGACTGCTTCGCCAATCCGGAACTGGTTCGCAATCTGGCCGTTAACGACATGGACGTCGTACGTTATGCGGCCGGCGAGGAGTATCTTCGCCTCCGCAACGGCCTCAGATCCGGGGATTGGCTGTTCATCGACTTCGCCGTTGACGACGCCGCCGTGGGATTCGCGGGGCTCCGCAGTCCGTCCGTACAGGACATCGCCATGTTCGAATACAGCGTGGACGCGATCGTGGATGCCGCGCAATCCGCCAAGGCGGTCGCCGTGCTGCTCACCCCGATCGCCCGCCGACGCTTCGACGCCAACGGCGTGCTCATCGACACGGATACCGTCTTTTCCGCCAGTGTACGTAAGATCGCGGCGCGCCGCAATGCTGCGCTCATCGACGTGTATGCCCGCATGGCCGCATTGCTCGCCGAATGGGGGCCGTTGCGCAGCCGCTCGCTGTACCTGCACGGTCGGCGTGGCGAACTCGTCAACTATCCGCAAGGCGTGGACGACGACGCGCACCTCAACGCCTTGGGTGCGCAGGTCGTGGCCCGCATGGTGGCTGACGGCATCCGCTCACTCGGCCTCACGCTGGCGGACGAACTCAAGGAAGCAGATGCCCCGATAGCCGTGCCTGCCGTGGCGGGCGTTCGCTAGGAACCGTTTGAGACTGTTCACGATCAGCCAAGGGAGAAGAAATCTCATGAAACTCATGCAGAACGTTGCGATCGAAGGCGCGCTTGACGCCGAAGCGGTGCGTCTCGCCGCCGCCGACCTTCGTCGGGATCTGAACACCGTGCTTGCCGCCGGGGAATGTGGCAACGCGACGGACGGCACGGACGGTGCGAGAGAGACGATCGGCGCAATCGATCTTGCCTACGACGCGAACCGCGACACCGCCGACGCCATGCCGGAGCAGACCTTCCGCGTAACGCTCGATGCCGCCGCCCGCCGCCTCACCGTCACCGCCCCGGATGATCTGGGGCTCGTCTACGGGCTGTACCACGTGAGCCGCGAGTTGCTCGGCGTACCGGACTTCTGGTTCTGGACCGACTGGACGCCCGAATACCGCGCTGCCGCCGTGGAGGTGCCGGACGGCTACACGTATGCCTCCAAGCCGTTCGCCGTGCGCGACCGCGGCTGGTTCATCAACGACGAAGTGCTGCTGCTCGGCTGGCAGATCGACAACGATCCGCTCGAACCGTGGCGCATGGCCTTCGAGGCGCTGCTGCGCTGCGGCGGCAACATGGTGATCCCCGGCACCGGGCTCAACGTGGAGGAGCACGTGCCCCTGGCCGTCTCGCGAGGGCTCGCCATCGCCCAACACCACGCCGAACCGCTGGGCGCCACCATGTTCTCCACCGCATACCCGGATCTGAAGCCCTCATGGGACCTGCACGCGGACAAGTTCAAGGCGCTGTGGGCCGATTCGATCCGCCGTCACCGCGGGCAGCGGATGATCTGGAACGTGGGCTTCCGCGGCCAGGGCGATTCCCCGTTCTGGCACAGCGATCCCACGTACGATACCGACGAGTCGCGCGGCCGGCTCATGGGGGACATCATTCGCACGCAGCGCGCCATGCTGCTTCAAGACAATCCGCACGCGCAGATGTGCGTCTACCTGTACGGCGAAACCATGGAGCTGTATTCCAAGGGCTGCCTGAACCTGCCGGACGACGTGATCAAGGTCTGGTCCGACAACGGTTTCGGCCGCATGGTCACCCGCCGTCAGGGCAACCACAATCCGCGCGTGCCCGCCATGCCCAATCCGAGCGATCCGGGTGCGCAAGGTATCTACTACCATGCCTCGTTCTACGACCTTCAGGCGGCCAACCACATCACCGCGCTGCCCAACCAGCCTGAAGACATTGTGCGCGAACTCGGCCAGATGCTGGCCAACGGGGGCAATGATTACTGGATCATCAACTCCTCCAACGTGAAGCCTCACCTGTACTATCTCGACCTCATGGCTGAGCTCTGGCGCAGTGGTGTGCCGGCCGAGGCGCTCGGCGACGGGGAGGGCGCCCGCGAGGCGCTCGAGCGGATCGTGAACGATCACGCCCTGCGCTTCGCCGCCACGTACTTCACGCCGCAGAATCCGGATGTGGTGGCCGGAGCCTACCGGACGTACTTCGACCACGCCGTGCCATACGGCTCCCACTGGGACGACCACGCCGGCGAGCAGTTCTGGAACCATGTGGCGCGCATGCTGGTCTCGCAGTTCGTGCGTGACCGGCATGCGGCGGAGCCGGGCCTCGCCTGGGCCACGGATGCCGCCGATCTGCGCGCGCAGACGGAATGGTATCTCGGCCTGTGCACGCGGGGGAATGCCAGCTATACGTCCCTGACGGAGGATCTGGAGCGCCGTCGGCTGGAGCTGGAACCGGGCCGGGCGCGCCGGCTGTTCGACGACACTGTGCTGCTGCAGGCGCGCATCCAGCTGCACAGTGCACGCGGTGCGCAGCAGGCATGCCGGGCCATGCTCGAAGCGTTCGACGCCTTCGAGAAGCGTGCCCGCAACGCCGACACCCTGCTGGATTGGGCACACGCGTTCTATCTGGCCGGCGAGGCACGAGAGGAATACCGTGCTGCCCGGCACGCCATGGACGAGGCGGAGCACGGCGTATGGCGCAATTTCTATGCCAACGAATGCTTGGCGGACGTGGCGCAGAGCGCATGGGTGATGGGCTACCTCATGGCCTTCCTGCGCAACGTGGACGACGGCCCGCACTTCTACCAGTGGCAGCGCGAATTCATCTACTCGAAGGACAGCAAGAAGGTGCTCACCCTGCTCAACGTGGAGAACCACCTGACCGACGACGAGATCTTCGACGCTATGCGCCCGCGCTTCCAGCACTGAGCCCTGTCAACGGATTCGGTGTGCAACCGGGGACTTCCGTCATGGGAAGTCCCCGTCGTTTTTTTAGGACGGTTACTCCCAGTCCACGCTGCTGGCGCGGAACGAGATCGCGTTCGGGTACATCGGCTTGATCTGCTGGGGCAGCGTGGGATCGTTGATGCGGTCGACGAGCATCTGCACAGCCAGCCTCGAAATGGCCTGCGGACGGGGGGATACGTTGGTCAGGGCCACCTTGGCGCTCGTCGCCGTGTGATCGTCCACCACGCCCACCAGCGAGACGTCCTTGCCGGGCAGGATGCCGTTCTTCTCCAGCACGCGGCTCACCCAGTCGGTGGTGAGCGGGCCGCGGCAGACCAACGCCAGACGGTCGTCGCAGTCGGACAGCAGCGCCGAAGCCATTCGCTCCACGCCCGCCACGCCGGAGACGGGGGGATTGACCACTTTGAAATCCAAGCCGCGATTGGCCGCGCGCTCGCGAGCGTGGCGCACATACTGGTCGTAGATGAGGAACTGGCCGAACGACGAACTCGGCGTTTCGCCCACGAATACCACGTGGCGGTGCCCGGAATCCGCCATGGCGTCGACGATGACGTCCGCCGCGGCCGCATAATCGAAATACGTATAATCAAGGCCCTGCGCGTCGTCCGGCATACCGAACAGCACCGTGGGCATGCCGATCTCCGCCGCCATGGGGATGCGGGGATCGGCATGCGTGATGTCCATGATGATGAACCCGTCGCACACCGCGCGCCCGGACAGGCGCTTGAGCACGTCCGCGCCCTCCGCCATGGTGTTGAGGATCACGTCGTAGTCGTGCTTGCGCGACTCGGTGACGATCGTGGACAGATAGGGGGGAATGCCCACGCCGTCGGAATCCACGTCGATCTGCTCGATCAGTCCGATGAGCTGCGTGCGCGAGGTACGCAGTGTGCGAGCGCTCGAATTCGGATGGTAGTTGAGCTGCTTCATCGCCGCTTCGATGCGCTCGCGGGCCGCCTTGGACACCGGACGCGAACCGGTCAGTGCGTACGACACGGTGCTCTGCGCCACGCCGGCCAATGCCGCCACGTCCTTGCTGGTGGCATGGTTGCGGGTGATGCGGCGTCTGGGCTGCTTGTCTGCTGTGCTCACTTCGACTCCATCGAGAAAGGGTGCCGGCGGGAAACGCACACCGGTTCCTACCATTGTACGAATCGTATCGGGGACACTCGCGGCGTGGCGCACGCGTTTTCATTACAATGGCTTCATGAATGACGCAACGAAGCGAACCAAGACTGCCGGCAAAACCAACGGCAGAACCAACGGCAAGGCTATTGACAAGGCGCTTGACAAGGCCGAACGGGGTCTTGAATCCCTTGACGCCATTCACGGCGACGGATCCTACGCGAGTGCCGGCGATCGGCTCGAGCAGGCCGCCAAGGCCAGCGCACTCCTGAGTTCCGTATGGAGCAGTCCGCCTGCCGTGCGGTTGCGGTTCGGGGCAGATTGGAGCCTTGCAGATGCGATCGGGTCGTCCACGCCGGGCTTCGACGGAGACAGGGATGACGGCGAGCGGTTCATCGCCGTCAGCGCCTCCGAGATCGCCCGCTACCAGCGGCTCCTGTACGCCAATGGGCTCAAGGGTTCACGCCGTCGCGTGCTCATCGTGCTGCAGGGCATGGATGCGTCCGGCAAGGGCAGTCTCGTCAAGCACGTGTTCCGGCAGGGCGATCCGATGGGCATGCACTACCACGGATTCGCCGCGCCCACCGCCGAGGAGCGCGCGCACGACTTCCTGTGGCGTGTGGAACGTGAACTGCCGGAGCCCGGGTGGATCGCCGTGTTCGACCGGTCGCACTACGAGGACGTGATCATGCCGCACGTGTGGGGCACCCTGCCGGAAAGCCAATGGCGGTCCCGGTACGGGCGGATCGTGGAGTTCGAACGGGAACTGGCCGCCGACGGGTGCGTGATCATCAAGATTTTCCTCGCCGTGAGCCGGGAGGAGCAGCGCCGGCACTTCCTGAGCCGCCTTACCGACCCGACCAAGCACTGGAAGTTCGCCATGAGCGACCTCGAGGCGCGCGAACGATGGGACGACTACATGGCGGCATGGCAGGAGACGTTCGAGCTCACCTCTACCGATGAGGCGCCCTGGCATGTGGTTCCGGCGGACAACCGTTGGTATTCGCGGGCCGTGGTCTCCGAGCTGCTGCGCACCGCGATCGCGGGCATGGGACTGGCGTGGCCCGGTTTCGATGCCGATGTGGACGTGGCCGAGGCACGGCGGCGGCTGGAACGCTGATTTCCGGTTCACGCGTTGAACCGCCGAAAAACGTGTGAACCGGAAATCACCTGTCCGTCACCGGTCCGGTGCGTCGGGTTTCCTTGGAATTCCGGGCAAACGGCAACGAGGGAGGTCTGGACATTCCGGTTCACACGTTGACTTGCAAAACATCGTGTGAACCGGAATGTCGGTCAGGCTCACTGCTGGTCGACCCGATAGTCCACGAACACCACCTCGCCGGACTCCTGCGTGGCGTCCAGATCCACCGAACCGGTGATGGCCCAGTCGTTGTCCCCGTCCGAATCGCAGATGACCTGCCGCACCTTCCAGATGTGCTCCCTGTCCTCCAGGGAGTCGTCCAGAATGAACCATTCGCCGCTGCGAGCCTTGGCATCCGTGTTCACGTACTCGTGCTCGTCGTAGAAGTCGTCGAGCACGTCCTCCCACTCGTGCACGCCGTAGCCCCAGTCCTTGTCGAGCGCGCCCAGCGTGTCCGGGTCGTCCAGGTCCATGAGCTGCACGCGGCGGAACAGGGCGTTCCTCACCAGCACGGTGAGCCCTCGACGATCCTCCACCACGGCGGCCCGGCGACCGGGTGCGGCGAGCGTCGCCGCGGCTTCGGAGGCGTCCTGCGAGGCGTCCGGATTACCGGCGTTCTCCCATTCGTCCACGAGGCTCGAATCGATGGAACGCACCAGCACGCGCAGCCAGGCGATGATGTCGTCCAGCTGCTCGTCGCGCTTCTCCGGCGGCACCGTGCGGGCGAGCGAACGGTAGGCGTCCGACAGGTAGCGCAGCAGCGTGCCCTCCGAGCGGGCGATGTTGTAGCGGGCGATGTACCCGGTGAAGTCCGAGGCGGTCTCCACCATGTCCCGCACAACCGACTTGGGGCTCAGCCAGTAGTCGTTGGCCCACGGCACGTCGTGGCGGTACTGGTCGAACGCGGCCTGCAGCATGTCCTCCAGCGGCTTGGGGTAGGTGATCTCCTGCAGGCGGTCCATGCGCTCGTCGTAGTCGAGGCCGTCGGCCTTCATGTCCGCCATGGCCTTGTCCCTCGCGGAGCGTTCCTGCGCGCGCAGCACCTGCTTCGGGTCCTCGAGCGTGGCCTCCACCATGGAGATCACGTCCAGTGCGTAAGTGGGAGAGTCCGGGCCGAGCAGTTCGAGCGCGGCCAACAGGAAGGGGGAGAGGGGCTGGTCGAGCGCGAAGTCGTCCGGCATGTCCACGGTCATGTAGTAGTTCTTGCCGCCGTCGTCGCGATCCTCGGTTTCGATCACCTCGGTGTCGAACAGGGTCTGGAAGATCTCGTCGGCGCGCTGATGCAGATGCTCCTTCTGCTCCGGGGTCTGCGCGGAATCGTCGATGAGCTCGTCCACCCGCCGGCGTGCGTCGCCGCCCTGCGCCACCTCGTTGAGCACCATGGAATGCGTGATCTTGAGGTGCGGGACCAGCGTTTCCGGGGCGGCGTCGATGAGCTTGTCGAACGTGTTCTCGTTCCACGTGACGAACCCCTCCGGAGCCTTCTTGCGCTTGATCTTCTTGAGCTTCTTCGGATCGTTGCCGGCCTTGGCCACGGCCTTCTGGTTTTCGATCTCGAACTCCGGGGCCTCGGCGATCACCAGACCCTCCGTGTCGAAGCCCATGCGGCCCGCACGCCCGGCGATCTGATGGAATTCGCGGGCGCGCAGTTTGCGCATGTGGGTGCCGTCGAATTTCGTGAGCGCGGTGAGCACCACCGAATGGATGGGCACGTTGATGCCCACGCCCAGCGTGTCCGTGCCGCAGATCACCGGCAGCAGCCCCTGCTGGGCGAGCTGCTCCACCAGGCGCCGGTAGCGCGGCAGCATGCCCGCGTGGTGGATGCCCACGCCGGTCCTCAGGAGCCGCTGGAGGATCTTGCCGAACGCGGTGGTGAACTTCACGCCCTTGATCGCCTCGGCGATGGCCGCCCGCTGCTCCTTGCTGGACACCCCCGTGGAGGCGAGCGCCTGCGCGGTCTCCAGAGCGGCGTCCTGCGAGAAATGCACCACGTAGATGGGGGTTTCACCACCGCGGAACGCGAGCTCCACGGTCTTTTCCAGCGGGTCGAGCGTGTACTCGTAGCTCAGCGGCACCGGGCGCGGGGCGTTGGCGATCACGTCCACGTCCGGCGTGTCGTTGAGGTCCGCGAGCTTGTCCGCAATGGCGTCCACGTTGCCCAGCGTGGCGCTCATGAGCAGGAACTGCGTCTGGGGCAGCGTGAGCAGCGGCACCTGCCACGCCCAGCCGCGCTCCGGGTCGCCGTAATAATGGAATTCGTCCATGGCCACCAGTCCCACGTCCGCGTGCACGCCCTCGCGCAGCGCTTGGTTGGCGAGGATCTCCGCCGTGCAGCAGATGATCGGCGCGTCCGCGTTGATGTGGCTGTCGCCGGTGACCATGCCCACGTTGTCGCGGCCGAACACCTCCACGAGGTCGAAGAACTTCTCGGAGACGAGCGCCTTGATGGGGGCCGTGTAGTATGACCGTCGCCCGGTGCACAGCGCGGCGAAATGCATGCCGAGCGCCACCAGGGACTTGCCCGAGCCGGTGGGCGTGTTGAGGATCACGTGGTCGCCGGCGAGGATGTCCATGATGGCCTCCTCCTGATGCGGCCACGGTTCGATGCCCTTGACGTCCGTCACCCAGCCGAAGAAGCGTTCGTAGATCTCGTCCGCATCGATGTTGCGTGCCTCTTCGCCGTCCCAGCTCGGGGCCAGTGCGCCCAGCGAACCGTATGTTGCGTTTTCCTTGTCCTCAGCCATGTTCCCCGAGTTTACCCGCCGCCGGCTACGGGGTGGCGACATCCGGAGTCGAACGCTTGTTCGAGCCCTTGCGCTATGATGGCCTGCATGAGCGAACAGGATCTGTTTGGGGCTGCGGATGCGCCCGAGGACGTGACGCGGCCGCTGGCCGTGCGCATGAGACCCTCCACCGTAGACGAGGTGGTGGGCCAGTCGCACGTGCTCGGCGACGGGTCTCCGTTGCGCCGGCTGGCCAATCCGGCCTCCCGCGGGTCGCTGACGGCCCCGAGCTCGATCATCCTGTTCGGCCCTCCCGGCGTGGGCAAGACCACGCTCGCCTACATCGTGGCCAAGCAGTCCGGGCGCGTGTTCGAGGAGCTGTCCGCCGTCACATCCGGCGTCAAGGACGTGCGGGACGTGCTCGCCCGCGCCCGGCAGCGGCTCGTGGCCGAGGGGCGGGAGACCGTGCTGTTCATCGACGAGGTGCATCGCTTCTCCAAATCGCAGCAGGATGCGCTGCTGCCCAGCGTGGAGAACCGGGACGTCACGTTCATCGGCGCCACCACCGAGAACCCGAGCTTCTCGATCATCAAGCCGCTGCTGTCCCGCTCGGTGGTCGTCAAGCTCGAATCGCTGTCGCCGCGGGATCTGCGCACGCTCATCGAACGGGCGCTCGCGGACCGGCGCGGGCTCAAGGGCGAAGTGAAGGCCACGGACGAGGCGATCGACGAGATCGTCCGCATGGCCGGGGGAGACGCGCGCAAGACGCTCACCATCCTCGAAGCGGCTGCCGGTGCGGTCACCGGGGATCGGAAGCGCGTCAAGGGGGCGCGCAAGCCCGTCATCACGCCGGACGTGGTGGGCAACGTGATGGACGTGGCCACCGTGCGCTACGACAAGGCGGGCGACGACCATTACGACGTGATCTCCGCCTTCATCAAGTCGATGCGCGGCTCCGATCCGGACGCAGCCCTGCACTGGCTGGCGCGTATGATCCGCGCGGGGGAGGACCCGCGGTTCATCGCCCGGCGCATCATGATCGCCGCCGCCGAGGAGGTGGGCATGGCCGCACCTCAGGTGCTGCAGGTGACGGTCGCCGCCGCGCAGGCCGTCGCCATGGTCGGCATGCCGGAGGGGCGGCTCATCCTCGCCGAGGCGACGCTCGCCGTGGCCACCGCGCCCAAGTCGAACGCCAGCTACAAGGCCATCAATCAGGCGCTCGCGGACGTGGACGCCGGCAACATCGGTCAGGTGCCGCTGCATCTGAGGAACGCTCCCACCGCACTCATGAAAAGCTGGGGCAACCACGAGGGCTACCAGTATGCGCATGACGCCCCGGATGCCATCGCTCCGCAGCAATACATGCCGGACGAGCTCGTGGGACGCGAGTATTACCATCCCAACGACCGCGGCTACGAACGCGAACTCGGGCCGCGACTGGAGCGCATCCGTTCCATCCTGCGGCAGGCGCCGGAAAGTGGAGCTCGTCCGGATGGCAATGGCTGACCGGGCGACACGCCGACCGCCGGACCGTGTGATGCTACACTGATGCGTGGCCTCGCGCCGGCTGGCAAGCCTCACATTCCAATCGTTGCAACCCTTTCGAACTCCATGAGGTGAACCATGTCAGACCATGCGCTTTCGTCTTCCGCCGCGTCCGAACGCATCCCGGGCAAGCTCATCGGCGCCATCATCGCCGTCGGCTCGCTCGCCTTCATCGGCATCCTGACCGAAACGGTCATGACCGTGCTGTTCCCGCAGCTCATGGTCGAATTCCACGTGGATACCGCCACCGTGCAGTGGATCACCACGATCTACCTGCTCGCCGTGGCCGCCACCATGCCGGTCTCCTCGTTCCTCAAGCGCCGCTTCCGGCTGAAACCGCTGTTCGCCGCCGCAGTGATCCTGGCGATCGTCGGCTCGCTCATCATGATCTTCGCCACGGTGTTCCCCGTGCTCATCGTGGCGCGCATCATTCAGGGCATCGGCTCCGGTATCGCCACGCCGCTCATGGTCAACATCATTCTCGAGCAGTCGCCGCGCAGCAAGATCGGCCGGCTCATGGGCGTCGGCTCGCTGGTCATCACCGTGGCCCCGGCCATAGGCCCCACCGTGGGTGGCGCGGTCACCAGCGTGCTGCCGTGGCGGGCGATCTTCATCGCCGCCGTGCCGCTCATCCTGCTCGCCGCCGCGCTGGGCATGGCGTGCATCGAGCAGAAGACGCCCACGGAAGACGCCTTCCTCGAGCCGGTCCAGCTCATCGCCATCGTGCTGGCGTTGGTCGGTATGATCCTCGCCCTGAATCAGGGCGGCGTCGCCGTGAGCGCGCTCGTGTCCGGCGGATCCGCGCTCAGGGCCGGCATCGTGGCCGTGGTGAGCCTGATCGTCGGGCTCGGTTCGCTCATCGCCTTCTGTCTGGTGTCCCGGCGGTCGTTCTCCCCGCTGCTGCGGCTCGGCATCCTGCGCGATCCGGTCGTGCTGCTGCATTGGATCGAATATCTGCTGCTGCCCATCGTCGGCATCGGCTTCGGCTACGTCATCACCAACGTGGCGCAGCTGGCGCTCGGCACCGATGCGTTCCTCGCCGGCGCGCTCGTGCTGCCCGGTGCGCTCATCGGCGCGGTGTGCTCGCCGTTTGGCGGGTGGCTGTACGACCGGTTCGGCGCGGTACGACCGATCCTGACCCCACTGGCCATCGCTACCGTCGGCCCGCTGCTGCTGTGCGTGTTCGCCCTGCGACTCACGCCGGGGTTGCTCGCCGGCTTCTACTTCATCTTCGGCTTCTTCTACGCGCTCGGCAATCCGAACGTCATGACCAGCGCGCTGAGCGAGATTCCCCGCGAGTTCACGCCCGACGGCAACGCCATGTTCAACACCGCGCTGCAGTTCGGCGGTGCGGCCGGCACCGCGCTGTTCTCCACCATCCTGTCCATGGCGCAGGCGAGCGCCACGGCCGGCGGATTCGGCGAAGGCACGCCGCAGTTCGCCCATGCCACCGCGGTCGGCGGCATGTGGACGTTCGGGGTCATGACGCTGATCTGCGTGATCGGCTGGGTGTGCCTCGCCTTCGCGTTCCGCATTCGGGCCGCGAGACGGTAACGATCGTCGCGCGGGCCGGCGCCAAGCGTACCGGTCGGTAGGATGGGCGTGTGAGCAAGTCGAATACGCCGGAACGCTACGAACGTGGGTCGCGCAGCTACATCATGTCGCGCATCCACGGCAAAGACACGTCCATCGAAGTGATGGTCCGGCGCTACCTGTTCGCCCGCGGGCTGCGGTTCCGCAAGAACGACCGCCGCTATCCGGGACGCCCGGACGTGGTGTTGCCGCGATGGCATACGGTCGTGTTCGTCAACGGCTGCTTCTGGCACATGCACGCCGGCTGTGCCAAGTGCTCCATGCCCAAATCCAACGTGGAATTCTGGACCGCCAAGCTCGTGCGCAACCACGAGCGTGATGTGTCCCAGCATGCGGCATTGGAAGCCATGGGATGGCGGGTTCTCACCGTGTGGGAATGCGAACTGGCCAAGCCGGTATGCGAGGCACGTCTTGAGAAGCTCTATCGGGACATCACCGAGCCCGAGGCGCGACCGGAGGAATCCCAAGTGAATGCGGAAGCGTCGGAGCCGGACGTCGATCCGGCTGATCGTCGAATCGGCTGACTGTCGGAACTGTCTGGCTGCCGGAACCGTCTGGCTGCCTGACGGTCTGACCGCATTGGTTTGACGGATTCGCCGTCTGGTTCCGTTGGTTTTTGGCAGTTTCCGTTGACTTTCCGTCGGGTTTCCTCCGACTGCCGCCGGACGTCCCGGAGAATGCAAAGACGCTCGCGATTTGCTGGTGACACTGTGCCCACGTTGTGCCCACGGAGTGCCCACGCTGTCACCGCGCATCGCGAACGCCACGGCAGATGCAGACACGGTGTGGTGCAGACACGGTGTGATGCAGACATGGTGACGGATGCGGTGCGATATGCGGGTAGACCCTCAGCACGAATGTGATGGTTTTGTGACGGAAAACAGGCCTCTCGCCGTCTTCCAACGGCGTCTTGGCGCCGCCCAAGACGATCGATGCTATGGTGCTGAAAGGAAACGGACGGCCGGATCGGCCGAATCCGCCGGACGGGTGGCGGAACAAGGAGGGTGACTCATGCGCGTGGTGGACTTCGACGGAACCGTGTACCGCGGTGAAAGCCTGTTCGACTTCTACCTGTTCACTGCACGGCGCTATCCGAAGGTGCTCACCGTCATGCCGCCGGTGCTGCGCAACGCCATCGACTACAAGCTCAACCGGGCCAGTCTGGACCGTTTGGAGATCGCGATCGCCCAGGTGGGCCACCGCTACCTCGACGCGCTCGACTCCATCCCCGACACCGACGTGCGAGGCCTTGTAGAGGAATACTGGGACCGCAACATCCACCGCATCAAGGCGTGGTACACGCCCCGGCCGGACGACGTGGTGCTCACCGCCTCCTTCGACGTGATTGTGAAGGAGGCATGCCGCAGGCTCGGCGTCAACACGTGCATCGCCTCCGAGGTCGACATGGATACCAACGAACTCACGTGGCTCAACTTCGGCAGCAACAAGCTCGTTCGGTTGCGTCAGGTGCTCGGAGCGAATACGCGCGTGGACGAGTTCTACACCGACGCCCTCTACGACAAGCCCATGATCGACATGGCCGAACGCGCCTATCTGGTCAAGGGCGAACGCGTCCGGCGCGTCAAATAGCCGTGAACGCGGCGCCGATGTCTGACGCGGCGGATAGAACTCGAACCATGAGTGAATCAACGATGCCCGCACAGCAGCAGCCCCACCCCGCCATGTCGCGGCGCGCGATCGAATCCGAACCGTTCCGCGCCATGGTGTTCGGCGAGAGGGCCGACGCCATGATCGCCTCCGGCATCGATGTGATCAAACTGTCGCTGGGCGAGCCGGACTTCGGCGCCCCGCCCGCCGTGCGCGACGCCATGCGTGAACTCTACGACGGCCGCCCGCTGCCCTACACCGCCGCATTCGGCCTGCCGCAGCTGCGCCGGGCCATTTCCGGCTTCTACCGCGACCGTCACGGCGTGGACATCGACCCCAAGCGCATCATCATCACCGCAGGCGGCTCCACGGCGCTTCTGCTGTCCGTGGCCGCCACCGTGGATCCGGGCGACGAGGTGATCGTGGCCGACCCGTCCTACCCGTGCAACCGCGAACTGGTCAAATCGTTCGGCGGTGTGGTGGTGGACGTGCCCACGAGCGCCGCCACCCGATTCCATCTGACCCCTGAAAGCGTGGACGCGCACTGGTCGGAGCGCACCAAGGCCGTGATGATCACCTCGCCGTCCAACCCGACCGGTACCACCATCGCCTTCGACACGCTCAAGGGCGTGTGCGACTTGGCCCGGGAGCGCGCGGCCTGGCGCATCGTGGACGAAACCTATCTGGACCTTGCGGACCGCGAATCCGACGGCTCCGAGGTGAAGACCGTGCTCGCCGCCGACCCGGACGCCATCACGCTCAACAGCTTCTCCAAGTTCTTCGGCATGACCGGCTGGCGCCTTGGATGGGCCGTGCTGCCCGAATACATGCTGCACGCGGTGGACGATCTGGCCACCAACTACTTCCTGTGCGCGCACACGCCCACGCAGTATGCGGCGCTCGCCTGCTTCACGCCGGAAACGCTGGAGGTGTGCGAACAACGGCGGCAGGAGCTGCTCGGTCGTCGCCGTCTTGTGGTCGACGGGCTCAAGCGCATCGGCCTGCCGCTGGAGGTGGAGCCGAACGGCGCGTTCTACGCGTATTTCTCCGTGGAATCGACGGGACTGGACGCATGGACGTTCTGCGAACGCGCGCTTGAGGAGGCGCATGTGGCACTCACCCCGGGGCGGGATTTCGGCGAGGCGACCGCGCGTACCCACGTGCGGCTGAGCTATGCCGCTTCGCGCGAGGCCCTGACCGAGGGCATCGAACGGCTCGGCAATTTCGTGGCCGCACTGCGAATGCACTGAAAACACTGCGAATGCACTGAAAACACAGCGGACGCGCTGAGTGAACCGTGGACGCACTGCGCGTGCCATGAACGGGCTCATAGGAAGGATGGGAACATGACCGACGAATCCGTGAAGCACGGGCACATGCCTGCGAACGTCGAACGCCTGATCGTCAACTGCCTGCCGCTCACCGAGTCGGAGCGCGAACGGTTCCGCGAGGCCGCGGCCGGCGTGGCGCAGGAGTTCACGGGCGAGCCGTCCCAGCGCGGCTCGATGACGTGGACCGCCACGGTGCCGCCTCAACTGCGCGGCCGTGCGACCGCGGTGATAGGTAACTTCCCCGTGGCGGATGCCCCGCAGTATCCGCGTCTCGAATGGGTGCAGACCTGGTCCGCCGGCGTGGACCGGTACGTGGCCGAGGGCGCGTTGCCGGACGGCGTGCGGGTGACCAGTGCCTCGGGCGCCTACGGTCAGAGCGTCTCCGAGCATCTGTTCGCGCTTATGTGGGCGCTCATGCGGCATCTGCCGGCGTACCGCGATCAGCAGCGGCTCGGGCGGTGGCATGATCTGGGTCGTGCCATGAGCCCGGCGGGCGCGAACGTGCTGGTGATAGGCACGGGGGACATCGGCTCGCATTTCGCCCGGCTCGCAACGGCCGTAGGCGCGCATGTGGTCGGCGTGCGCCGGCATGCCGCAGTGGCACGGCTCGTTCCCGGATTTGCCGAGATCCACGGCGTTGACGAGCTGGATGCCCTGCTGCCGTCCGCGGACGTAGTGGTGTCCATCGTGCCGTCCACGCCGCAGACCCACCATCTCATCGGTGCAGGTCGGTTGGCGCTCATGAAGCCGACTGCCATCCTGCTCAACGCCGGACGCGGCGATGCGATCGACCCGGACGCCCTGCTGGAGGCGCTGCACGCGGAACGGATCGCCGGAGCCGGTCTCGACGTGACCGAGCCGGAACCGCTGCCCGCCGACCATCCGCTGTGGCGCGAACCCCGGTGCATCATCACCCCGCACGTGGCCGGCGGCATGCACCTTGAGACCACGGAGAGACGCATCATCGCGATCGCACTAGAGAACGTGGCCAATTACGTTGCCGGCCGGGAGCTCGTCAACGTGAGGAAGTGAGTGAGCCCGGCCGGGACGTCACTCGAACGGGAAGCGCAGTCCCCACGCGCCGCGGATGCGGTCCATGAGCGCCATGATGCGCAGCGTGTCCGCGTGCGGCATCTCCTCGCATTCGGTCTTGCCGGCGAGCAGCGCGCGGGCGGCGGCCGCCACCTCGTACTCGTAGCCGGTGAGCTGTTCGGGCACGTCGCGGGTCACGACGGGACGGTGGTCGCGGCCGAACACGCCGATGCGCTCCACGTTGTTGATGTTCTCGCACACTACGTAGCCTTCGGTGCCGCGGATCACGCCGAGTCGATCGCCCACGGCGGACATGGAGCTGGTGGCCGTTGCCATCACGTTGCCCGCGTAGTACAGCGTGGTCGCGTTCTGCTCGTCCACGCCGGTCTCGTAAGTCACGTACGAGGTTTCGACGCGTTCGGGTGCGCGGCCGCGCATCGCCATGTCGATGAAGTTGAGCGGGTAGACGCCCACGTCGAGCAGTGCGCCGCCGGCCAGCGCCGGATCGGTCATACGCGCCTTGCCGGTGGTCGGATAGCTCAGGTCCGCGCTCAGGGAACGCACCTCGCCGATGATCCCCGCATCCACGATCTCGTCGATCATGGCGCGCGAGGGCATGTAGCGCGTCCAGATTGCCTCCGTGCACAGCACCCTGGCCTTCTGTGCGGCATCCAGCACCGTGCGCGCCTGTGCCTCGTTCGCCGCGAACGATTTCTCCACGAGCGTCGCCTTGCCTGCCTCGATGCACAGCATTGCCTGCTCGGCGTGCAGGCTGTGCGGCGTGGCGATGTAGACCAGGTCCACGTTCGGATCGGCGACGAGCTCCTCGTACGAGCCGTAGGAGACCCCGATCCCGTAGCGGTCGGCGAACGTGCGGGCGCGCTCTCCGTCGCGCGCGGCCACCGCATACGGGTTCACGAGATCGGCATAGCGCGGATCGGACGCCATCTTCACGAGCGTGTTCGCCATGGCTTGCGCGATGCGGCCTGCGCCGAGGATCGCCACGTTGACGCGGGAAACGAAATGGGACATTGGAATGCGCTCCTTGAGGCGGATGGTCGGCTGACGGATATCGGGACAAGAACGGCCCCTTCGTGCGAAGGGGCCGAGGGCGGAAGCCGAGGGGCTGGAATGCGGGGAAAGATCAGAGCACTTCGACGGTTTCGATCATCGCCGGTTCGAGCGGCGCGTCGGAACGGTCGGTCGGCAGGGCTTCGAGCTTGTCCACCACGGCCTTGGACTCGTCATCGGCCACCTCGCCGAAGATGGTGTGATGCCCGTTGAGCCACGTGGTGGGCACGGTGGTGATGAAGAACTGGGAGCCGTTGGTGCCGTGCACCTCGCCGGTGAACGGGTTGCGGCGCAGGCCGGCGTTCGCCATGGCCAGCAGGTAGGGACGGTCGAAGGTGAGCGACGGATCGATCTCGTCGTCGAAGTTGTAGCCGGGGCCGCCGGTGCCGTTGCCCAGCGGGCAGCCGCCCTGAATCATGAAGTCCTTGATGATGCGGTGGAAGGTCAGGCCGTTGTAGAACGGCTCGTGGCTCTTCTCGCCGGTGATCGGGTCGGTCCATTCCTTGGAGCCGGTGGCCAGACCCACGAAGTTCTTCACGGTTTCGGGGGCCTTGTCGTCGAACAGGTTGATCCTGATGTCACCTTCGGAGGTGTGCATGATAACGGTAGTCATGGGGTTCAGTCTCTCACGCGCCGCATACAATCGCCGCATGCAACCGTTGCTCGCGCCCGTCGCGTGCGGCCCGCGATCGGGTTGCGGCAGTTGCGGCTCGGTCGGTTACGCTCAGATCGCTCCGAGCCGTTCGAGCGCGTTCGCTATGCCCGCGTGGTCCACGTCGTCGGTGACCAGATCCGCGGCCGCCTTCACGTCGTCGGCAGCATTGCCCATGGCCACGCCCGTGCCCGCCGCGCGCAGCATCGCGATGTCGTTGCCGCCGTCTCCGAACGCGATCGTGCGGTCCATGTCCAGTCCCAGCTGTGCGGCGAACGCGCGCATGCCCGCCGGCTTGCCGCCGTCCGCGGGGATGAGGTCGGTGAATGCGGGGTGCCAGCGCACGCCGGTCGTATGCGGGAGCATGGTGACCAGTTCGGCCTCTTCGGCGGGCGTGATGTACGGGCTCACCTGATACGTGGGGTGGGTGAGGGCGCGTGCCGGATCGTCCACGTAGACGGGCGGCGCGGTTTTGCCGAGGCTCCTCCACGTGGCGCGCATGTGCTCGTCCACATGGTTGAAGTACACGTAGTCGCTTTCCCCGAAGTTGCTCACCACATGCGGGCGGGCGGCCAGCCAGTCGAGGATGATCGCCAGATCCTCGCGTTCCAGCGCGTGCTCGGATATCACTCGGCTGCGGCGAATGCCATCCGCCGCAGTGCCGCCAAGATCCGGCCGGTCGTCCAGCAGACAGTACTGGCCGTTGAACGTCACGTATCCGTCGAAGGCGAGCGGGATCGTGTCCAATACCTTGACGGCCTGGCTGGGGGAGCGGCCGGTGCAGATGAAGATGCGTACGCCGGCCTCGCGCAGGGCCTGCAGCGCAGCAAGCGTGGAGTCGGGAACCGCGTGCGCGGTGAAGCTGGTCAGCGTGCCGTCGATGTCGAAGAACGCGGAGGTGAAGCGCATAGGCTCATTGTACGGCGTGCCCGCCGTACCGCGTTCTGCCGAACGGTGCCTTCGGGTGCTCCCGGCGTGCCCGGTTGCGTGGCGGCCGCCAAAATACGGGCTCTGCGGGCCGAAATCCGCGATTCGCAGCGCTATCGGGTCGTTTTTTGCCCGATTCGCGACCCGATAATGCTGCGAACCGTCGATTTCGGTCTGCGCAGCCCGTATTTTGCACCGCATCGCCGAATAGTCGTAGTTGTACAAAGGTCGCATTGGCCCGGCTGGACCGGCAGTGCGTCGGTCAGAGTAATGTGCCGGTCAGAGTAGTGCCGTGGTCAGGGTAGTGCTGCGTTGGAACAGGATCGCCGGTTGGGGCGTTGCCGTGCCTTGTGGGCTCGCCGGCCAAGCCTTCGCACTCGCCGGTCAGGCCTTCGCATCGGGCCAGACGTCCCGATAGTCCACGCCGGTGAGCTCCTCCACGGTTCGCCGCACGTGCGGGTCCACGTCCCGCTTGGCGCCACCGGATTCCAGCCGGTCGATCTCCCCGAGCAGCTCCATGTCGGTGCGCCGGTTGAGCGTCATGCGGCGTGCAACGGTCCATGCCACCGCCACGGCCAGCAGATAGATGCCGGCCGTGGAGCAGGCCAGTGCAATCTGTGCGCTGAACGGCTGAGCGTCCAGCGAAGGGTCGAACCCGGTCCATGAAAGCACGCCGCCCACGCTCACGGCCACGATGCCGGAGCACAGCTGGCGGAAGAACGCCTGTACGCCGGCGAAGGTGGCAGACCGGCTGCGCTCGGTGACGATCCGATCCACGTCCGCAATGAGCGGAAACACCTGCCACGGCGTGAAGCCGGCGGACGTGCGGAAGGCGAAGAACACCACCGTGCTGACGACGGCGAACGAGGTCCACGCCGCCCCGGAAAGCAGGCCGGATGCATGCAGCAGCCACGCGCCCAGCATCATGACCGCTCCGACGCCCATCCCTACGAATCCCGCGGCGTATACCGTGCGCGGCCCGAACCGCAGGAGCAGCCAGTTGCACGCCGGCATGAGCGGCAGCGCCAGCACGGTGAACGTGAGCAGCAGCGAGGCGAATGCCGCGCTCTGTCCCCAGTCAAAGATCACGAAGTAGGCAAAGGTCTGCCCGAACACGTCCATCGCGCACATGAGCATCAGGTAGATGCCGAGGTGCTGGCGGAATGCGCGGATGCGCAGCGTGGAGGCGTATTCGCGCGCGAGTGTGCCCACGCGGTGAGCCCAGACGGCGAATCCCACGTGCAGCGGGGTGCTGGCTCCATGGACGAATGCGCCGAATCCCGCCTCTTCCGGGGTCATCTCCCAGGTGGTGCGCCAGCAGACGAACATGGCGATCGCGAATATCACGGTGAACGTCATGGTGAACAGCTGGTAGCTCGAGGCGGCGTTCTCGCCGAATATGGCCAGGACGGCGGAACCGGTCAACGGAACTATGGTGCCGGCGGCGTTGGAAATGTACAGGCGCGTGGCACTCAGGCGCGTGCGCCCCCGGAAATCGGTGGTCATCTCCCCGGGAAGCGCGTTGTAGGCGGTCATGAAGATCTGGAAGGCCATGATCCACACCATGTAGGCTGCGCAGTAGAGTGCGGTGGGCATGCCGGGGATCCACAGCAGCACGCCTATGAGCAGCGAGGGCGACATGATGAGCAGCAGGAGGCGCCTCCTGCCGAACCGTCGGCCTATGGCGAATCGGTAGAGATTGTCGGACAAGGCGCCGAAGAACAGGGCGAAGAAGGCTCCCAGCGCGGTGCATCCGCCGATGATGCCCTGCGCGGTCTGGATGTCCAGTCCGCAGAAGCGCGTCCAGAACAGGGACAGGTATGTGGCGGTCAGGGTCAGCTGGCCGCCGCCGTAGAAGTCGCCGATGCCGAAACCGATGCTGCTGCCGATGGTGATGGTGCGTGCGCCGCCGGGAGCGTCGTGCCGTGAATCCTCGCTGATCATTACGTTGATTGTAGCGGCGTCCGGGGTATCGGCGTGCGCTGATTGCCGTGTATTGCCACGGGACGGCCGGATTGTCGCGAGATTGCCGCGGGATCGCCATAGAGGTCCGGAATGCGGACGGTAAATATGAGACAATCGGCGGCTGCGGCCGGGTTGCAACGGGCTATCAACCCCCGCGGTCGCAATGTTCGTGAAGCGGTCATAAGCAGTGTGTATAGGAGAATCGGCCGAATTGCGCCGTTTTTGCGCATCGTTCGCGTAGCCTAGATACCAGCTTCGCCCAAGAAGGGGGCGGGTGAGAGAGGAAACAATCATGACAGCAGCAACCCAGCAGCCGGTGAACCCGCAGGAACCGGTCCGCGTCAATCACACCCTGCGCAACGCGATCATCGCCATCGTCGTGGTGGTGGCCGTGGTACTCGCCGGATTCTTCGGCTACCGTGCGTTCGCCGGCGGCAAGGACGCGGCGGCCAAGGGCTCCAAGGACAATCCGGTCAAGATCGGCGTGGTGGGCGCCACCGACCCGGACTTCGTGGCCTTCAAGGCCGAGGCGGAGAAGCAGGGCATCTACGTCGACTTCGTCGATTTCCAGGACTACACGTCGGAAAACCCGGCGCTCGACTCCGGCGAGCTTGACCTGAACGAGTTCCAGCACCTGCTGTACCTCGCCAACTACAACGTGAAGAACAACAAGGACCTCCAGCCGATCGGCGGCACCGCCACCTATCCGCTGTCCCTGTACTCCAAGAAGGTCAAGTCCGTGGACGAGATCAAGCAGGGCGACACCATCACCATTCCGAACGACGAGACCAATCAGGCCCGCGCCATCGGCGTGCTCAAGACCGCCGGCCTCATCGAGCTCAAGGGCGACTGGACCGCGTTCAGCACCCCGGCCGACATCGACACCGCCAAGAGCAAGGTCAAGGTGACCCCGCTCAAGGCCGAGCAGGTGGCCAACTCGCTGAGCGACCCGCAGGTCACCGGCGGTATCATCAACAACGACTATGTGGCGGACGCCGGTCTGAAGCTCGACGAATCCGTGTTCAAGGACGAGGCCAAGGGCGTCGAATCCCGCCCGTACATCAACGTGTTCGTGGCCCGCAAGGCGGACGTGAACAACCCGACGTACCTGAAGCTCGTCAAGATCTTCCAGGACTCCAAGGACGTCCAGGCCGCGCTGCAGGAGAAGTCCGGCAACACCGCCATCTCCGCGAACGAATACACCGCCGAGCAGCTGCAGGGCTTCCTCGCGGACATCGAAGCGGACGCGAAGAAGTAACCTTGGACCGCTAGCATGCCGTCAGGCGGCCGCCCGGCCATCACCGGGTGCGCCGCCTGACGGCACGCGTGCGCACCGGAAGCCAACAGAGCAAGGAAGGACCTACGATGACCCAAGCGACGGGCGAACCGATCATCGTCTTCGACCATGCGGTCAAGGAATTCAGGCAGCGTGGCGCTGGCGGCGGCAAGGTCATGCGTGCCGTGGACGACGTGTCGCTGACCATCAACCGGGGTGACATCTTCGGCATCATCGGCTACTCGGGTGCCGGCAAGTCCACGCTCGTGCGCCTCATCAACGCGCTCGAACGCCCCACCGGCGGCACGGTCACCGTGCTCGGCACGGACATCACGTCGCTGAGCGAGGCGAAGCTCAGACCCATCCGCCAGAAGATCGGCATGATCTTCCAGCAGTTCAACCTGTTCTCCACCAAGACCGTGGCGCAGAACGTGGCCTACCCCCTGAAGCTTGACCACTGGCGCAAGGACTATCAGGACCGCCGCGTGGCCGAGCTGCTCGAGTTCGTCGGCCTTGCCGATCAGGCCGGCAAGTACCCGGCGCAGCTGTCCGGCGGCCAGAAGCAGCGCGTCGGCATCGCCCGGGCCCTCGCCACGAACCCGCAGATCCTGCTGGCGGACGAGGCCACGAGTGCGCTCGACCCGGAAACCACCAGCGAGGTACTGGACCTTCTGAAGCGCGTCAACGCGCAGTTCGGCATCACCATCGTGCTCATCACCCACCAGATGAACGTGGTCCAGCAGATCGCCAACCGGGTGGCCGTCATGAGCGCGGGCCGCGTGGTGGAGCGCGGCGACGTGTACGACGTATTCGCCGCCCCGAGCCAGCCCGTCACCAAGCGGTTCATCGCCACCGCTTTACGGGGTCTGCCGGACGAGGAACGCGTGGAACGCATGCACCGGGACAACGCCGGGCGTATCGTCTCCGTGATCATCCGCCAGCAGGACGTCGCCCGCGAGGAGGGAGTCCTGCCCGCCTCCGGCCAGAACATCTCCGGCACCATCGCCCGCCACCCGTCCGTCGCCACGTCCATGCTGTACGGCGGCATCGACACGGTCAGCGGCCAGGGCATCGGTGCCATCACCTACGAATTCACCGGACCCGAGGCGGAACTCGGGGCGTTCCTCGACGACCTTGCCTCGGCTAGCGATCTGGTCGACTTTGGCACCGCGGACAGCCCGGTGCCCTACGCGCGGGCCGTCGCCAATCCGCGCACGCAGCACGCGCCGCAGCGCACGCAGCAGGAAGGAGCCGCGCGATGATCACCCTCGCCAACGCCACGACCACCAACTGGGAGGTCCTGAAGCCCCTCCTCGCGCAATCCGTCGTGCAGACCCTGCAGATGGTCCTCACCACGCTCGTCGTGGGCGGGTTCCTGGGCCTCGTGCTCGGCGTGATCCTGTACGGCACGCGCCCGGGCAACCTGTTCGAGAACGCGATCGTCTACCGCATCCTCGACTTCATCATCAACCTCATCCGGCCCATCCCGTTCATCATCTTCCTGGCGGCCATGCAGCCGGTCACCATCGCCGTGGTGGGCACGTCGATCGGCACGCTCGCCGCGATCTTCCCCATGTGCGTGATGTGCACCATGGCCACCTCGAGGCTTGTGGAACAGAACCTCGTGACCGTAGATCCGGGCATCATCGAGGCGGCACGTTCCATGGGCGCCTCCAAGCTCACCATCGTGTGGACCGTGCTCATCCCCGAGGCGCTCGCCCCGCTTATCCTCGCCTACGCGTTCCTGTTCATCGGCGTGCTCGACATGTCCGCCATGGCCGGCTACATCGGCGGCGGCGGTCTCGGCAACTTCGCCATCGCCTACGGCTACCAGAAGTTCGATCAGGGCGTCACTTGGACGGCCGTGGTCATCATGATAGTGCTCGTGCAGGTGGTGCAGGGCATCGCCAACGCCATCGCCAAGCGTCTGCTCAAGCGCGGGCAGTGAGCTCCACGCCGTCTGACCGCCTCCTTCACGTACGTTTTCATATCCTCCGATACGGAAACGTACGCCGGCGACCTCCAGATGGCGTAAAACATATCAGCTGATACGAAAACGTACACTAGGACCGGAATCGCAATCATGACCGCTGCATCCGCAACATCCGCAACATCCTTCACCCCCGTGCGCATCGACGCGGACCCCGAGCTTATCGGGATCCGTCACTACCTGCATGCCCACCCGGAGCGCAGTTTCAAGGAATTCGAAACCAGCAAGTACCTCGCCGGCCAGCTCAGGGACCACGGCATTCAGGTGCTCGATCTGCCCGAGCCGCTCGAGACCGGCGTGATCGGCCTGATCGAGGGCACCGCCGGCCCCGGCCCGCGCGTGGGGCTCAGGGCGGATATCGACGGCCTGCCGGTGCACGAGGAAACCGGTCTGCCGTACGCCTCCGTCAACGAGGGCGTGATGCACGCCTGCGGCCATGACTTCCACATGACCGGCCTGCTCGGTGCCGCGTTCTGGCTGGCCCAGCACCGTGACCGGTTCGCCGGTTCGGTCAAGCTCGTCTTCCAGCCCGCCGAGGAACTGGGGGAGGGCGCGGCCCGGTGCGTCGAGGCCGGCGTGGCGGACGATCTCGATGCGATCGTGGGCACGCACAACAACCCGAACTACAAGCCCGGCGAGGTTGCCGTGGGCGTGGAGCCCATGATGGCCGGCTGCGTGAAGTTCCGCGTGAACCTGCATGCCACCGGCACCCACGCCGGCTACCCGCACAAGGGCACCGGCCCGCTCGAGGCGCTCGCCAGCATGATCCTTGCCCTGCAGACCATTGTGAGCCGCAACATCTCGCCGTTCCACGCGGTGGTGGTCTCCATCACGCAGGTGTACGGCGGAGACGTGTGGAACGTGGTGCCCGCCGAGGCCGGATTCCAGGGTACCGTGCGCTTCTTCGACCCGGACGACGAAACGGTCGTCTCCCGCCGGTTCCGTGCGCAGGTGGAGGACACGGCCCGTGCGTACGGCATCAGTGCGGATGTGGACTGGGACGTGATCCAGCGTCCGCTCGTGGGGGACCCTGCGCTCAGCGAGAAGATTGCGGACGACGTACCCGCCTACGCCAAGCTCAGGCCCATCCGCCCGTCCATGGCCGGCGAGGACTTCGAGGAGTTCTCGCACCGTATTCCGGTGGCCTTCGCCTTCATCGGTTCCAACGGCGAGCCCGGATGCCCCGACTGGCACAGCCCGAACTTCATCGGACTGGACGGGGCGATCGGTCCGGCCGCCAGCTTCTACGTCAACGCCGCGTTGCGCCTGCTGGGGGAACTGGCCGGCTGAGCGGCGGCGGGCGGCGGCGGGCCGGTGGGCGAATTACACTGGGATGCCATGAGTGCTTCCAACAGTGAGATTCGTTTCGCGCTGGCCCAGATCGACACCTGCGTGGGCGATCTGGACGGCAATGCCGACAAGGTCCTCGACTACGCCCATCGGGCCGCCAAGCGCGGTGCGCAGGTGGTGGTCTTCCCCGAGATGACGCTGACCGGATACCCGATCGAGGACCTGGCCCTGCGCGCCACGTTCCGCAGGGCTGCATGGGACAAGGCCAACTGGCTGGCCGTGGAGCTTGAGGCGGACGGACTGGGCGACCTCTACGTGGTGGCCGGCACGGTGGGCACCGCAGCCGGCACATCGGGCGCGGCGGACAGGGCGGTGGGCGGCGATCCGCGTGACGCCAAGCCCACGAACCGTCTCGTGGTGCTGCACGCAGGCGTGGTATGGACCGGGTATGACAAGCATTTCCTGCCCAACTACGGCGTGTTCGACGAGTTCCGCATCTTCACGCCCGGCGAGCGGTCCGTCACGTTCGAGGTGAACGGCAGGAAGCTTGGCGTGGCGATCTGCGAGGACATCTGGCAGGACGGCGGCCCGGTCGCCGAGCTTGCCAACGAGCGCATCGACGTGCTCGTCACCATCAACGGCAGCCCGTACGAGGAGGGCAAGACCCATGTGCGCCGCGAGATCGCCGCCAAGCGCGCCGCCGAGGTGCATGCGCCGGTCATCTACGTCAATCAGGTGGGCGGTCAGGACGATCTGGTGTTCGACGGCGGTTCCTTCACGCTCGCTGCCGACGGCACGATGGTCCAGCGCTCGCCCCAGTTCGTGGAGGACCTGAGCCTGGTCACGCTGGACGCACGCGGCGATGCGCTGCCGGGCGAGATGGCCCCGGCGCTCGATCCGGACGAGGAGGTCTACACCGCCTGCGTGCTGGGACTGAAGGACTATATGGTCAAGAACCGGTTCACCGGGGTGTGCCTGGGCCTTTCCGGCGGCATCGACTCCGCGCTCGTGGCCGCCATGGCCGCGGACGCGTGCGGAGGGGCGAACGTGTGGGGCATCTCCATGCCGAGCATGTACTCCTCGGACGGCTCCAAGGACGACGCCGCGGACCTTGCGCGCAATCTGGGCGCTCATTACGACGTGCAGCCGATCGAACCGCTGTTCCACGCCTTCCAGAACCAGCTTGACCTGCACGACGTGGCGGCCGAGAACCTGCAGGCCCGCATCCGCGGCGTGATCGTCATGGCCTACTCGAACTCCAAGGGGCTGCTCGCCGTGGCCACCGGCAACAAGTCGGAGCTGGCCTGCGGCTACTCCACCATCTACGGCGACGCGGTGGGCGGCTATGCGCCCATCAAGGACCTGCTCAAGACGCGCGTGTGGGAGCTGTCCCGCTGGCGCAACCGTGCCGCTGCCGCCGGCATGGGCATCGGCGGACTGCACGTGGTGGGCAACGAGGCGGGCAATCCCGGCGTGCCGCTTCCCGGCGGCGTGATGATCCCCGTCAATTCGATCGAGAAGGCGCCCAGCGCCGAGCTGCGCCCGGGGCAGAAGGACTCCGATTCACTGCCCGAGTACGCATTGCTCGACCGGGTGCTCGCCGCGTACATCGAGCACGCGCACGGCCGCGCCGACCTGCTGGCCGACGGGTTCGACGCCCGCACCGTGGACACGGTGATGCGGCTGGTGGACCGCGCCGAATGGAAGCGCCGCCAGTATCCGCTCGGTCCCAAGGTGACAGCCCTCGCGTTCGGGCGCGACCGCAGGCTTCCGGTCACGAGCGCGTTCCGCGAATAGCGGCGCACGGACGTCGGGCCCGCTCCCCTCGGGGCGGGCCTTGTCATATACCATGTGGCATGGGGCTTTGCAGACAGCAATCCGCAAGGAAAGGGGAACCAATGGCAGGCGAGGAATGGTATTTCAACACGGTGACCGGTGAACCCGAACTGGGCAAGATCTCGCCGATCTCCCGGCGCATGGGGCCGTACCGCTCCCGCGAGGAGGCGCTCAAGGCATGGGACATCGTGCGCGAACGCAACCGCAAGTGGGACCGTCAGGACGCCGTGTGGCGCGGGGACGTGCCTCAGCCTGGCTCAGGCGTGGGAGAGGATACCGGCGAGGGTTCGGCGCCCTACGCCGCGTAAGCCGTCACCCTCATGAAAACCTTGGAACGCCGCCGATCTGTGACGCTTGTCACAAAACCGACAAATGTGATATACATCACGGCAAAATCCAAGGTTTTCCCCAGCATTCCCGGTACACTAGTCAATTGACGGAGGCGCGTGGAAGCGCCAACGATAATCACCAAGGAGTGAGCATGGCAGCAGTTGAACAAACCGCAGTCTCTCAGGAAGAGCTCGAGGCCAAGGCCTGGGCTGGCTTCACCGAGGGTAACTGGCAGAAGGACATCGACGTTCGTGACTTCATCCAGAAGAACTACACCCCGTACGAGGGTGACGAGTCCTTCCTGGCGAACGCCACCGAGAAGACCAAGCACCTGTGGAACTACCTCGACGACAACTACCTGGCCGTCGAGCGCAAGCAGCGCGTCTACGACGTGGACACCCACACCCCGGCTGGCATCACCGCTTTCCCGGCTGGCTACATCGACTCCCCGGAGGTCGACAACGTGATCGTCGGCTTGCAGACCGACGTCCCCTGCAAGCGCGCCATGATGCCGAACGGCGGTTGGCGTATGGTCGAGCAGGCCATCAAGGAAGCCGGCAAGGAAGTTGACCCCGAGGTCAAGAAGATCTTCACCGTCTACCGCAAGACCCACAACGACGGCGTGTTCGGTGTCTACACCAAGGACATCAAGATCGCCCGCCACAACAAGATCCTCACCGGTCTGCCGGACGCCTACGGCCGTGGCCGCATCATCGGCGACTACCGTCGTGTCGCCCTGTACGGCGTGAACACCCTGATCAAGTTCAAGCAGCGCGACAAGGACTCCATCCCCTACCGCAACGACTTCACCGAGCCGGAGATCGAGCACTGGATCCGCTTCCGTGAGGAGCACGACGAGCAGATCAAGGCCCTCAAGCAGCTCATCAAGCTGGGCGCCGAGTACGGTCTGGACCTGTCCCGTCCGGCTCAGAACGCTCACGAAGCCGTGCAGTGGACCTACATGGGCTACCTGGCCTCCATCAAGTCCCAGGATGGCGCCGCCATGTCCTTCGGCCGCAACTCCGCCTTCTTCGATTGCTACTTCGAGCGCGATCTGAAGAACGGCCTCATCACCGAGACCGATGCTCAGGAGATCATCGACAACATCGTGATGAAGCTGCGCATCGTCCGCTTCCTGCGCACCAAGGACTACGACAACATCTTCTCCGGTGACCCCTACTGGGCAACCTGGTCCGATGCCGGTTTCGCCGACGACGGCCGTCCGCTGGTCACCAAGACCTCCTTCCGTCTGCTCAACACCCTGACCCTTGAGCACCTCGGACCTGGCCCGGAGCCGAACATCACCATCTTCTGGGATCCGAAGCTGCCGGAAGGCTACAAGCGCTTCTGCGCCAAGATCTCCATCGACACCTCCGCCATCCAGTACGAGTCCGACAAGCAGATTCGTGCTCACTGGGGCGACGACGCCGCCATCGCCTGCTGCGTCTCCCCGATGCGCGTCGGCAAGCAGATGCAGTTCTTCGCGGCCCGCGTGAACTCCGCCAAGGCCCTGCTGTACGCCATCAACGGCGGCCGTGATGAGATGACCGGCATGCAGGTCATCGACAAGGGCGTCATCGAGCCGATTGCTCCGGAAGCTGACGGCACCCTGGACTACGAGAAGGTCAAGGCCAACTACGAGAAGGCTCTCGAGTGGCTGTCCGAGACCTACGTCAAGGCCCTGAACATCATCCACTACATGCACGATAAGTACGCCTACGAGTCCATCGAGATGGCTCTGCACGACAAGGAAGTGTACCGTACCCTTGGTTGCGGTATGTCCGGTCTGTCCATCGCCGCCGACTCGCTGTCCGCCTGCAAGTACGCCAAGGTGTACCCGATCTACAACAAGGACGCCAAGAACCTTGAGGGTCACGAGTACGAGTACGTTGAGGGCGCCGACGACGATCTGGTCGTGGGCTACCGCACCGAGGGCGAGTTCCCGATCTACGGCAACGACGACGATCGCGCCGACTCCATCGCCAAGTGGGTTGTGTCCACCGTGATGGGCCAGGTCAAGCGTCTGCCCGTGTACCGTGGCGCCGTCCCGACCCAGTCCATCCTGACCATCACCTCCAACGTCGAGTACGGCAAGAACACCGGTTCCTTCCCGTCCGGCCACAAGAAGGGCACCCCGTACGCCCCGGGCGCGAACCCGGAGAACGGCATGGATTCCCACGGCATGCTGCCGTCCATGTTCTCCGTCGGCAAGATCGACTACAACGACGCTCTTGACGGCATCTCGCTGACCAACACCATCACCCCCGATGGCCTCGGTCGCGACGAGGAGGAGCGCATCGGCAACCTGGTCGGCATCCTCGACGCCGGCAACGGCCACGGCCTCTACCACGCGAACATCAACGTTCTGCGCAAGGAGACCATGGAGGACGCCGTCGAGCACCCGGAGAAGTACCCGCACCTGACCGTGCGCGTCTCCGGCTACGCGGTGAACTTCGTCAAGCTCACCAAGGAGCAGCAGCTCGACGTGATCTCCCGTACGTTCCACCAGGGCTCCGTCACCGACTGATCTCGGTAGAACCGCATAAACGGTAGAACGCGAAGGGGCGGGGCTATAATCGGTCCCGCCCCTTTTTCATATACTTTTCAACCCGCCAACATCACGGAGAAAGGACAAGGATGTCTGAAACCACCCAATTTCGCACCACAACCCGGCACATGCTCAAGGAGTCCAAGGAGTACGCCAGCCAAACGTTGATGGGTGGACTCTCCGGATTCGAATCCCCGATCGGCCTCGACCGCCGCGACCGCATCAAGGCCCTGCGCAGCGGAGACGTGGGCTTCGTACACTCGTGGGACATCAACACGTCCGTCGACGGCCCGGGCACCCGCATGACCGTCTTCATGAGTGGCTGCCCGCTTCGCTGTCAGTACTGCCAGAACCCGGATACGTGGAAGATGCGCGACGGCCAGCCCGTGTACCTTGACGCCATGATCAAGAAGGTGGACCGCTACAAGGACCTGTTCAAGGCCACCGGCGGCGGTATCACGTTCTCCGGCGGCGAATCCATGATGCAGCCCGCCTTCGTCTCCCGCGTCTTCCACGCCGCCAAGGAGATGGGCGTGCACACCTGCCTCGACACCTCCGGCTTCCTCAACGCCAACTACACCGACGAGATGATCGACGACATCGACCTGTGCCTGCTCGATGTCAAGTCCGGCAACGAGGAGACCTACAAGAAGGTGACCGGCGGCACCCTCGCGCCCACCATCGAGTTCGGCCACCGTCTGCGCGACCGCGGCAAGAAGATCTGGGTGCGTTTCGTGCTCGTGCCGGGCCTGACCGACGACGAGCAGAACGTGGACGAGGTGGCGCGCATCTGCAAGTCCTTCGGCGACTCGCTCGAACATGTGGACGTGCTTGGCTTCCACCAGCTCGGCCGCCCGAAGTGGCACGAGATGCGCATCCCGTATCCGCTGGAGAACCAGAAGGGACCGTCCGCCAAGCTGCGCGAACGCGTCGCCAACCAGTTCAAGGACTACGGCCTGACCGTCTACTGAGCCTGAGCCACACGAACAAACCCCAAGATTGAGCGGATTGCTTGCGGCGGAAGCCTTCAGAGGCCTCCCCGGCAAGCAATCCGCTCAATCTGCGTTCCGCGACACGCCGAAGGTGTCGAATCCGTTCAATGGCCCGCTTTGCCCCGCCCGCCACGTAGCCTTGAAGCATGGCCAGCATCTACCGGTTCCCGGGCGCGGATGGCCCGGTCGACGGCGAGGACATGCAGCGCAAGGCGGCGCCCATGCCCCCGGCACCCGATGCCGTGCTGCGAGCCGTGGAATCGGTCCGTGCCATGCCGCGCCTCGAGGGGGTGACATATCGTGAGATCGCCGTGCCGGCAACCCTGTGCGCCTACGGCATCGGCGTCAGCCTCACCTGCGCTGCACCACAAGACGACGCCCCGCCACGGTCCGGGTGGATCATGGCACTCTACGACGAGCAGCGGTACGCGGGGGATCGGCACACTGCAGTGCGTTCGCCGTGGCGATTCGTCGCCTTCCTGTCCGTTCCCTTGACAGGTTCCTCCCACCATGCGCTCACGGCGGACATGGCCTGGGATGCCGTGCTGGACGCCCTGCGCCCGTTCGCCGTCCCCTGCAGCGTGGACGGCACGGTCACCGTGACGCACAACGCCCGGTACGAAGGCGGCGGAACCGTGACCGCCCACACGGATTACGGCTGCGAGATACGGGTGTCATGGACACCTGCCACCATGGATGCGCAGGATCCCGACGCCGGTGCGCACATTGCCGCATGGGCCCGGTTCGCATCCGCATGCACCGTCGAATGACCGAACGAACAGCATAAGGAGTCGCCGCCGTGAATGCAGCCGATGAGCCTCGTCTGCTGGCCGAACCGCGTGAAGGAGTGCCGGAGGTGATCGACACGCTCGACGCGTTCCGCCGCATGGTGCAGCGGTTCGCGCAAAGTTCCGGCCCCGTTGGCGCGGACGCCGAGAGGGCCTCCGGATTCCGCTACGGGCATGAGGATTGGCTCGTGCAGTTCAAGCGCGAGGGGGCGGGCATCGCGTTGGTCGATCCCATCGCCGTGGCCGCGGAGGGCGGCAGCTGGTCGGACTTCAATCAGGCCGTGGGCAGTGACGATTGGATTCTGCACGACGCCCTGCAGGACCTTCCCGGATTCGCCGATCTGGGCATGAGACCCCTCAACCTGTTCGACACAGAAATGGCCGCACGCATGCTCGGACTGCGCCGGTTCGGTCTGGCCGCCGTCACCGAGCATTTCCTAGGACTGACGCTCGCCAAGGAGCATTCCGCCGCCGATTGGTCGTACCGCCCGCTGCCGCGCGACTGGCGCAACTATGCGGCGCTGGACGTGGAGCTGCTCATCGAGCTGCGCGAACGCATGCTCGGCGAACTGAAGCGGCAGGGCAAGGACGGCTGGGCGCGCGAGGAGTTCGCCTACATCCTCGCCAAGGGCATGGAGCCCAAGGAGGCGTCGCCGCAGCCGTGGCGGCACATCTCGCGCATCAACGTGCTGGCCCGGGACCGTCAGGGACTGGCCGTGGCCCGTGCGCTGTGGACGCGCCGCGACGAGATCGCCCGCCGGTACGACATTGCCCCGAGTCTGCTGCTCGCTGACGCGTCCATCATCGAAGCTGCGGTCTCCAAGCCCCGCAATGCCCGGGAATTCCGTGCCATCCGTTCGCTCAACGAACGTGTGCGCGTCCACACCGGCGGCGAACAGGACAAGATGTTCGAACGTTACGCGCCCATCCAGCGCGAGGTGAAGCCAGCCGTGTGGAAGGAGACGATCGCCGCAGCGCTGACCCTCAAGCCCGGCGACTGGCCGGTTCCACCGCCCTCCGTGCCGGACGAGTGCAACGCCCCGCGCTCCATGCGCTACTGGCAGGATCGCCATCCCGACCGCTACGCACGGCTGCAGGCGGTCCGGCGCACCATCACCCAGATCGCCGAGGACACGCGCACCCCGGCGGACGTGATCGTCAAGCCGCAGTACATCCGCAACCTGTGCTGGACCGATGATCCCGCTTCGCGCGACGTGGCGGAGTTCCTTTCCGCGCAGGGCGCACGACGCTGGCAGGTCGATCTCATCGCCGCGTCCGTGACCCGCGCTATCATGTAACGGTTGCCTTCAAGGCAGAACTGTATGGTTTCAAGAATATTGGAGCGTAAGCGTGAAAATCAGCGTTCGTAACCTCGAGCCGACCAAGGTGAAGCTCACCATCACCGTCGATACGGAGGAGTTCGACCCGTACCTCGATGCCGCCCGCAAGGAGATCGGCAAGCAGGTCAACGTCCCCGGCTTCCGCAAGGGTCACGTGCCCGGCAAGATCATCGACCAGCGCATCGGCTTCGGCGCCGTCGCCGGCGAGGCAGTGAACTCCGCCGTCCCGGAGCTGTACTCCAAGGCCCTCGAGGAAAAGAAGATCCACCCGATGGCCCAGCCGGAGATCGACGTGCAGGAAGTGCCCGCCTCCGCCAAGGACGAGACCAAGCTCAAGTTCGTGGCCACCGTGGAGCGTCGCCCCGATGTCGAGCTCCCGGAGCTCAACGGCCTTGAGATCGAGGTCGCCAAGCCCTCCGTGTCCGATGAGGACGTGGACAAGCGCCTCGAGAACCTGCGCCAGCGCTTTGGCACTCTGGTCGGCGTGGACCGTCCGGCCGCCAAGGGCGACTTCGCCAACATCGACCTGACCGCCACCATCGACGGCGAGACCGTCGACTCTCAGGAGGGCGTGAGCTACGAGCTCGGCTCCGGCACCATGCTCGACGGCATCGACGAGGCTCTGGACGGCCTGTCCGCCGGCGAGGAGACCACCTTCGAGTCCACCCTGCAGGGCGGCGACCACGAGGGCGAGAAGGCCCAGGTCAAGGTGAAGGTCAACTCCGTGAAGGCCGAGGAGCTCCCGGAGCTCAACGACGACTTCGCCCAGGAAGCCTCCGAGTTCGATACGCTCGACGAGCTCAAGGCCGACGTGCGCAAGCAGTGCGAGGCCGATCTCGAGGCCCGTCAGGCCACCGACGCCCGCGACGCGTTCATCGCCCGCCTCGAGGAGGGCCTCGACATCCCGCTGCCGAAGGGCGTCAAGAAGGACATGGTCGAGCAGCAGCTCAAGAACGTGACCGCCGACCCGGCCAAGGCCACCGACGAGCAGAAGAAGGAAGCCGAGGAGACCGTCGAGAAGGAACTCCGCGACCAGATCGTGCTCGACGTCCTCGCCGAGAAGATGGACGTGAAGGTCTCCCAGAACGAGGTCTTCCAGTTCCTCGGTTCCATCGCCCAGCAGTACGGCATGGATCCGAACCGCTTCATCCAGGCCATCATCCAGAACGGCCAGATCGGCTCTGCCGTGCAGGAAGTCGGCCGCTCCAAGGGCATGGTCGCCGGCATGAAGGCCGTGACCTTCAAGGACACCGAAGGCAACGCCATCGACCTGTCCAAGTTCCTGGGCGAGGCCGCCGAGGAAGAGGAGGAGCAGTCCGTCGAGGCCGCTTCCGCCGCTGCCGCCGTGGCCGACGAGATCGCCAAGAAGGACGAGGAGAAGCCGGCCGACGCCGAGTGAACGTCCGTCCGAACGGTCGGCATGCCGTCTGAGCGGCTGATCTGATCGTTTCGATTCATCCGACCAGCGGGCCGGGATCCGAGCATTGTCCTCGGGTTCCGGCCCGTTGCCGTATGCGTCCGTCTGCGCGTCTGGGCTGGTGTCCGGCTCGGCGCCCATCGAAAGGTGTCCGAGGGTGAGCGAGCCATGTGCGAGGCTGGTCGTCCGGGCCGCGGACAGGGTTGCGCGCGGAGCCGAAAGACGGGCGCAGAGGGGGTGCGCGTCGGTTGGAACCGCTAGGATGGATGTGTTTATGCAATGTACGAAGGAGACAAGGTGAGCGATTTTGCAACCCTGCCCATGATGGCCGGCGAGGACGCGCCCGCAGGCCCCATGGATCCGATTTTCAACCGCCTTCTGAAGGACCGCATCATCTGGCTCGGCGAGGAAGTGGCCGACGCGATGGCCAACCGCATCTGCGCCCAGATGCTCATGCTCGCGGCCGAGGATCCGAAGAAGGACATCTGGCTGTACATCAACTCCCCGGGAGGTTCGATCACCGCCGGTATGGCCATCTACGACACCATGCAGCTCATCGAACCGGACGTGGCAACCGTGGGTCTCGGCATGTGCGCCTCCATGGGTCAGTTCCTGCTGAGCTCGGGCACCAAGGGCAAGCGTTTCCTCACCTCGCATGCCCGCGTGCTCATGCACCAGCCGTCCGGCGGCGTGGGCGGCACCACCACGGACGTGCGCATCAACGCCGAGCTCATCATGGACATGAAGCGCACCATGGCCGAGCTCACGGCCGAGCAGACCGGCCACACGGTGGAGGAGATCTACCGCGACAACGAATACGATCACTGGTACACCGCGCAGCAGGCGCTCGAGTACGGCTTCGTGGACAAGCTCGTCACCAACGCCGGGTCGATGAACGCCTGAACCGGGGAAGGGAACACAACACATCATGGCAAGTGAAGAAGCCCGTTTCGTAGCCCGCGCCCAGCGTCTGGCCGGTCCGCAGGCCCGCTATATCCTGCCTCAGTTCGAGGAGAAGACCCCGTACGGCTACAAGAGGCAGGACCCGTACACCCGTCTGTTCGAGGACCGCATCATCTTCATGGGTGTGCAGGTGGACGACACCTCCGCCGACGACATCATGGCCCAGCTGCTCGTGCTCGAGTCGCAGGATCCGAACCGTGACGTGATGATGTACATCAACTCGCCCGGCGGTTCCATGACCGCCATGACGGCCATCTACGACACCATGCAGTACATCAAGCCGGACGTGGCCACCGTATGCCTCGGTCAGGCCGCCTCCGCCGCCGCGATCCTGCTGGCCGCCGGCGCGCATGGCAAGCGCCTCATGCTGCCCAACGCCCGCGTGCTCATCCACCAGCCCGCCATGGGTCAGGACTTCGGCAAGGCCACGGAGATCGAGCTGCAGGCCAAGGAAATGATCCGCCTGCGCGAATGGCTCGAGAACACGCTCGCCAAGCACACCGGTCAGGATCCGGAAAAGATCCGCAAGGACATCGAGGTGGACACCATCCTCACGGCCCCGCAGGCCAAGGAATACGGCATTGTCGACGAGGTGCTCGAGCACCGCAAGTGACGGATGACCCACGCGTGCGGCCCGCCCTCCCAGCCATGCGGCGGGACGGCGGGCTGCATCGTACCGGGCCGGCGGACCGCAACGTCCGCAATCGTCCGCAAGGAGGGGAAACGCCATGGGGCGGGTGATCAGCTACAACGAGGATTCGCCGCGCTGCGAATTCTGCGGCAAGTCCGAGCGCGAGGTGCAGAAGCTCGTCACGGGGCCGAACTGCGCGATCTGCGACGAATGCATCGCGCTGTGCGTGCGGATCATCTCCGACGCGCGCGCCGAGGACGCCGGCCGCAACGCCATCGAGCTGCCCCGCCCGCATGAGATCTTCTCCTACCTCAACCGCTACATCGTCGGTCAGGAGGCCGCCAAGCGCACGCTCGCCGTGGCCGTGTACAACCATTACAAGCGCGTGAACATGGAACTCATGGACGCCTCGCAGCAGCTGGCGCGTCAGGTCGCCGCGGGACGGGCGGGCAAGCCGGGGGCCGGGCCCGCGGACCCTCTGGCGGACGTGGAAGTCGCCAAGTCAAACATCCTGCTCATGGGCCCGACCGGCGTGGGCAAGACGTATCTGGCGCAGACGCTTGCACGCGTGATGCACGTGCCGTTCGTCATCACCGACGCCACCACGCTCACCGAGGCCGGCTACGTGGGCGATGACGTGGAAACCGTGCTCCAGCGGCTCCTGCAGGCCGCGGACGGTGACGTGGACCGGGCGCGGCACGGCATCGTGTACATCGACGAGATCGACAAGATCGCACGCAAAAGCGGCGAAAACACGTCCATCACGCGGGATGTGTCCGGCGAGGGCGTGCAGCAGGCGCTGCTCAAGATTCTCGAGGGCACTGTCGCCTCGGTGCCGGTGGATGGCACGCGCAAGCACAAGGAGCAGGAGACCGTGCAGATCGACACGCGGGACATCCTGTTCATCTGCGGTGGCGCGTTCGTGGGCCTTTCGGATATCGTGGCCACGCGGCTCGGGCGTCACGAAAGCGGCTTCGGCGCCTCGTGGCGGGATCGCGAGGTGGACGACCATGAGCTGCTCGCTCAAGCCAATGCGGACGATCTGGCGGAATTCGGCCTGTTGCCCGAGTTCATCGGCCGCCTGCCCGTGATCAGCGTCCTGAAAGACCTCACCGCCGAAGATCTGACGGCCATTCTGACCGAGCCGTCCAACGCGCTGACCAAGCAGTACCGCAAGCTGTTCGCCGTCGACGGCGTGGACCTCAGCTTCACCGAAGGCGCGGTGAAGGCCATCGCGGACACGGCCATCACCCAAGGGACGGGCGCGCGCGGTCTGCGCTCCATCATCGAACGCACCCTCGAGAGCACCATGTTCCGTCTGCCGGACATGGACGGCGCGGCGCAGGTGATTGTGGACGAGGACGCCGTCGCCGGACGTAGTGAGCCGCGGATCGTCATGGCGGAAGGGGAAGACCGCGACCACCGCATGGTGGCCTGAGTGACAGGTTCAAAACGGCGGAATTCCGGGCGACATGCCGACGTTTGGACAAATCGGAATCGGGCGGTATCATATTCGAGTTGCCTGAAACGAGCACTTCAACCGGTGATTGTTTCGCGGACAACATGCGCCAGTAGCCCAGCGGATTAGAGCAGCTGACTACGGATCAGCAGGTCGCAGGTTCGAATCCTGTCTGGCGCACGTGAGGTTTCTCGGCTCGCGAGAGTCGGGATTCTTTCATGAAGGGAGCTATCTCCTTGAAACGGTAGCATGCGCCAGTAGCCCAGCGGATTAGAGCAGCTGACTACGGATCAGCAGGTCGCAGGTTCGAATCCTGTCTGGCGCACGTCAAGGGCCTTGCCTCCGAAATGGTGGCAAGGCCCTTTCCAATTTTGCGCAAGGCCCTGACACTGTCCCGCTGCTCGAGCTGACACCGTTGCCGCGCTCGCCCTTGTCTCCCCGAACTGCAACGTCGGCACCCCCGGCTCCGCTCCGGGCGGAACGTCCGTGAGGTTCCGTTAAAATCCCATTAGTGCATCCTTTGACGGTGCAGCCATCGGACGTGCGGGGAGTGGAGACGGAGCTATGAGCGGAGCAATGAATCGGGCGGGCGCGCAGAGGCGCGGATTCTGGACGACGGTGAAGCATGTCGCCGCGTCGGACCGCATCTCCGGCCTCATCATGCTCGGCTTCGCCTTCGCCGGCCTGATTCTTGCGAATCTGCCCGTCACCGCGGACCTGTTCGGCCACATCGCGGAGACGCACATCGGCATCCCATACACCAACATCGACCTGCCCATCGGCCACTGGGCGCAGGACGGTCTGCTCACCGCATTCTTCCTGGTGGTGGGGCTTGACTTGAAGCAGGAGCTCACCACCGGCTCGCTGTCCAACCCGAAGGCCGCGGCCGTGCCCATGCTGTGCGCGGTGGGCGGCATGCTCGTGCCCCCGGTGCTGTTCCTCGGCGTCACATGGCTGTACTCCGAATATGCGCCGCCGGGGCCCGGCTTACAGACCATCGCATCCGGGCAGGTGTTCGACTACGCCACCATCGCACAGGGATGGGCCGTGCCCACCGCCACGGACATCGCCTTCTCGCTGGCCGTGCTCGCCCTGTTCGCCAAGGCGCTGCCCGGTTCGATCCGCGCGTTCCTCATGACACTCGCCACCGTGGACGATCTGCTGGCCATCATCCTCATCGCCGTATTCTTCTCCTCGCTGAGCCACTGGTACTGGTTCATCGGCATCGCCGCCTGCGCGGTCGCATGGGCGTGGCTGGTCCGCCTGCGGCGCGTGCCGTGGATCGTCGCCGGACTGGTGGGCATCCTCGCATGGGTGATGATGTTCGAGGCGGGCGTGCACCCCACGCTGGCCGGTGTGCTCGTGGGCCTGCTCACCCCCTCGCGCGAAATGTTCGGCGAGAAGGAGCCGCGCGCCGAACGCTACCACGACAAGCTCCAGCCGCTGTCCGCGCTCATCGCCCTGCCGATCTTCGCCCTGTTCGCCACCGGTGTGCGCTTCAGCGAACTGACGCCCGCGCTCATGCTCTCGCCGGTCGTGGTCGGCATCACCGTGGCATTGGTGATCGGCAAGCCCACCGGTGTGATGCTGATCGCATGGCTGTCCACGCACGTGATGCGGCTCAAGCTCGCCAAGGGGCTCAGGGTGCGCGATCTGTTGCCCGCCGCCTGCGCGTGCGGCATCGGCTTCACGGTCTCCTTCCTCATCGCCTCGCTGGCCTATGCGGATACAGAACTCTCCGCGGAAAGCCGGTTCGGCGTGCTCGTGGCCTCCCTGCTGGCCGCAGCGGTGTCCGGCATACTGCTGAGCCGCCAGTCCAAGCGGTTCGAGGCCGCCGCAGCCGCCGCCCGTGCCGTGCCGCCGTCCGCCGAGGAAGCCGAGCTGGAGTCCGGCGAACACGAGGGACACCTCGCCGACGGCACGATCACCATGAGCATGCCCGCGTTCACCCCCGAATTCATCAAGAAGTTCCACGCCAGCCATCCCAAGACGGCACGTGGTGACGCCGCCGACGGCGATTCCCCGGCGAACGCGGCGAACGGCGAACGGACCGGGAACGGCAAACCGAAGCGTTCCGTGCGCGGCAGCGGGCATTTCGATCGGCATGACCGTGACGGACGTTCCGTAGGCAAGGACGGTCATTCCTCGCGCAGGATCTGGCGCCGTCGCAAGCGCTGAGGCGCGGGACTGACCTTCGTCGTTGCATTCGGTGCCGGCCCGCGTCCGTCGCACAGGTTTCCGCGCGTGCCATTTCCCTTGGCCGCGTCGATTCATCTCGATGCGCTTGCGCTTGGTGCTGTATCGGGCCACCGTCGGCATCGGGCGTTCGGCATCATGGATCTCGGCATTCCGGTCTGCATCCCATTCGTAAGCCGCACCGTCCGTTTCGCACGATCGGTCCAACCTGTGCCTCCGTTTTCGCAGCTTGGACCGATCGTGCGGGAAAACGGCCGTTTCGGGGCTCTTTTTTCGTACGATCGGTCCAATCTGCAATTTCGGGGGCACAGGTTGGACCGATCATGCGATACCGGCAGCCATACCGCGGTATTGCGTGGCTATAATCGGACAAAGTCGAACAATGAACCCAAGGAGTGGGGAGCATGGCCAAGAAGGACGGCAAGAAGGATAAGCGGAAGGACGGCCGGGACGTGATGGCGTCCGTGAACAACAAGCTGGAGGAGCTGGCGCATCCGCTGGTGAACCCGGACCGGGGGAGCGAGGCGGCATCCGCGGACGGCGAAGCGAAGTCCGGCAAGGGGACGAAGAGCGCGAAACATACGGAGCACTCCGCAAAAGCCTCACAGCCGACGCCGCTCGCCGCCGAACAGGCCGGCATCCCGGTCGACAACGCTCCGGCCGACGCCGTCGCAGCCGTGGCCGACGACGTGACGGCAACCGACACGGATCAGACCGCCGCCGCACAGGAGCGGACGGCGGCATCGGAGCCCCAGCCGAAGTCCCCGCTGGGAGACGCCTACTACCGCGGACCGGTCATGCTGCGCGGGTCGATGGTCCCCAAGGACAACACCACCGGCAACCTGCTGGCCACCAACCAGTCCACCGACTGGCTGCACATGGACCCGTGGCGCGTGCTGCGCATCCAGTCCGAATTCGTGGACGGCTTCGGCGCGCTCGCGGAGCTTGGACCGGCCGTAAGCGTGTTCGGCTCCGCCCGTACCCCGCGCACCGATCCCGCCTACAAAGCTGCGCGGCACATGGGCAAGCGCATCGCCAAGGCCGGCGTGGCGGTGATCACCGGCGGCGGTCCGGGCATCATGGAAGCGGTCAATAGGGGAGCGGCGCTCGCCGGCGGCAAGTCCGTGGGACTTGGCATCGAGCTGCCGCACGAACAGGGGCTCAACGCGTGGGTGAATCTGGGCATGACGTTCCGCTACTTCTTCGTGCGCAAGACCATGTTCCTCAAGTATTCGTCCGGTGTGATCATCTGCCCCGGCGGTTTCGGCACGCTCGACGAAATGTTCGAGGTGCTCACCATGGTCCAGACCCACAAGGTGGCTACCATGCCCGTGGTGCTCTACGATTCCGAGTACTGGAAGGGCCTGTTCGCGTGGCTGTCCACCACCGTGCGCGAGCATGGCATGATCTCCGAGCTCGACCCGAACCTCGTGGTCATCACCGACGATCCCGACGAGGCGGTGGACGTGGCCCTGAGCGCCATCAAGCAGAACTGACGGCAACCGGTCGGATCGGGTCTGTCTGCCGGCTCGCGGCAGGAGTCCCGATCCGATCAGCGCTTGACGCTGATCGTCAGTCCGCTGCCTACGGGCACCACGGTCGTGTCGAACTCCTCGTCGGCCATGATGGTGTCCAGCAGGGCGCGCAGCGTGACGGCCTTGCCGCTGCGGTCGGCCGGGTTGAGCAGCCCGCCGTTCGCGTCCGGACCGGCGAAGGCGAACGCATCGGTGAACGCCAGCGAACCGCCCGTGCGCAGCAGCCGAACGGCCTGCCGGTAGGCGGGTTCGTAGTTGTCCGCATCGCCCGCCACCACGATCAGGTCGTAGTCGGAGGCGTTGAGCCGCGGCAGGAACTGGCTGGCCGCCACGTTGACCACGCGCAGGGTCGTGCCGGTCTCGTTGTCCAGCTGAGCGAACATGTGCCGGATGAGCGTGGCGCCCTCGGGGGAGGAGTCGACCGCCGTGAGCTGGCCGCTTCCGTTGAGTCCCATGACCAACTGGTAGGTTTCCACAGCGCTGCACGTGCCGACGACGATGACCGATCGTGCGCCGGTCAGCTGCACGAGCATGCGCAGAAAATCGGCCTGCGACGCGGAGCCCTGCCCGAATCCCGCTTCCTCGGCGCCGAGCCGCAATGCATGCAGCCGGTCGGACTGGCGGGCGAACGCCGCGTCCTCGGCGAATTCCCATGCCTTGGCCAGATTGGTGTACGAAGTCTTGTTCATAGCCCCTACAATACCGGTTCGATATACGCGGATTTGCACCCGTGTCAGCGTTCGCGCACCTTCGCGATGATCTGCCACATCTCCTCGCCCACGTCGATGCCGCGCGGGCACTGACGGCCGCACGCACGCACTGACTGGCATGCCGCCACGCCGTCCGCCGTGTCGATTTGCTCCATACGTGCCATGGCCCTGCCGTCGCGCGAATCGTTGACGAACCGGGAGGCCGCAATGAGCGCCGCCGGTCCGATGAATGCGTCGCCGCCGGCGAACACCGGGCAGGAGCCTTCGCACACGCCGCAGGCGATGCAGTTGGTGAGCGTCTCGTACTTGGCGAGCTCGGCCGGGCTCTGCAGGTATTCGAACACGTTGACCTTGCCGTCCGCAGTGGTCTTGAGCTCGCCCTTGGCCTCCAGATACGGCTTGAGCTTGCGGATCTGGTTCAGCATGGGGTCGATGTCCGCAATGAGGTCGCGCTGCACAGGGAATCCCGGCAGGGGGGACAGTTCGATCACCCCGCCGCGGAAGTCGTCTGTGCCGGCCCCGGCTGCTGCCGTGCCGGTTGCATCCGCTGCGGTGTCTGCGTCCGCATTCGACGTTCCTGTGCGGCGGAACCCCTCGGCTTCGTCGGTGCCGGCGCGTTCCCCCTCGCCGGGCAGCCCGGCGGCTTCCGGCTTGGCCCAGGTGCGCACGGAGGCCGTGCACAGCAACGTGGGCGTGCCGTTGATCGCCACCGCGTCCGATCCGCACATGCCGTGACCGCACGAGTAACGGAAGGCGAGCGTTGGATCGACCGTGCGCTTGACGGCCAGCAGGCAGTCGAGCACCGTGTCCTCCGGGCGGACGGTGAGCGTGTAGTCCTGGGTCCACTGCTTGCCGCGCGGGCGGCGACGTGCGCCGGAATCCCCGAACGGAGAGGACTTGCGGGCGAACGGGTTCGAGCCGTGACGGCGTTCGCGTTCGGCGCGTGGGGTGAAGCGATGCACGCGCAGGGTCACGCTGACCATGTCGTCTCTCTTGCCCATCACGCTGCTCCTTGCTGTCTCGCCTGTCGTGTCGGCCCGTCCAATGCCTTGACCGGGTGCGTTTACCGGGTATCCAGTGTGCCACAAGCCACCGTCTTTACCGTGCGGGGTGGCGGCGGGGCGGCTTGCGGCATGGTGGGCGAACCGAGGTGAGTCTCATCACCCTTCCGCCCGGTCTGCCGAAGTCATGGCGTGCCGCGGCGGTTCGTTGGTGACCGTCGGCGGACCATGCGCGGATGCCGTCCGTCAGTAGGTGCGGGCCTTGGGCGGATAGTCGACGATGTGCACCGGCTGCCAGGCGATCTCCTCGCGGCGGTCGTCCGAAACGTCCTCGGGCGGGACCGCCGCGCCGCGCAGTCCGACCATGGAATGCGCGAGGAACCGATCATCGTCGCGCTCGGGGTAATCCAGCCGGCACAGCGAGCCGCGCGATTCCTTGCGCGCATCGGACGCCCCGAGCACCGCCGACGCAAGGGCGAGCAGATGCCGCGCCTCCCAGATGGCGGTCACCTCCTGATTGAATGCGGGCGTATCGCTATGGGCGTGCAGGGCCGCGGCGCGGGGTTCGAGTTCGTCGCGCAGCGTCGTCAGCGCGTCGGCGATCGTCTCGGCGCTGCAGCGTACGGCGACCGCGCGTTCCATCGTCGCGCCCAAGTCGGCGAGCAGACGGTACGGATTGTCGTCGGCGGGCCGATCGCCGCGCTCCGCGGTCTCGAAGGGTTCCGCAGCTGCATCTGCGCCCGTGTCGGCATCCTGATCGGTGCCATTGCTCCCGGCGAGCAGCGCCTTGAGCTCGGATTCCCGCGCCTCGGCGGCCTCGTCCACGCAGCCGGTTTCGGGATCGTCGGCCAGCGGGTCGCCACCTTCGATCTCCGCCTGCGCCACGGGGGATTCGGCCACGCGCGCGGCGATGGCCTCGCCGGCCCGGGTGCCGAACAGACAGGCGTCAAGCAGCGAGTTGCCGCCCAGACGGTTCGCGCCGTGCACGCTCACGCACGAGCATTCGCCCGCCGCATACAGGCCCTCCACCGTCTGGCGATGCGGCTTGGCTCCGTCGGTTCCTTCGGCACCGGAAACACCGGATCCGGGCGTCCAACGGTAGACTTCGCCGTCCGTGGTGACGGGAATGCCGCCCATGGTGTAATGCGCGGTGGGCTTGACCGGCACGTACTGCGTGGCCGGGTCGATGTTCGCATACTCGCGGATCGTCTCCGTTACCTGCGGCAGCACCGCCTCCATATGGTCCCTGTCGATGCCGGTCATGTCCAGCCACACGCAGTCCTTAGGGCCGTCCGGATCCTTCGGATCGGCCACGCCACGGCCGGCATCCACCTCGGCCATGATCGAGCGGCTCACCACGTCTCGCGCTGCCAGATCGGCGTGCCCCGGCGCGTAGCGGGCCATGAACGCCTCGCCGTCCGCGTTCCTGAGCACGCCGCCCTCCGCGCGGGCCGCCTCGGACAGCAGAATGCCGGTATGCGCGAGCCCGGTGGGGTGGAACTGCACGAATTCCACATCCTCGAGCTGCAATCCCGCGGCCAAGGCCAGCGCCATGCCGTCGCCGGTGAGGTCCCACGAGTTCGACGTCGTGCGGAACAGACGGCCCGCCCCTCCTGTGGCGAGCATGACGTTGCGTGCGTGTACCGCATGCATCTGCCCGGTGTGCGTGTCGTAGGCCACCACGCCGAGCGCGCGTGACCCGTCGGCATTGAGCGTCAGATCGGTCACATACCATTCCTCGGCGAATTCGGCGCCCTGCGCCACGCACTGCTGCCACAGGCTGTGCAGGATCTGATGGCCCACACGGTCCGCCGCATAGGCCGCACGGCGTACCGGCTCGCCGCCGAAATCCGCCGTATGCCCGCCGAAGCGGCGCTGCGCGATGTGCCCGTCCTCGGTGCGGGAGAACGCCACGCCGTCATGCTCGAGGCGGATCACCGTGGCAGGCGCCTCGCGGGCGAGTAATGCGGCCGCATCCTGATCGACCAGCCAGTCGCCGCCCTTGACGGTGTCGAAGTAGTGCCAGTGCCAGTCGTCATGGTCGATGTTGCCAAGGCTCGCCGCGATGCCGCCCTCCGCGGACCCGGTGTGCGAGCGCAGCGGCTGGAGCTTCGAGATCACGAGGATCCTCGGTTCCAGCCCGGCATCCTTCAGAGCGCGGATCGGCTCGGAGCGCAACAGGCCCAGTACCGCGGACAGGCCGGCCGCTCCGGCGCCCACGATCACGGCGTCATACATATCTTCCAACTGCTTCGGACTCATACCGTAGATTCTCGGAACACGCCCGGACGAGGTGGATTCCGACGATGGCGAGCAGCCAGATGCCGCAGCCGCATAATGGAGCCATGACATCATGCGCGAATCCCTCCTCCCGTGAACCCCAGTCCTTTGCCGAACGTGTGTACTGCGTGGTGCGTCGCATCCCGGCCGGCTCGGTGGCCACGTACGGGCAGGTGGCGGCTCTGGCCGGTGCACCCCGGTCCGCCAGGTTCGTGGGATTCGCCCTGCACGCCAATCCCGAACCGGGTGTGATCCCGTGCCATCGGGTGGTGTTCCGCGACGGCTCGCTCGCCCCGGGATTCGCGTTCGGCGGACCGGAACGCCAACGTGCCCTGCTCGAGGCGGAGGGAGTGCGATTCATGCCCGGTTCGGGGACCGCGGCCGGGGCGGACGGCTGGCGGGTGGATCTGGACGCGTGCCAGTGGCGGGCTTGAACGCGCCCGTGGCATCCCGTTCCACCAGTCCGAGCAGTTCGAGGGCACCCAGCTGCCCCGCCACCCATGCCGGCCCGCAATCGCGCCTGTCCGGATTGGCGTCGCGCACGGCCGCGCCGATCGCGTCCTCCCCGGCACGGATGGCCCGTCGCCGACAGGAACGGATGGCGGCGAGTACGAGACGTTGATCGTCGTTCGGTTCGGGGGCCGGGGCCTTCGGACGGTCGTCCGGCGCGAGGGTGGATGGCGGCTGACGGCGTCCCAGACGGCGTTTCATCGACCTGATGTTCGCTGCCGGGACCACTTCCGTTCCCGGCAATGTCGGCTGGCCGGACTGATCAATCCGGTCGGGTGCCCCGGGCTGATCGTTGCCGCCGGTGTGTGGCGTCCCCGTCGCAGGAGTCCCGGAGGGTTCCTCGCGTGGCTCGCGCGGCTGATGGTCCCCATGGCACAGTTCGGTCACGTCCTCGCAATCCACCAGAATGACGGCCCGATTGCCGTGGATGAGCAGGTTGCACCCGGCGTGCGAGGGCTGCGTGATCTCGCCGGGAGCGGCATACACCTCGCGGTTGAGATCCGCGGCCCATGTGGCCGTATTGAGCGCCCCGGAGCGGATCCGCGCCTGCGCCACCACCACAACGCGCGCCAGAGCGGCGATGATCCGGTTGCGCAACAGGAACCGCCGTGCCTCCGGAACGGTGCCCGGGCTCATTTCGCTCACCAGCGCGCCCGAAGCGTCCAGCATGCGTTGGAACATCTCATGGTTGCGTTGAGGGCCAATGTGATCGAGCCCTCCCGCGAAGACCGCCACCGTGCGGCCGGCCCGCCCCGGGTAGCGGTCCGCCGCTGCGATGGCTCCCCAATGCGCCGCGGCATCCACGCCGTACGCTCCGCCGGACACGATGAGATGGCCTCTCAGCGCCGCGTGCGAGGCCACGCCGTGCGCCACCGTGCGCCCGTAGTCGTTGGCGCCGCGTGAACCGACCACCGCGATCGGCGCCTCGCAGCTCGTCAGTGCCGCGGGATCGCCCTGCCCCCACAGGCACAACGGTGCGGCCCAGTCGATCTTGTCCGAAAGGTCGTTCAGCTGTTCCGGCCAGCACGGGTGGCCGGGTGCAATCACCCACATCGATCTGTCGCGGGTGAACAGCGCGGCGAGCTCGTCCAGTTCGAGGGACGGCAATTCTCTCAGCCGCCGCGTCCACCGGTCTACGGCTGCATGGAAGCGCTCCATGTCCTGCGGTACGGTCCGGCGTCCCCAACGCGCGGCCCCGGCCAGGAACATTCCCTCGAGCTCTCCGCCGGCTCCGTGAGCGGTTGCATCGCCTCCGCCCGCCGCGCTGCGGTCCGCGAGGGCGTCCACCAGCGTCATCGAGTCCTTCGCGCCTTGGTGCGCGGCATACATCAGCGGGTCGGGACCGTCCATGCAGTGCGCGAGCACCGCGCGGGCCAGCGTTTCGGCGTCCATGCGCATCTCGGCCGGTGCCGTTTGCGTGCGGGCCGTGGCAGCCACGCGTTCCGGATTGGGATGCTCGTTCATTGCAGTCTCGTTCTCAGTTGGATGCCGGTGTCCACGTCCGATTCGCTCGGGCTCGTCTGCCCGTTGAGATCGGCGATCGTCCACGCCAGACGCAGCGCACGGTCCGCGCCCCTCAGACTCAGCGTCTGACGGTCGAGCGCCTGATTCACCTTTTCGGTGGCCTTGGCGGACGTGTTGCGTCGCAGCCACTGTCCGCTCGCTTCCGCATTCGACGACCATCCCTGCGAGGCGAACCGTTCGCGGGCCGTCGCGCGCGCCTGAGTCACCCGGTGGCGGATGTCCGCGCTCGACTCGCGCGTCTCGCCGGCATCCGCGGTGAGCGTGGAGACCGCAGGTACATCGATCTGAATGTCAATGCGGTCCAGGATTGGTCCGGACAGGCGATTCCAGTAGCGGGAGCGTTCCCGTTCGGTGCATTTGCATTGCGACCCATTGCCGGATTGGGCGAAACCGCATGGGCACGGATTCGCGGCCATGACCAGCAGGAACCGGGCCGGGTAGTAGGCGGTGCCCTTGATGCGCGAAACGGCCACGTACCCGGTTTCCAGCGGTTCGCGCAGCGCCTGCAGGGTGCGCGGCTGGAATTCGGGGGCCTCGTCCATGAACAGCACGCCACGGTGCGCACGGGTGATGGCGCCCGGCCTCGCCATGCCGCTGCCCCCGCCGATCAGCGACGCCGTGGTGGCGGTATGGTGCGGAGATTCGAACGGCGGCACGTCACGGATGCCATACAGGGGCAGGGTGCCGCACAAGGAGCGTATGGAGGCGACCTCCAGCTGCTCCTGCTCGCCCAGCGGCGGCATGATGCTCGGCAGCCTCGTGGCCAGCATGGTCTTGCCCGATCCGGGTGGCCCGACCATCACCATGTGGTGGTTGCCGGCCGCAGCCACCTCCAGCGCCCATTTCGCGTTCGACTGGCCCACCACCTGGGCCATGTCCAGAGCCGTGGGATCCTCCGTGTCTCCATGCGCGTCGAGATGCGGGTTGATCTCGGGGTCGATGACGCGTTGCGGCAGCCGGTCGACGTCCAGACGGTAGCGGGGCTTGCCGCCCATGTGCTCGATGAGCTCGCCCAGATGCCGTATCCCCACGGTTTCCACGTCACCGATCAGTGTGGCCTCGTCGAGGTTCGCGTACGGGACGAACGCGCGGGTGAATCCGCGCTCGCGGGCGGCGAGCAGCATGGGAAGAATGCCGTTGATCGGCAGCACGGTGCCGTCCAGATTGAGCTCGCCCAGCACCAGCGTGTGCTCCAGACAGTCGTGAGGAATCATCTTGCCCGCCGCAAGCACGCTGGCTGCGATGGCAAGGTCGTGCGAGGACCCGTGCTTGGGTACCGACGCGGGGGAGAGGTTCACCGTCACGCGGGTGTCCGGCCATTTGAATCCGCATGCCATGCATGCCGACTTGACCCGTTCGCGCGCCTCGCTTAAGGAGGCATCCGGCAGCCCGATGATGGAGAAGCATGGCAGTCCGGAGCTGATGTAGGCCTGCATCTGGATGGCGAAGGCCTGCAGGCCGAGCAGGCCTATGGAGATCGCGGTGCCGATGGCCATCAGAACGCTCCCGGAACGAGGGTGGTTTGCGGGCCGGACGGCGTGACCCGGATGGCCACCACGTCGAAGCGCGTGCCGCGGTGAGGCACGTAATGGCTGTCGTCCAGGAGCCATTCCATGGCGGCGCGACGCAGATTGGCCTGCTTGCGCCGGTCCACCGCCTCCTGCGGGGAACCCTGCATGGACGAGCGGCGTGTCTTGACCTCCACGAAGACGATCTCGCCGTGCACGTCGAGGGCGACGATGTCCAGCTCGCCGTAGCGCGACCGCCAGTTGCGGTCGAGGATGCGCCACCCCTGTTCTTCAAGCCACAGGGCGGCATAGCGCTCGCCGGCGTCTCCGAGCTGTCTGGGAGAGAGCCGCCCTCGGACAAGATCGAGCGCGGCGGTGTCAAGAGGCGTGATGTCGAAGGCGACGGTCCCCTCGTGCGGTTCGCCGGATTCGTGCGGTTCGCGGGCAGTGCAGGGGAAAGCGTGCGGTGCGGACCCGTCCTGCGCGGCGGACCGGTCGGACGGGAGGAAGGGATGGATGGTGCTGACATGCGTTGCGGTGTTCATGCCTCCAGTGGACCATCCGTGCGTCTGCCTGCGCAATCCGAACCGGGGTATGTGCACGGACGTGCCCCCCGGTCTGGGCATTTCCGGCGTGTCGAGGGCCGCATTGTGGATGCGACGGTGGATGGCATGGCCGGTGGTGGATGGGCGGCCCGTCGGTGCGCGGATGTGCCCGAACCGCGTGAATCCACGCCCTTTGTGGAACTGTTGCCGCTACCCCAGTACGGCTCGGGTGAGTTCGCCCAGACTCAGCTCGAAGCTCACGCCGCGCAGCTCGTGGCCCGGCTGGTCGGGCGTATGCTCCATGGCGGAACGCACGAATTCGCCGGCAACGAGCGCCGACTGCGCGAGCCCGAGTCCCGCCATCACGCCACCGCATAGCGCCGAGGCGAACACATCCCCGGTGCCGGGCGCCATGAACGGCAGTTTGCGGTGTGCGATCTGCGTGCGTCGCAGCGCCCCTGCGGCGGTCCGGTCGGCCACGTAGTTGCGGATCATGCCGTCACCGCGGTCGATGCCCTTGAGCACCACATGGCGCGGACCGAGTGCCAGCAGCGCCTCCAGCCAGTCGTCCACCTGCTCGTCGTCCAGACGCGGCCCCGGCCAGTCGCGTCCCGTGAGGATCGCCGCCTCGGTGAGATTCGGCATGAGCACGTCCGCTCCCGCGGCCAGCCGGCCCATCGCGCGGCACATGTCCGGCGTATAGGTGGGGTAGATCGAGCCTTCGTCGCCCATCACCGGGTCGACGAGTCGCAGGGCCCGGGGGTGGTCCCGGTACAGGCGCTCGATGACGGCCACCTGCGCGGCGTTGCCCAGAAAGCCGGAGTAGACGGCGTCCAGCTCCACGCCTTCGCGCTGCCAGGCGTCCAAGTAGCCGTCGAGCATGGCGGTGGTGTCGTGAAACGTGTAGACCGGGAACAGGGTGTGTGCGGAGAACAGGGCCGTGGGCACCGGGCAGGCGTTGCACCCGCAGGCCGACAGGATCGCGATCGCTGCGGTCAGCGAACAGGTGCCGTAGCCGCACATGTCATGCACGGCGGCCACGCGCGGAATGTAGCGCGGGTCCCTGGAAAACAGCGTCACGTCCTCTTGCAAACGGCTCATACGCCACGACTCTAGCGACACGCCGGACCAATCTGGCCGGTTCGGTCACCAAATCTTCACAATTTTCCATGGCTTGCAAGACTGCCGCCATCCACTTTCAGAATCGATGCAGTGGAATGGCGACATCGCGCAAACCGAAAACCGATCGGAACCGACGCTTGCGATTTGCCCGGCGGCCGTGACGCCGTTTCCATGCCGTTCCCGTCCGCCGCGCCACGGCCCGCAGCGCAATGCGGAACCGGCCGTCCCCACCCGCCGTGCGAGCCCGTAGCATATGCACTGATCAACACTGCCGCATGGCGAACCGCAAAGCGAAGGGAACAACAATGGCGGAGAACAGGGCGGAACTCAACAGGAATCTGGCGCAGATGCTCAAGGGCGGCGTCATCATGGACGTCACCACCCCCGAGCAGGCACGCGTGGCCGAGGATGCCGGCGCCTGCGCGGTCATGGCGCTCGAACGCATCCCGGCGGACATCCGTGCGGCCGGCGGCGTCTCGCGTATGAGCGACCCTGCCATGATCCGCGGCATCCAGGAGGCCGTCTCCATCCCCGTCATGGCCAAGGTGCGCATCGGGCACATCGCTGAGGCGCGCATCCTGCAGGCCATCGACATCGACTACATCGACGAATCCGAGGTGCTCTCCCCGGCGGACGACGTGTACCACATCGACAAGAACCAGTTCGACGTGCCGTTCGTCTGCGGCGCCAAGAACCTCGGCGAGGCCCTGCGCCGCATCGCGGAGGGCGCGGCCATGATCCGCACCAAGGGCGAGCCCGGCACCGGCGACGTGATCCAGGCCGTGCGTCACATGCGCACCATGAACAAGCAGATCCGCGAACTGCAGGCCCTGCGCGACGACGAGGTGTACGAGGCGGCCAAGCAGCTCGCCGTACCCTACGACCTCGCCCTTTACGTGCATAGCAACGGCCGCCTGCCCGTGGTGAACTTCGCCGCTGGCGGCGTGGCTACCCCGGCCGACGCGGCACTCATGATGGAGCTCGGCGCCGAGGGCGTGTTCGTGGGCTCCGGCATCTTCAAGTCCGGCGACCCGGCCAAGCGCGCCGCCGCGATCGTGCAGGCCACCGCCAACTGGCGTGACGCCGACCTGCTCGCCAAGCTGTCCGCCAACCTCGGCGAGGCGATGGTCGGCATCAACGAGGACGAGATCCAGACCATCATGGCCGCCCGCGGGGAGTGAGCCATGGTCGTCGCCGTCGAATACATCTCCAAGGAGGAGTCCGCGGACGCCGAATCCGTGCCCCGCGGTGTGACCGGCATCCTCGCCGTGCAGGGTGCGTTCGCCGAGCACGCCGCCATGCTCGACCGCATCGGCGCCCCGTGGAAGCTGCTGCGTCAGGCGTCCGACTTCGACGATTCGATCGACCGGGTGATCCTGCCGGGCGGCGAATCCACCACGCAGGGCAAGCTCCTGCGCTCCACCGGCCTGTTCGATCCGATCGCCCGGCACATCGCCGCCGGCAAACCGGTGTTCGGCACGTGCGCCGGCATGATCCTGCTCGCGGCCCGGCTCGACAACGATCCGAACGTCTACTTCGGCGCGCTTGACGCCACCGTGCGTCGCAATGCGTACGGCCGCCAGCTCGGCTCGTTCAGCGCGACCGGTGCGTTCGGAGGCATCGCCGGCTTCCCGCTGGTGTTCATCCGGGGGCCGTACGTGGTCTCCGTCGGCCCGGACGTCACCGTGGAAACCGAGGTGGACGGCCATCCGGTGGCGTTGCGGCAGGGGAATATCATCGCCACGGCGTTCCATCCCGAACTCACGGGGGATGCGCGCATCCACGAGCTGTTCCTGGGCCTGTAACGGACTCGGGTCCCGGCTTCGCGCCGGTTGAAAATCGCACGATCGGTCCAACCTGAGGCCCCGCAAGCACAGGTTGGGCCGATCGGCGCATGAGTCCGCATGAGTCCGAGCGTGCACGGCGTGTCGCATGGTTTCCGACGGTGGGAACCGGACTTTCAAATGCATGAAACCCCTACTGCCGCATGGGATTTGAAGGGGCTATAGATAACTCGGATAGCGTCCGGCTTGCGTCGCATGGTTCCGTGGCCGTAGGGTCATAACCAACACCTCGCCAACCGCCTCACGGCCGGCGGGTGGCGAACCAGAGCAGTACCCACATGAAGGAGCCCATCATGGCTGAAGCCAACAAGAAGTACCGTTTCGAAACCCTGCAGCTGCACGTCGGCCAGGAGCATGCGGACCCGGCCACCGATTCCCGCGCCGTTCCGATCTACGCGACCACCAGCTATGTCTTCCACAACTTCGATCACGCCGAGGCCCGCTTCGGCCTCGCCGATCCCGGCAACATCTACGGCCGTCTGACCAACTCCACTCAGGGCGTGTTCGAGGACCGCATCGCCGCCCTCGAAGGAGGCACCGCCGGCATTGCCGTGGCCTCCGGCGCCGCGGCTGTCGAGTACGCGGTGCGCAACATCACCCAGTCCGGCGACCACATCGTCTCCTCCAAGAACATCTACGGCGGCACGTTCAACCTGCTCAAGCACACCCTGCCGCGCGACGGCATCACCACCACCTTCGTGGACCCGGAGGTGCCGCAGAACTTCGAGGACGCCATTCAAGAGAACACCAAGCTCGTCTACTTCGAGACCTTCGGCAACCCGAACGCCGACCTGCCCGACTTCGAAGCCATCTCCGAGATCGCCCACCGCCATCACCTGCCGGTCGTGGTGGACAACACCTTCGCCACCCCGTACCTGTTCCGCCCGCTCGAGCACGGTGCGGACGTGGTGGTGGAGTCCGCCACCAAGTTCATCGGCGGCCACGGCACCACGCTGGGCGGCGTGGTCGTGGAAGGCGGCAAGTTCAACTGGGCCGAGGTGCCGGGCAAGTTCCCGACCCTCACCGAGCCGGATCCCTCCTACCACGGCCTCAACTTCTACGAGGCGCTGGGTGGCGCGGCCTTCGTGACCCGCATCCGCGCCATCCTGCTGCGCGACACCGGCGCCACCCTCTCCCCGTTCGCCGCGTTCCTGCTGCTGCAGGGCACCGAGACCCTGTCCCTGCGCGTCGAGCGCCACGTGCAGAACGCGCTCAAGGTGGTCGAGTACCTGCAGACCGTGCCGGAGGTCGAGTCCGTGTCCCACCCGTCCATCCCGGGCCGCCGTGACCACGCCCTGTACGAGAAGTACTTCCCGAACGGCGCCGGCTCCATCTTCACGTTCGACATCAAGGGCGGCAAGGACGCGGCGCGCGTGTTCATCGACAATCTGCACCTGTTCAGCCTGCTGGCCAACGTGGCCGACGTGAAGTCCCTCGTGATCCACCCGGCCTCCACCACCCACTCCCAGGAGACCCTCGAGGAGCTCGAGGATCAGGGCATCCACCAGGGCACCATCCGCCTGTCCATCGGCACCGAGAACATCGAGGACATCCTCGACGACCTCAAGGCCGGCTTCGAGGCGGTCCGCGCCTCCGGTCTCGCCAAGTGAGCCGATCGCTCCGCTGATCCAGTCAGGAAGGCCCCGCGCGTCATGTCGCGGGGCCTTTTCCGTGAATTCCGGTTCACGAGATGAATCGTCGATCATCTTGTGTGTGCGCGGTTCGTGTTCAAGCGAACATGTGCACACCGGAATCAAGCCGTTCCCGGTGTGTCCATGGCCGGTGCCATGTTCGTTCTCGGTTCACAAGTTTTGCTGAGATTCATCGTGTGAACCGGCTTTTCCTCACCGGGCTGGCCCGGGCCGTCTCCGGCAGTGTCGGCAACCCGGCAGTCTGAACCGATCATATTATGATTTTTTGAAAGAAAAATACGACTTTTTCTTTCATTTCCTTGTAGAATGGCTGTTGAAATCACAGATTTTGAAAAAGAGAGGGAATTATGGCTGCCGAACCCAAGAAGGCATTGAACGCCTCCACCATTCCGCTCATTGCCATCATGACCGCCGTGACCACCGTCGTCACCATGTTCGTCAAAATCCCCACGCCCACACGCGGCTACCTCAACCTGTCCGACGCGATGATCTTCTTCGCCTCCTACGCGTTCGGCCCGTGGATCGGCGGCATCGTCGGAGGACTCGGCCCCGCGCTCGGAGACCTCATCAACGGCTACCCTCAGTGGGCCATCTTCACGTTCGTCATCGACGGCGTGCAGGCCGTCATCGTGGGTGCCGCGGTTCGCCGGCTCAAGGCGTTCGACGTGGTCCTGTGGTCCGTCGTGGCCGGTGCGTGGAAGGTGTTCGGCTACTTCATCGCCGGCGGCATCCTCTCCGGCTGGGGTCCGGCGTTGGGCGAGGCGCCCGGCAACGCCGTCCAGGCCGCGGTGGGCCTGGTGATCGGTCTCGCCCTGTTCGCCGCCGTGCGCAAGGCCTACCCGCCGCTGGTGCGCCTCGGCAACCTCGGCATCAAGGCCGGCGAGTGACCGACCGGCAGAGCCTTGCCGAGCCCTCGGACCGCGCACTGATCGCGGTACGGGGGCTCGTCTGGCGTTACGCGCCCCTCGTGGACGGCGGCGCTCCCGTCACCGGACTCGACGGCGTGGACCTGACCATACGGAAGGGAGAGTCCGTCGGTGTGGTCGGTCCCACCGGAGCAGGCAAATCCACGTTGCTCATGGCTCTGACCGGGGTGATTCCGGAACTCGCGGACGGCGAGATGACCGGTTCGGTCACCGTGGATGGCTGTGACACGGCACGCACGGGCGTGGCCGACCTGTCCGCGCGCGTCGGCTACGTGCAACAGGACCCGGAATCCCAGCTGTTTTGCGCGTCCGTGGCCGACGAGATCGCCTTCCCGCTCGAACAGCGCGGCATGGACCCCTCTCTCATGGACCGTCGCATCGACGCCATGCTGCGGCTCGTGGGATTGGAGGGGTTTGCCGACCGTGCGCCCACTAGTCTGTCCGGCGGGCAGATGCAGCGCGTGGCCGTCGCCGCCGCACTCGCGGGGGATCCGGACATCCTGATCCTGGACGAGCCGACCTCCGCGCTCGACCCGGATGGCCGGCGCGAGGTGTTCGCCGCGTTGGGACGGATCCGCGTCGAGCGCGCGCGGGTCGGCCGCAGCCTCACCGTCGTGCTGGCCGAACAGGATACCGACCATCTGTCACGCTGGGCCGATCGCATACTTGTGCTGGACCGCGGGCGCATCGTACGCGATGCCGGGCCGGAGATCTTCGCTCGGGAAGCCACACTACTGGAACGGCTCGGCGTCGCTCTGCCTTCCCCGCAGCCGTGGCTGAGGGTGGTGCCGCAGTCCACCGCCGGTGCCGAAGCCTCCGAACCAGCCATCGTCGCAGACCGCCTCACATACCGGTATGCAGGGCTTGCCTCCGACATGCCGCCCGCACTCAGCAACGTGAACGTTGCCATTGCACACGGCTCCTTCGTGGGTCTCGTCGGGCCGAACGGCTCCGGCAAGACCACGTTCGCCCGGCATCTCAACGGGCTGCTCAAGCCGTCGGACGGGCGAGTGAGCGTGGACGGCATCGACACCCGCACGCAATCGGTCGGACGCCTCGCCAGGCATGTGGGTTATGCGTTCCAGAACCCCGACCATCAGATTTTCTGCGCCTCCACACGCGAGGAGATCGCCTTCGGGGCGAGGGCGCTCGGCAGACCGGCCGATGCGACGGATGCGGCCGTGGACCGTCTGCTGGGCCTGTTCGGTCTGCGCGACGTGGCCGACGCTTCGCCCGCCACGCTCGGATACGGGGATCGTCGTGCCGTGGCGCTGGCCTCCGTGCTCGCCATGGGCACGGACGTGCTGGTACTCGACGAGCCGACCGCGGGACTTGACCGCCGCCGGTCCGCCCGGTTGCTGGATGCGGTGTCCGAACGCAACGCGCAGGGGGTCACCGTCATCATGATCAGCCACGACATGCGTGCCGTGGCCGAGCGCTGCACCCATCTGCTGCGGCTCGAGCACGGTCGGCTGGCCGAATGGGGGAGGATCGGCCATGGATGCTGATCTGTACGTGCCCGGCGACGGCTGGCTGCACCGCGCCGACCCGCGCGTCAAGTTCCTCATGAGTCTCGCACTGCTCGTGCTATGCCTTGTATGGCGCAATCCGCTCGTCATCCTCGCCGCGCTCGTGCTCGAACACGCCATGCTCGTCGCGGACCGGGTGCCGTGGCGCAGCATCGCATGGGTGTGGCGTGCGCTCGCCGGAGTGATCGTGCTCATCGTGATGCTCTGGCCCGTGTTCGACCCGTCCGGCACGCACGAGCTATGGCGGTGGGGGTGGCTGAGGATCACGCGCGAGAACCTGACCATGGCGGCCGTGATGGGACTGCGCATTCCGGCGCTCGGATTCGCCTGCTTCCTCACGCTGTTCACCACCAGCCAGTCCAGGCTCATCCGTGGGCTCACGGCCCTCGGCATGCCCTATCGCGTGGGGCTTACGCTCGCCACGTCCTTGAGGTACATTCCCGTGTTCTTCCGCATCTTCCGGTCGGTCGTGGACGCCCAGCGCGCCCGCGGACTCGATCTGGAGGGGCGTTCGCTGCTCGCCCGGGCACGCGCCTACCTGCCCGTGATCGTGGCCGTGCTCATCCGTGCCTTCCGCATGAGCCAGTCCGTCGGCTGGGCCATGGCCTCGCGCGGTCTGGGCATGCACGGCGTGACGCGAACCTCGCGCGTGAACGTTCGCATGCGGCCCGCCGACTGGGTGCTGCTCGCCGCCACGCTGGCCGTCATCGCCGCATTGACCGCGGCAACCGTGGCGGTGGGCACGCACCTTCCGGGAGGATGGGCATGACGGGAACGGACGGTATGCAAGCGGGTGCCGCGAGCCGTGCGGATGCCGTTGCCGGCGAAGCCGGACAGCAAAAGGTCGATGCGACGGATCTGAGGATCATTGCCGCCTTGCAGCGCGAGGGACGCCTGCCGTTCGCTGCGCTCGCCGAGCGGATGGGCGTCTCGGTGTATGCGGTGACCGAACGCTACCGGCGTCTCGCAGGGGATGGGATCGTTCACGTCACCCCGGTCGTCAATCCGCTCGCCTTCGCCGGGTACTGTCAGGTGATCGTGGGTCTGCGTCTCAACGGCTGCCGCGATGAGGCGATCGCCCGGCTCAAGGCCATGCGCGAGGTCACCTATGTCGTGTGCACGTTGGGGGATGCGGACGTGATTGCCGAAGCGGTCATGCCCTCGAACGCGGCGATGGACCGGTTCCTCAAACGCACCCTGCCGGCGTTGCCCGGTCTGGAACGCATGCAAGTGTTCTCCTGCGGCAGACTTGTGCTCGACGATCACAACGCCGGCGTGGTGGCCCGTCTGCTGCGCGCACGAGGTCTGGATCCGCAATCCTGCGGGGCGCTCGCCAAAGGGGAGGCCAACGTCGGCGCGGACGTACCCGTTCAGGCACTCGACCCGCGGCTCGCGGAAACGTTCAACGCGCTCGAGACCGACGGTCGCGCCAGCTACCAGAGCGTGGGGGAGCGGCTCGGCATCACGCACACCGCCGCCCGTCTACGCATCCGACGGCTCGAGGAAACAGGCCTGATGCGCATCATGGCCACCGTGAGTCCCATGCGTTTGGGCGGATTTCGTCAGGCGTTCGTAGGCCTGTCCGTGCGTCCGCCGCATGTGATGGACGTGGATGCGCTCGCCGCCATCGGCGAGGTGACGTACGTGATGAGCGGCGTGGGACTGAACGGCGCGGATTACCTCATCGAGATGATCGCGGACGACGACGTCTCCCTGTGGCATGCCGTCGACGGTTCCCTGCGCACCCTGCCCGGCGTGGAGCAGGTGTGGTGGGCCTCCACCGTCAGCGTGGAGAAGGAATCCTACTGGCTGGGGTGACCGTTCCCGGGCATCATCCTCAGGGATGAGGACGGGGCGAGGATGCCCGGCATTTCATCCCTGAGCACCATGCCGCGCAAGACGGGGCGTCCGTAGGCTGGGGAGCAGATCGGGGAAAGGCCCCGAGACGAACGCTAAGGATGCCAGTCATGAACGAAACGATGAATGGGAATGTGCGCAGCAATGATGGCGGAACCACGTCCGCCGGCCCCGCCATGGCCAGCCATGCCGCGGAATCGCTGGGGGAGCGCGTACAGGTGACCGTGGCGATGCCGTCCTCCGTGGCCCCGACCGCCGCCGGCGCCCTCCCGGCGACGTCCGTCGCCACGCCGCATGTGAACGATCCCTCCGTGCCCGTGGCGATTGAAGCGATCGACCTCGTGAAGGATTACGGCAGCGGAGACACGGCCGTGCACGCCCTGCGCGGCGTGAACGTGCGCTTCGAACAGGGCCGCTTCACCGCGATCATGGGCCCGTCCGGCTCCGGCAAGTCCACGCTCATGCACACGCTCGCCGGCCTCGACTCCGCCACGCGCGGCCGCATCCTGTTCGGCGGCAAGGACATCACCCGCATGAACGACAACGAGCTCACGCTGCTGCGCCGGCATGCCATCGGCTTCATCTTCCAGAGCTTCAACCTGCTGCCCATGTTCACCGCCGAGCAGAACATCCTCATGCCGCTCACGCTCGCCGGCGCCAAGCCCGACCGCGCCTGGTTCGACATGCTCGTTGCCACGCTGGGCTTGAGGGACCGTCTGAACCACCGTCCCAACGAGCTGTCCGGCGGCCAGCAGCAGCGCGTGGCCATCGCGCGTGCCTTGGTGACCAAGCCCGATCTGGTGTTCGCCGACGAACCGACCGGCAACCTCGACTCCGTCTCCAGCGCCGAGGTGCTCGGCTTCCTCAGACGGTCCGTGAAGGAACTCGGCCGCACCATCGTCATGGTCACGCACGACGCGGTGGCCGCCTCCTACGCCGACCGTGCGATCGTGTTCGCCGACGGGCGGATCGTGGCCGACGTGGACCATCCCGACGTCGAGTCCATGAACCGGCTGCTCATGGACGAACGCGAACGCGCCACCGGAATCGTCGGTTCCGTGCGTCCCACGGACCACTGCGCCTGATCGGACCGCGAGACCAATCGACAAGGGAAGGAAGGACGACACCCATCATGTGGCAGACAACCCTCAAACTCATGCGCAACAGCCTCAGGATGCTCATTCCCGCGGGCATTGCGATCGCGATCGGCACGGCGTTCATCGCCAGCACGTTCCTGTTCGGCAATGCGCTCGACGCCTCGTTCCGCAATATGGCGTCCGCGGGATTCGGCGGCGCGAACTACGTGGCTTCGTACAGTGCCGTCGGCTCGTCCGATGCGTCTGCGTCGGCCGACGAACCGCCCGCAGCACCCAAGCCCAACAAGCTCTCGGACCTCAACCTCGACGCCATCCGCAAGGTGGACGGCGTGACCGGCGTCCGGCCGGACATCATCGCCTCGGTGAACCTGACGAACGGACAGAAGCATTCCAGCACCGTCGTCAGCCCCATGACCGCACCGGAGAGCCTCATGATCCAGCGGCTCACGGAAGGCTCATGGCCGGCGAACGACGGGCAGATCGCCCTGTCCAAGACCATCGCCGATCGTCTCGGCGTCGGACTCGGCGGCACCGTCGACGTGGCGTCCGTATCCCCCTCGCCGGCACCGGGCAGAACCAACCAGACCGTCACGCTCACCGTCTCCGGGTTCGCCGACGACGACTACTTCCTGTACTACGGCGGTTCCGCGGTCGTCTCCGAGGCGACGTTCGGCAAGCTGTACGTGAACGCCCCGAGCATGAGCGACATCAGCGTCGGCACTCTGTATCTGGACATCGCGGCACCCGCAGGCTCCACGGACCAGACCGTGCTGGACAAGGTCGACGCCCTGCTGCCCCAGGGCTACAAGGCCATCTCCAAGGCGCAGTACGAGGAGGACTCCCTCAAGAGCATCGGCGTCGAGGACGGCACCAGTGCGATCACGCAGTTCCTGCTCACATTCGGCGTCATCGCCCTATTGGTGGCCGCGCTCGTGATCGCCAACACGTTCCAGGTGATGGTGGCCCAGCGCCGGCGCACGCTCGCCCTGCTGCGCACGATCGGCGCGAAGAAGGGGCAGCTGTACGCCTCCGTGATCTTCGAGGCGGGCGTGCTGGGACTCGTCTCCTCGCTGATCGGCGCCGTGGTGGCCATCGGTCTGGTCGGTGCGATGTCTGCGGCCGGGGTCGCGCTCAATGGCATGAGGTTCTCGCTCGTCGTCACCTGGCCGGTGATCGCAGTGCCGCTGGTCTTCGGCGTGATCGTAACGATCCTCGCGTCCCTGTCTTCCGCGCGCGCCGCCACCGGCGTGACGCCCCTGGAGGCGCTGCAGCCGCTCGAAATCAGTCAGGAGAAGCAGTCCGGGGCCGCCCGGCTCGTGCTGAGCCTGATGATGATGGCACTCGGTGCGGCGGTTGCCGCATTCGCCGTTTGGCAGTCGTGGCGGTACCTGCACGGGCAGTCCTCCATGATGGACAAGCAGTTCAGCATGGTGCTGCTCGCCTCGATCGGCGCGGCGGCCCTGTTCTTCGTGGGGCTGCTACTGTCCGCCGTGCGCTGGATGCCCGCCCTGCTCAAGGGCGCGGGCGCGCTGGTCTCGCACTGCGGGCCGAGCGTGACGATCGCGTCCGCCAACATCCAGAAGAACCGCCGGCGCGTGGCCGCCACGGGCGCGGCGCTGCTCATCGGCGTCACGCTCGTCAGCTGCCTCGGCACCGGAGCGGCCTGCGCCAAGATCTCCCTCGCCAAGGCGCTCGACATGCGCTACAGCGTGGACATGCAGATCGCCGGCGGGCCCGGCGCCGTGATCGATCAGGCCCTGCTGGACAAGGTCAAGGCGGTTTCCGGCGTGGAGGACGCGCGGCTCGTCCGCGTGATGGACGCCGGCTACGGCAGCGACCCGAAGGCCGACGGCACGCGGACCATGAGCTTGTACGGCATCTCCGCGTCCGACGCGAAGGCCGTCATGAACGCCGACTACGCGGCCGACCTGATCGCCGACGGAACCGTGGTATTGCCCAAGCAGCATCTGAGCAAGAACATGGGCATCACGGACGGCATGGACCTCAAGGTGCTGCCCTTCAGCCTCTCCCCGGACGGCTCGATGGCCAGCGCGGACCACGCCACCGCGCTCAAGGTGTCAATCAGCGACTTCCGCCGCGTCGGCGCGAACTACCAGCTGTTCGGGCTCGTCTCGCCCGCCACGTTCGAACGATTGGAGACAACCCTGACGGCGGACTCCGCAGGCGCTACGGGCGGCACGAACGATGCTCAGGCCGGCCCGGGCTACCAGATCTGGGCCAAGGTCGAACCGAACGCCGTGCCGGTCGACCTGCTGAATGCCGTGCGGGACGCGGTGAGCAACGACCCGAACGTGGAGGTGTCCGGCGGCTTCGCCGAACGCGCCTCGTGGGACCGGAACGTCGACATGGCGCTTATGGTCATGGTGGGCCTGCTCGCCGTGGCCGTGTTGATCGCCCTCATCGGCGTGGCCAACACGCTGAGCCTGTCCGTGATCGAACGCACACGCGAATCCGCCACACTGCGGGCCATCGGCATGACCCGCGGGCAGCTCAGGCGCTCGCTGGCCGTGGAGGCACTGCTGATCTCGCTCGGCTCCGGAGTGGTGGGCGTGATCGTGGGCAACCTGTTCGCTTGGCTTGGTTCCTATGTGATGTTCAGCCAGTTCGATCAGGTCAGGCTCACCGTCGATTGGGGCATGACCGGCATCATTCTGGGCGTGGCGGCACTGGCCGCGCTGCTCGCCAGCGTATTCCCGGCCCGCAGGGCGGTGCGGACGCCGCCGGTCGAGGCTCTGGCTGAGGCCTGACGGCGACCGCCTCCGCCTCAACCGGCGGCCGTCGCCGCCTTGGCGGCGGCTCCCCTCGCCTACGGGAAGCCCGCCGGGCTTCCCGCTTGACGGTTCGGCGGTCGAGGCTCTGGCGGAGGCCTGACGGCCGATGACCGGTTCACGCGATGATTTGGCGATCATCGTGTGAACCGGAAAATCGAACACGGATGAACATGTCGATGGCGGTATTATGCCGATGCTGGCTCTCAACAGAACATGAATGATGCGAGGTTCCGATTCACAAGATTTGTTGATGTTCATCACGTGAACCGGAAAATGGCAATCGGCGGCAACGGAGCACGGATTTCATGCCTGCGGCAACTATCGTGAGGGGGAAAATGCCAGTCCGAGGTATGCGCGGCATGCTCCGGGCGGGCAGCGCCAAGCCAACGGAGGTTTGCCACCATGACCATCGAGACTGCCGAGCGGCGGATCCCGCGTGCCACGGGATGCGCGGTCGGCCCGCAGGATCTTGCCAAATCCGCCATGTACAGCGTCACGGACTTCGGTGCCGCGCCGGGCAAGGGCCCCCTGACCAATGCCGCGGCCATCAATGCGGCTATCGTGCATGCCGCGCGTCAGGGCGGCGGTACGGTCGTCATCCCCGCCGGCCGGTTCGTCACCTATGCCGTGGAGCTCAGAAGCGACGTCAACCTGTATCTTGCTCAAGGCGCCGAACTCGCCTCCGGACGGTACGCCATCCGCGACGGCGTATGCGACGTGACCGGCGAACCGTTCGCGGACGCGGGGGAGCCCGATCCCGCGCAGGCCGGGCAGGGATTGGAACCGGAGACCAACCCGTACGTGGGTCTTCAGGACCACGCGCACTCCTACCTGCGCAATTGCCTGATCTGGGGAGACCGCGTGGAGAACGTGATGATCTACGGCCCCGGTCTCATCGACGGCAGCTGGGTGGACGAACATGGCGTGCGGCATACGGCCCTTGCCTATTCCGACCCGCAGGATCCGCCCCGGCGCGACATGCCCGGCCATGCCGGCGAATGGTTCGCCAACAAGGGCATCGCCATCTTCAACGGCAGTCACATTGTGCTCAAGGACTTCCGCATGCTCTATGGCGGGCATTTCGCCATCATCGCCACAGGGGTCAGGGATCTGCTCGTGGAGAACCTGCTCGTGGACACCAACCGAGACGGCATCGACCTCGACTCGGTGCGTGACTGCACGGTGCGCGGGTGTACGTTCAACACGCTGCACGACGACGCGATCGTCGTCAAGTCCTCCTACGGCGCGCAGCGGTTCGCCGTCTCGCACAACATCCTCGTGGAGAACTGCACGGTCTCCGGCTACGACACCGGCACCGTGCTCGCCGGCAATCCCCGCACCGACCGCATCGTGGGGCATCCCGGCATCTGCAGCATCGGGCGCGTCAAGCTCGGCACCGAGGCGACTGCGGGCTACGACCTCGTGACCGTGCGCAACGTTCGCTTCGAGCATTGCATGGGGCTTGCGCTGGAGGCCGTGGACGGCTCGGACATGACCAACGTAGTGGTCGAGAATCTGGATATGGAGGACATCGTCACCTGCCCGATCTTCATTCGCACCGGCGACCGCGGACGATTCCCTGTCACAGGTCGGACGACCGAGCCGCTGCGAGAGCCGGAAGGGGACGTGCGCCTGGACGAGAGGCGGTGGATCCTGCCGAACCTGTCTGGCTACGACCGCTATCCGATCCGCCGCTACATCCCTTCCTACCGTCGTGTGAACGTTCATCTGGATGGCGATCGTACGTTGAGCGTGGTCGACCCGGAACGTCCCGTGAACCTCAACCCGGCCAACTGGGCGGAAGTCGACGGCGTGCGGCATCCGTACATCTGGGACGAGCATGCCGGCGAATACCGGGTGGATGCGACGACGGTGTTGGATGACCGGGACGTGGCAGGCATGGGCAACGCCGTCGGAGCCGATCATGTGGCCCGCGCTGCGCACATCGAAATCGTGAACGTGCGTGCGCGCAACGTGGACCCGCGCTATCCGATCATCGTGGCCGGCACGCTCGACGGACGCATCGCCGACCTGCGCCTGCGCAACATCGACGTGCGCTACCGTGGCGGGCTCACGCTCGATGATGCCGCGGAACAGCGGTATCTCACCACGTCGTGGACATTCCGGGAGGGTGACATAGCCCAGGAAACGCAGGAGCTGCCGTGGCTCGTGCAGCGGGACAACGCGGATGTGATACCGCGCGTGAGGTGGGAGCCGGCGGATGGGGTGGTTGCGCCGGACTGCGGAGCCGCCTGTGCCGGCGGCGTTGCGGGCGGGACCGCGTTCGCCGGTGCAGGGAAAAGCGCCGGGAAAGGCACGGGAGGAAGTACCGGGAGAGACTCGGAGAAGCATGAGGAGAAAGACGCAGCGACGTCCGCAGGTGCTTGGGTGCTCGACCCGTACAACGTGCCCGAAGGCGTGCGCACGTACCCGGAACCGGTCCAGTTCGGCATCCTGCCCGCCTACGGCCTGTACGCGCGCCACGTGGACGGGCTTGAGGTGAACGGTCTCACGGTGGGGTTTGAGACGGCGGATACGCGTCCGGCCATCGTGCTCGACGACGTTGCCGGAGGATCGTTCACGCGCGTGAATGCCGAGGTCGCGGAAGGAGCAAGCCAAGTCGTGGAGGTGACGCATCCGTTCAAGCGCCGCACCGGATTCGAGTTCGTGCCCGGCGAACCGTACCGCACCACCACGGTGACCGGCGTGACGCTGCCGGGCGATCTGACCGTGGAACAGACGGTGCTTCGATCTCCCGAGCCGATGACCCCGCCGGACGGGCGGTATTCACTGCCCACGATCCCGAGTCTGGAGAACGGGTATCGTTACGCCGTGCCGAACGAGGACAGACCGTTGCCGCGCAGCGTCTACCTGCCGTACTTCCTCGTTGAAGCGTTCCCCAAGGCGTGCGTAGGCGAGGAACTGCACGTGCCGGTCGCGGTGCGCGATCCGCGCGGGGACGTGAACGTTGCCGACGCGATCGCCGTGGACATGCCGGCCGGCATGAAGTTCCGCCTTGGCGCCGGGAATCTGTCCGAAGATGAACGTTCACGCGCGGGCATCGGAGCGGAGGAGCCGATCCGCGAACTGGTCTGGGCGCCCGGGCCCGGGGACGAAGGCGTGCATCGCATCGAGCTGCGTGTGACGGCCGGCGTCTTCACAGTGCGCAAGACGGTTGCCGTGACCGTGCGCTAGGACGCACGTGGGCTCCTGAACGTTGAAAACTGCGCGCGAAAGATCGGTACGAAAGAGGCCTCGCGGAAGGTCCCGTGTGAAAGAAAGGAGCTGCGCGGAAGTTTCCTCGTGGCAATCCCTTCGTGGAAGTCCCGCGGAAGGCCTCTCACGGCGCCTTCCGCGGGGGGCAAGGCACGACACGGCCTGCTTCACAACATTTTCATGAAAAAAGCGGAAGCCCGCTCCCCGGAAAAACTCGGGGGAGCGGGCTTCCGCCGTTGCGCTGGCGTTGTTGATTGGCCGAACCGATCGGGGCGACATGATCGGGCCACACCGTCCCGGCGAGCCGCAATCAGGCGGTCAGACGGTCAGCGATCAGCGATCAGGCTACGGCCTCGTGGTTCTCGGCCACGGCCTTGAGGGAACCCTTCTCGCCGTTGTCGGAGTCGTGGGCGATGGCGTGCTTGTCATCGTGGTTGCGCCACCAGCTGGAGAGCACCGAGCCGGAGATGTTGTGCCACACGGAGAAGAACGTGGATGGCACGGCGGCCAGCGGCGTGGCGGCGAAGGAGGTCAGGGCCAGGGTGGCGCCCAGAGCGGAGTCCTGCATGCCCACCTCGAAGGTGATGGCCTTCTGCTGGGCGTAGCGGAAGCCCTTCGGGTACACCTTGTACATGAGCTTGGAGAAGCCGAAGCCGAGTGCGTAGCCGGACAGGTTGTGGAGCATGACCACCGGGATGGCGAGCAGGGTGGCGGCGGAGAACAGCTTGGGCTGGTTGGCGGCCACGACCACGCCGATGATGAGCAGGATGGCGACCTGGGAGACGATCGGCAGGGCGACGGTCACCTTTTCGATCTTCTTGCCGAAGACCATGTGGCAGACCACGCCGAGGGCGATCGGGAAGAGCACCACCTTGAGGGCGTTGATGAACAGGGACTGGGCCGGCACGGTCACGTACTGGGAGGCGAGCCACTGCATGAGCAGCGGGATCATGAACGGGGCGCACAGCGTGGACAGGATGCCGATGGAGACGTCAAGCGCCACATCGCCGCGCGACAGGTAGCTCATCACATTGGAGGAGGTGCCGGACGGGCAGCAGCCCACGAGGATCACGCCCACGGCCAGCGGGCCGTCGAGACGGAAGATCCAGCACAGCAGCACGGCCACGAGCGGCATGATCACGAAGTGCGCGACGGTGCCGACGATCACCATGAGCGGCTGCTTGACGATGCGGGCGAAGTCGTCCAGCGACAGCGTCAGACCCATGCCGAACAGCACGATGCCCAGCAGGTAGCCGGTGTAGCTCTTGGCCCACACGCTGGTGGCGGGCACGAAGTAGTTGAACACGGCCCACACCACGACGATCGCCGTGAACCATTTGGTGAGCCAGTCAGCGAATTTCTTGACTTTTTCCATGGTTTGCTTATCTCTCTATTCCTCGATTGCTCCGGGTGTCCGCCCGGAATGCAAAAGCCCCGCCGGTTTCCTGCAGGGCCAGTCGAGATTGTGTCCGCTGAACCCTGCCGTCGTTGGCGGGGCACAGCTTGTTGAGATGCCGTTCAGTCCGCCAACGATGCCGCAATAATAATGCGAACGGACAGCAGCAGAATCTTGTTGTCAACAGTGTTGTTTTCCGTCATCGTGGCGAGCCTCCCTTCCGCATCGGGCGCATGGTTTGCGCATTCGTTTCCTCGGACCGGTTGTTCGATCCGAACTGCTGCACACCATAGGTCCGCGTAGTCCCATCCCATCCCGTGATGGTCACTATGTGAACACCGCCGCGCAACGTGTCGCATGCGGGGGAGATATGACGCTCCGGGCCGGTGAACCTTAGGTTAACTGACAATGATTTTTATTAGCATTGCGTGTTTCACGCGGTCGGAGGGCGGTACAAAAGAGCTGGCCCCATTGACTGCGGCGTGTGGAACGCCGCGTCTCGTCACTAGGAGAAATGGAAGCTGAAACAATGAATACCGCATCTCGCAAGTCCACGGTCGTCAAGGGCGCCGTGGCGGGCATCGCCGCCCTGGCGATGCTGCTGACCGGAGGCGTGGCCGCCAACGCAGCCGAAACCTCCGCATTCGGCAATGCCGTCAAGCCGGACATCACCGGCCTGCTCAGCCAGTACTACGACTGGTGGACCCCGAAGAAGGTCGTCAACAATACCCCGGAGGGCGACGCCTTCCGCGGCAACGTCACCGACGCCGGCACGAGCGTGCTCAACCAGAACGACAACACCGTCGTCGCCATCAACAACAAGGCCGCGTCCGACACCGCCAAGGTGGACGGCACCTACACGCAGGCCGAGCGCGCCGCACTGGACGCCAGCGACGGCGACGCCCTGCGCATCTACAAGGATGCCTTCGGTCCGGTCATCGGCCAGTACCTCGCCGAGGGCCTCGAACAGGGCAAGCTGCCCAAGACCAACGATCTGGTGTTCAACAACGACAGCGACATCGCCTTCGCCAAGTTCGTGGGCACCGGCACCGCCAAGAAGGACTTCAACTACCCGCGTCCCTACTTCTCCGTGGACAAGGAGGGCGTGGACCGCACGCTCGGCGGCAGCAATGACCTCAACGGCCTCAAGCCGACGCTGAACATCAAGCGCATCCCGCTCATCACCATCGACGGCCAGCAGTACGGCGAGGACTACACCGACTATCAGGAACCCTCGCAGTCCTTCCCCTCCGGCCACACCACCAAGACCTACAACCGTGGCCTCGGTCTGGCCACCCTGCTGCCCGAGCTCGGCCCCGAACTCGCGGCGCGTGCCGCCGAGGGCGGCAACAACCGCGTGGTGCTCGGCGTGCACTACCCGCTGGACGTGATCGGCGGCCGCATCTCCGCCACCGCCTCCCTCACCGCCCTGTGGTCTGACCCCGCGTTCCGCACCAACGAACTGCTGCCGGCCCACGATGAGCTGGAGAACTACATCGCGTCCCGCTGCAAGGCCGACGGCCACGGCGACACCGTTGCCGAGTGCGTGGACAAGGTGGGTGCCAACGCCGACAAGGGCTACGTGAACACCTTCACCGACGCCGTGTCCACCGAGCCGGTCACCGACCGCGCCTCCGCGATCGACGCCTACACCGCCCGCATGACCTACGGCTTCGCCCAGACCGGCAAGGCCGGCCAGGCCGCCCGCGTGCCCGACGGCGCCGAGAACCTGCTGCTCACCGCCTTCCCGACCCTGACCGACGCCCAGCGCAAGGCCGTGCTCGCCGCCTCCGAGATCGACTCCGGCTACCCGCTGGACGCCAGCTCCGAGGGCTTCCAGCGCATCAACCTCGCCAAGGCGTTCAGCGCCAAGGTCACGCTGGACGAGACCGGCAAGACCATCACCGCCATCACCTTCGGCAACAGCGCCCCCACCGTGGTGAAGACCCCCTCCTCCAAGGACGCCATCACCAACCTGCTCGCCGACTTCAACAAGTACTTCGTGGCCGGCAAGGGCGTGACCGACGAGGGCAAGTCCGTGCTCGAGCACGACGACGAGCTCACCGAGTCGATCAACAACAAGGCGTTCGGCGCCGACGGCAAGACCGCGCAGGACGTGCGCGCCCTGTCCGACGCCCAGATGAACTCGACCAACACCCTGTACGACGCGCTCGGCCCGGTGCTCGGCAAGTACTACAAGGACGCCGCCGACGCGGGCAAGCTGCCCAAGACCGAGGCGTACCTGAAGACCATGGACGAGTCCGCCTCCACCGGCGTGGCCAAGGCCACCTACCAGCACCCGCGCCCGTACGTGGACCGCGTGAACTTCAACGGCACCAAGCTCAACTTGAACGGCCTCAAGCAGACCCTGAACATCAAGAAGCTCCCGGGCTACGAGAACTTCGACTGGGGTGACGGCGAGCCGCTCGACAACGAGTACGACGGCCTGTACAACTCCGGTTCCTTCCCGTCCGGCCACACCACCTACGCCTTCACCCAGGGCGTGGGTCTGGCCAACATCCTGCCCGAGCTCGGCACCGAGATCATGACCCGCGTGTCCGAGGCCGGCAACAACCGCATCGTGCTCGGCGTGCACTACCCGCTGGACATCATGGGCGGCCACATCGCAGGCCAGTCCGGCGTCGCCGCGGCACTCAACGACCCGGCCACGCAGAAGGAAGCCGCCGAGGCCCGCACCGAGCTGGTCGATTACCTGACCGCCCAGTGCAAGGCCGACAAGCACGGCGACACCCTCGACGCCTGCATCGACAACACCGGCGCCAACGCCGCCAACGGCTACGCCAACGCGTTCACCGACGAGGTCTCCAAGGCCCCGGTCACCGACCGCGCCTCCGCCCTGACCGCCTACACCGCCCGCATGACCTATGGCTTCGCTCAGACCGGCAAGGCCGGCCAGCCCGCCGTGGTGCCGGACGATGCCGTCAACCTGCTCGGCAACGTGGACGCGTTCCGCAACCTCACCGCCGACCAAAAGAAGGCCGTGATTGCCGCCTCCGAGATCGACTCCGGCTACCCGCTGGACGCCACCTCCGAAGGCTGGGGCCGCGTGAACCTGGCCGCTGTGTACAGCTCCAAGGTGACGCTGGACAAGGACGGCAAGGTCGTCAAGGTCGAGCCCGGTCAGGCCCAGGCTTCCGTGGTGACCGTCTCCGACGAGAACAACGGCAACAATAACGGCAACAACGGCAATGAGCAGAACGGCCAGAACGGTAATGAGCAGAACGGCCAGAATGGCCAGAACGCCCAGAACGGCAACGCCCAGAACAACGGTGCCGTGAACAATGCCGCCAAGCCCGCTGCCACCAACGCCGCCAAGGCGAACGCCTCCGCCAAGCCGCTCGCCCGCACCGGTGCGACCGTCTTCGGTGCCGTGGTCGCCCTCGCCGCCCTCGCGGTGGCCGGTGGCGCGGCCGTCATGCTGCGCAAGCGCAACGCCTGATCGCTGATGGTGGACGGCCGATGCGTCGACTTGCCACCATCACCTGATTCCGGGGCTCTTCTCGCTGCGGTGAGGAGAGCCCCGCTTTTTATGCGCGGACTCTGGAATGGGCGACGGCATCCCCGCCGGTAGCCCGTCTTTGCCGTTTCATTCGGTTCCCTGCCGTCCGCTTGTGGCTGTTCGCTTGCGATGCCACTTGCGGCGCCGTTCGCTCGGCTTGCCGCTCCGTTCTGCCTCCTGCCTCTTCGGCTTTGCCGTCCTTTCGGGTCTGCGTCCTTCCGGTTCTGCCGCAGCCTACACGAGGTGATTCTCGTAGCAGAACACTACGGCTTGCACACGGTCGCGCGCGTTGATCTTCTGCAGGATATGCGCCACATGCGTCTTGACCGTCGGCAGCGAGACGACCAGCTTTGCCGCGATCTCCTGGTTCGACAGCCCGTGCGCGATCTCCACGAGCACCTCGCGTTCGCGTTCGGTGAGCAGTTCGAGTTCCGGGTCGGTGTAGGCGGGGGCGGGTCGCGCGGCCGATCCCGTGGCCGCTGACGCCGCGGCGGGGGAGGACTTGGCGTCAGCGCCCATCTGGGCCTTGGCGAACCCGCCCTCCATCATCTTCTCGATGAGCCGCTTCGTGGCGGATGGAGCGATAATGGCGTTGCCGTTGTACACCGTGCGGATGGAACTCAGCAGCGTCTCCGGTTCGGTGTCCTTGAGCAGGAACCCGGAGGCCCCGGCATTGATGGCGGCCATGACGTATTCGTCCAGATCGAAGGTCGTCAGGATGATCACGCGCACCGGATGCGCTTCGGGCACGGGGGAGGGTGCCGCAGCGGGGAGAGCGGCGGTGCCAGCGGACAGCGCGGTGATGCGGCGCGTGGCCTCGAGACCGTCCATTCCGGGCATGCGCACGTCCATGAGCACCACGTCCGGGTGCAGGCTTTCCGCCAGCGCCACGGCCTGCGCCCCGTCTCCGGCCTGTCCGACCACCTGCATGTCGGGCTGCGAGTTGATCACCATGGTGAAGCCGGCGCGCACCAGCTCCTGATCGTCCGCGATGACCACCCTGATTCTCTGCATTTCACTCATGCCTCCACCATAGCCGGTGGCGGCGTCCCCGGGCATCCGGGACGTCCCCGATCCTCGGACGCCGTATTTGCGGGCATTTTTGCGGGCGTTACGCCGGCCTTCCTGCCGAAACATCGGCTACGTAGTGCATGTCCGGACACGTAATTCCGATTCGTGTGGTGGTTTTCCCCGATCCGGCCGGATAACCATGCCCGGGAACGGCGGAATGCCGGCGCCGATATTCGGCATATCGCGTCAAAGCACCGCACAATTCGGAAATATGTCGGCGCAGGGTCTCCCGATGGTGCCAGATCTCGCTTGACGGCGAAGTAGTTACGTTTTTCCGTTGGAAACTACGTGAGTTTGGCGCTCGGCTGGGACTTGCGGGCCATCTGGTCGTCCAACGACGCGGCCGGAGCGAGCCGCATGGCATCCAATCCGCCCTGATGGGCCTCGTCGGTGGAACCCGTTTCGCGCAGCACGCCCAGCAGCTGCCGCATGTGGGCCAGCGCCGCGCGTCCCTGCTGACCGATCGCCTCGAACGCGGCGACAATGGCCTCCGGAGACGGCGTTTCCCCGCGGCGTTCGGCGTTGTCGAGCATGGTCAGTCCCGCCACCGCCCGGTCGATCACGCCGGTGAGCGTGGCCGCCACCTCGGTCTGGATCGCCGCGCCGATCCGGTCTCGTTCCATGTTCGCCGCCAGCACCTTTTGCTTGGCCCGTTCGGCGCGCAGGGCATCCTCTCGCATCTGCAGCACCAGCGCGTTCGATCCGCGCGACCGCGTCCACCGGCCGAGCGCGATGACCCCGGCGCACACCACCGCCACCATGACGGCATACCCCGCGCCGGCCACCACCACGGCCGCCGTGCTGCGCAGCGCGGTCGAACCTCTCGTCGTCTGCCACAGCGCGTCAGCGATGGTGCCGTATCCGTTGAGGCTGGCTACCATGTTGACGCCGGCCAGCAGCGAGTCGGCGCCAACCGCCGCGGCGATCCACCGCCATGACCGCTCGCGCCCGTAGACGATCGCCGCATACAGCGAACCCAATGCGAACAGGTCCGCATAGATGATTCCCGGCATGACGAGTAGCTGAATCGCAGCGAATCCGGAGACCACGGCCGCCGATCCTTCCGGGAAGCGCCGTCTGAACGCCAGCGACAGGGTCATCACGATGCCGGACAGCAGGGCGAATCCCGGACGCTCCACGTACAGGCTGAATAGAGGCGAGTCATAGACGTTCAGCCACAGGCACAGCAGGAGCAACGCCACGGCCTGAAGCATGTCCACGGCCAGATAGTGCCGTTCGCTCCAGCGCGACAGTCGCTCCACGATGTTCGACGGACGGGATTCGCCGGCGTCGTAGGTCTTGAGCGGGTTGGCGCGCAGGGCGTCGAAGGCCTCCCGTATGCGCGCGGTGAACGCGACCGGAACGTCGGGGGCTTCCGATTCTCCGGCCGCATGCCGCTGCGGGGGCGTCGGCGCATGCGGATCGGATTGCGCAACGCCCGCGGCTGCGGGCCGGCCGGCGGACCCGGTAGCGGCTGCCGTGGAGACGGATGCTGCTGCGGCGGAGGCCGTTGCATTGCTGCGGGCTGCGGATGGCAACGCGGGCGGCGTTGCGGATGGCACCGTGCATGGCGCCGAAGCCGTCGCTACGGATACCGTCGCCGCGAATGCCGCCGCGGGAGGTGCCGTGCGCTGAGCCATGGCGCGCCGTTCGGCCGGAACCGAAGACTGGCTCGGAGCCCGGCCCGGAGACTGAGTCGAAGGTCGGGCCGAAACCGGCCGGTCGGTCTGCGTCGCACGCCATGGCGAGGTCTGGCTGGCGGTCGCGGTCGGGTCTGCGTGGGCGGGCTGCCCCGCGGTCTGGGCAGCGTTCCGATCCGCAGCCTGAGCCGTGGGAACGGCATCGGTCCGCGCTCCCGTCCGGCCCCCCGCATGCGGCGCTGCCATGCCCGTCCCCGCGTACGGCACCCATGCCTGCACCATGTAGCCGCCGCCGACGCGAGGACCTGCATTCACCGTGCCGCCCACGGCGCTGATGCGCTCATGCATGCCGATCAGTCCGTAGCCCGGCTGATGCCCGTCCAAGGCCGCAGCGGCACCGCGCCCGTCGTCGGCGACCGTGACGGACAGCCCTCCGGCCTCCCATCGTTCGTCGATGGTGACGTGCACGCCCGGACCGGCGTATTTGCGCGCGTTGGTGAGCGCCTCCTGCACGAGCCGGTAGACCGCCATGCCGGCCTGACCACCCAGCGCGGCGGGTGTGGCCTCGCCGGTGATGCGCCGGCTGATTGATCCGCCATTGGCCGTTTCGAGCGCCGCGTTGGCCGTGGCGACCAGCGCATCCAGATCCTCGTACCCGGCGTGTGCGGATCCGCCGAACACACCGAACAGGCGCTTCATGTCGTGCAGGGCGTGCTCGGATTCGCGCCGGATGGTTTCCATGGTGGTGCGTGCCACGGAGGGATCATGCGCGCCGGCGTAGCGGCCGCCGTCGGATTGGATGATGATGGTCGACAGGGTGTGGGCCACCACGTCGTGCATGTCCCGGGCGATGCGCGCGCGTTCGGCCAGTGCGGCGATGTGGCGTTCCTCGGCTTCGCCGGCCTCGAGCGCGGCGTTGCGTTCCTGCATGGCCAGGATGGTGGCACGGCGGGCGCGGTTCCACATTGCGATGATCGTGACGCTGACCAGCAGCGCCCATATCAGCGCAACGGCGAGCAGGCCATCGCGCAACAGCGTCTGCGCGCAGTCTCCAGTCAGGCCGGTGCGGTACAGCGTGGCGCAGGACGGCGCGTATTGCGGCAGATCGGTCGGCGCGGTGGTGACGAGCGTGGTGACCAACGACCCGGCGTTCGGGACCAGCGCCGTCGCCATGCCGGCCGCGGTGCCCAACGCCAGGGCGAGGATCACGTACCGGCGGGTGTCCTCCGTGCGGCCGTATACCAGCGACGAATACAGCATGAGCAGTGCGAACAGGTCCGTGGGCACGATCGTGGGCCCTGCGATCAGCTGCAGCGAAGACAGTGCCGCGAACGCGAGGGCCGCCGTCTTGGGATGCGACCGGCGGAACGCCACGGGGACGGCGAGTGCGCACGACCACAGGAACAGGGCACCGGTCGACGAGAAGTCGAACAGCAGTCCGGGCATGCCGGTGATGCCGGTCGTGCCGCCGCTCAGGAACAGCAACGCGATGAAGCCGAGAGGCAGCAGGGCGTCGGCGACGCTCGGATGCGCACTGAGCCATGTGCCGACCCGTCCGCCGGTCCGCTTTCCGCCCCGTTTGCCGCCCCGCTCGGCGGATTCCCCGTCGCTGCGGATGCCGTCCCGGTCCGTGCGGGGCGTATGTGCCGTGCTGCCTGTCATGGTCCCAAGGCTAGCCGATCGGCTCGCGAGGCGGCATCGTACGCAGGGATGATTGTCTTACGGTGTGGGTGAGATGGATTTCGGATGCCGTACGTTCATGGCCAGTAGGAAGGAAGCATGATGACGTTGCTTGCTCAGTATTACGTGCCCGGACTGCACGTGGAGGACCATGCGGTCGACGTGCCGCTGGACTGGACGGGCAGGCAGCCCGGAGACGACTGGTTCGACGCCGAGACGATCCGCCTGTTCTACCGCGTGATCACCGCCCCCGAGCACGTGCACGACGACCTGCCGCTGCTCGTCTTCCTGCAGGGCGGCCCCGGCGGTGAGGGCCCGCGACCGCTGAGCCCCTCGAGCGACGGATGGATCGAGGAGGCCGTCAAGCACTTCCGCGTCATCCTTCCCGACCAGCGTGGCACCGGGCGTTCCTCCCGCGTGGACGGCACCGTGATGGCCCGCATAGCCGACCCCGCCGCGCAGGCCGCATACCTCAAGCATTTCCTGGCCGATTCGATCGTCAAGGACTTCGAACACCTGCGCCGCACCGTGTTCTGCGGCCGCCAGTGGGTTACGCTCGGCCAGAGCTACGGCGGCTTTCTCACGCTCACCTACCTGTCGTTCTACCCGGAGGGCGTCGCCGCGAGCTTCACGTGCGGTGGCATTCCGCACGTGCCGGCCAATGCCACGGAGGTGTACGAGCACACGTTCCCGCGCATGGCCCGCAAGACCGCGCAGTTCTACGAACGCTACCCGCAGGACGTGGATCGCGCCGCCGCCGTGGCGGACATCCTTGCGAGCCGCAACGTGACGCTGCCCAACGGCGACCGGCTCACCGTGGAACGCTTCCAGATGCTCGGCTCCGACTTCGGCATGAAGCCCAGCTTCGAGCGCGTGCACTGGATCCTCGACTCGGCCTTCCTCGACGGTGACGGTTCCGCCTCCACGGATTCGGCGCTGAGTGAGGAATTTCTCAATCGCGCGATGGTCGCCACGTCGTCCCGCCCGCTGTACTGGCCGCTGCAGGAATTCATCTACGCGGACGGCGAACTGGACGAGCCGATCCGTTGGGCCGCCCAGCGTGTGCGGGACGCGAAGCCTGAGTTCAATCCGGATGCCAGGCCCCTGCTGTTCACCGGCGAGGCCATGTTCCCGTGGATGTTCGAGCAGGAGGCTGCGCTGCGTCCGTTTGCACCGGCCATGGACCTGCTCATGGAGGACACCTCGTGGGGCAACATCTACGACGAGGACCAGCTCGCCCGCAATGCCGTGCCGCTGCAATCCGCCGTGTACTTCGACGACATGTACGTCGATTCCGGTTTGCAGCTGGACACACTGTCGCGCGTGAGCAATGCGCACTACTGGACCACCAACGAGTTCGAGCACGACGGCCTGCACGGCTCCGTGGTGTTCCGGCATCTGTTCGACGAGGCACTGAACCGTGGCGACCTCGAATCGCTGTACTGAAAGGACTGCATCATGGTTGACGTCAGCACGCTCACCATCGGATTCATCGGCTACGGCAACATGGCCCAGGCCATTGCGCGCGGTCTCGTGGACGCCGGCGTGGTCACGGGCGGGCACATCGTGGCCTGCGCCGCGCACTGGGACAAGCTCGTGCGCACCACCGGGCAGATCGGCGCCCGCCCGCTAAAGTCGGCCATCGAGGTGGCCGCGGCCGCGGACGTGGTGATCGTGGCGATCAAGCCGCACCAGATCGATGCGGTGGTTGGCCCCCTGGCCGCGGAACTCGCGAAGCCCGGCAAGTTCGTGGTGTCCATTGCGGCGGGCTGGGATCTGGCCAAGTATCGTGAGCTGTTCGGCAAGGCCGCGGAGAGTGAAACTGCGGAGGGCGTCCACATCCAGTGCACCATCCCGAACACCCCGATGGCCGTGGGCAAGGGCGTGCTCGTCACCGAGACGGATAGCACGCTCGACGAGGCGCAGGCCGCCGTGTTCGAGGCACTGTTCGAGCCGATCGCGCTCATCGAACGCGTGGATGCCGCGCACATGACCATCGCCATGACCATCGCCGGATGCGCTCCTGCCTTCACCGACATGTACCTCGAGGCTCTGGCCGACGCGGGCGTCAAGTACGGTCTGCAGCGTGCGGCCGCCTACCGTCTCGCCGCCAAGATGATCGAAGGCGTGGGCGCACTGTACATGGCCACCGAAACGCATCCCGGCGCCATGAAGGACGCGGTCTGCTCGCCCGGCGGCACCACCATCCGCGGTGTGGCCCAACTGGAGAAGGACGGCTTCCGCGGTGCAGTGATCGACGCCGTGGATGCGATCGCAGGCTGACGGTCCGACGGACTGAAGACCGAAGGCGCTCCGCATGGCGGGGCGCCTTTGCTTTGCGCGGCGAAATCCGTGCATGCCAGCCATGACCTGCGAGTCAACGAGGTAGAGAGGCGGAACGGAACGGTTCAGTGGCGTAGTTTCCTGCGTAGTTTGGCCGCGTCGTGCATAACTGCGTAGCTGGGGGCAGATTTGGCGGGTCGCAGACAGCTATCTGCGTTCCGGGGGGACTGTGCCGTCGATAGTCGGGCATAGGACGGCAACGTCCTGACAGGTGGAAATTGTCGGAGGGGCGGAATTCCAAGCACTTCGTGATTTGGGTAATCGTCGTTTGTACGGTTGAAGTACCCCTGGAACGCAGATAGCTGTCCGGCAAGTCCGGAATCTACCCTCGGAAGCGTAGATGGCATCTCATGCGTCACAAGGACGATGGTCCGACGACGTCCTGATGGCGCCCGATGGTGCCCCGCCGCACCGAGGAGGCCGCGCGGCGAGGTGGAGCCGTCGCGCTAGGCTAGCAAGCATGTCTCTTACTATCGGAATCGTGGGCCTGCCGAACGTGGGCAAGTCCACCATGTTCAACGCATTGACCCGCAACAACGTGCTGGCGGAGAACTACCCGTTCGCCACCATCGAGCCGAACACCGGCATCGTGCCCTTGCCGGACGACCGCCTTCCCGTGCTCGCCAAGCTGGTGCACACCGAGAAGATCGTGCCCGCCACCGTCACGTTCGTGGATATCGCCGGCATCGTCAAGGGCGCGTCCGAAGGCGAAGGTCTGGGCAACAAGTTCCTCGCCAACATCCGTGAAGCCGACGCGATCTGCGAGGTCGTGCGCGCCTTCGAGGACGACGACATCGTGCACGTCAACGGCAAGGTCGACCCGGCCGACGACATCGACACGATCAACACCGAGCTGATCTTGGCCGACCTACAGACTATCGAGAACGCGCTGCCCAAGCTGGAGAAGGACCTCAGGGGCAAGAAGATCGAGCCCGCCTACATGGACGCGGTCAAGAAGGCCAAGTCGATCCTCGAGAACGGCGAAACGCTGGACAAGGCCGCGCGCGAAGGCCGCTTCGACAAGGACTCCGTGTATGACCTGCACCTCATGACCGCCAAGCCGTTCATCTATGTGTTTAACGTGGACGATGATGAACTGCAGAACAAGGACCTGCAGGCCAAGCTCGCCGACTCCGTGGCCCCCGCGCCCGCCGTGTTCCTCAACGCCCAGTTCGAGGCGGACCTGACAGACTTGGACGAGGCCGACGCGCGCGAGATGCTCGAGGACGCCGGACTCAAGGAATCCGGCCTCGACCAGCTGGCCCGTGTGGGCTTCGACATCCTCGGCCTGCAGACGTTCCTCACCGCCGGCGAGAAGGAGGTGCGCGCCTGGCAGATCCACAAGGGCTGGACCGCCCCGCAGGCCGCCGGCGTGATCCACACCGACTTCGAGAAGGGCTTCATCAAGGCGGACATCGTCTCCTACGACGACTTCGTGGCCGCCAACGGATCCATGGTGCAGATCAAGGAGGAGGGCAAGCTCCGTCAGGAAGGCCGCGACTACGTGATGCAGGACGGCGACATCGTCGAGTTCAAATTTAATGTCAGCAAGGGCTGATATCAAGCCAATCTCATTGACACAAATTCCGTGTCATCCGTCACGGGAATCCGCCATTGACACACGAAATGTGACACACTGCATCGCATAGTCCGACATGCCGGGAACAGGACCCGCTCCCCTAGGAATAGGAGGGCGGGTCTTCTCATATGCACGCCCGCTCATGGATATTCATCCATTGCGCCAATCATTCAACGACCTCGCCATATGGACTCCGGCTGACGACAACGACATGGAGATACGCCATATCACCGTCATCGTCACTGTCACCACGGTGAATCCGCCATTCGGGATGAGTCGAATCATGCGGTTCGCCCGGGCATTGCGGACCGGTGGATACGCAGACAGGCTATTTGGGCATGGAACATGTCAGGTGCCGGTCGGCTGACGTTGAGTGTGGCATGGATGGCGTCAGTGCAGGCTTTTGCGATGGATAGGCCGAGCCCGTGGCCGGGTTGGCTGGCCATGCGGGTCGCATCGCCCCGGTGGAACGGTTGGAGGAGGTCGGCCGTGTTTTCTGGAGTGCTCGTCTCTGTTTTTTTCGGTGGCGTTGTGGTGTTGACGATGTCGATGACAACATGTCGTCCGTCGTTGTGGATAGCACAGATGACGGCACCGCAGTCGGTGTTGTGGATGATGGCATTGCGTACGAGGTTGTCCACGGCGAGTTTGAGGTAGCGTGGGTTCGTTTCGACCGGGGCGCCGTCGTATGCATCGAGTCCTGCTGCCTCGATACGCAGGTGGCGCGATCGGGCTGCCTCGTCATGGGCTTCGAGCGCATCCTTTATGAGTCCGGCGGGATTCACGGGTTCGGTGCCGGTATCTGGCGCGGTCTGGATTCGGGAGAGTTCGAGCAGGCTGTTGATGAGTTCACCGCTTTTGCGGTTCGCTTCGATGGCGTGGCGGATGGCGGGTTGAACATCCTCAGGGAACCGATTCTGGACCATGAGCGCCTCGAGGCTGGTGCCGATGGTCGTGATCGGTGTTTTCAGTTCGTGGCTGGCATTGCGGATGAACGATCGTTGTAGTTCGTTGGATTGTTCGATGCGGTCGAGCATGACGTTGAGCGCGTCGGCGAGGCCGGCGGTTTCGGCGTCGGGATGGTTGAGGCTGATGCGCCCGGAGGGATGTTCCGGGTCGAGCTGCGCGGTCTGACGGCTGATGGAGTCAAGGTGCGCGGTGAGTCTGCCCGATAGGTTCCAGATGATGAGCACGGTCAGGAACGCCGCTACGGCGAACACGGCGAGTGATCCGTAGCGCATCCATTGCACGACACCGTCTCTGACGGTGAGTACCACGCCCTCCACACCCGCTCGTCCGATGTCCGGGGCCGGCACGGCGCCGGACATGTCACAGGGTTCCGCGTTGCAGGAATCGGCCGTGCCGGGAACACCGTCCTGGGATGTGGACGGTTCCGTCGTGATGGCGGCCTGGCTGCTCCCGGTGGAGATGGTGTCCACCTGATGCTGGAACGCCCAGTCGAGCGAGATGTTCTGCACGAGGATCACGGCGAGGAGCATGCCGAGCAGGAGCAGTCCCACGGTGACGGCGAGACGGATGCGGAAGCTGGCAGGCTTACGCTGGCGTGCGGCGTTAGGGGCCGGCTGTTGTGTTATTTCAGCATCGGTCATGGTATGCGGTATCCCTCTCCTCGTGATGATGCGATGAGCGCGGGATCGGGCAGTTTGCGCCGCAGCGAGTACACGGCGGTCTTGACGAGGTCGGGCTGGTCGTGTGCCTCGGACGGCCATAGGGATTCGAGAAGGGTGCGTGTGCTGATCCAGCCTCCGTCGGCGCGCAGCAGTTCCTCCAGAAGCGAGTATTCGCGGGGTGCGAGGTCGAGCGGCTGGCCGTCCGCGTAGGCGAGTCGTCTGACGGTGTCCGCCGACAGGCGTCCACGCGAGATCACGGTGGGCGTATCGTCCTGGTCGCCGCGGCGCAGGAGCGCGCGAATGCGGGCGAGGAGTTCCGGGTAGGCGAACGGCTTGGGCAGATAGTCGTCTGCCCCGAGGTCAAGACCGTGCACCCGATCCTCGATGCTGCCGGCCGCGGTAAGCATGAGCGTGCGCACGGGGATGCGCAGCCTGTCCACGGTGCGCATGACCTCGTCGCCGGAGAGCACGGGCAGGTCGCGGTCGAGGAGCATCACGTCGTACTCCTCCCGCGAGAGCCGATCCAACGCCTCGACGCCGGTACCGGCTAGGCCGGTCACGTATCCCTCATGTCTGAGACAGTCGTCCAGCACGGCCGACAGGTCGGCATCGTCCTCGACGATCAGAATCCTCGCCATATTCCGTTGCCTCCGATTCCTCCCGCATGACCTCCATGCGATTGCCTTCGTGTTCCCCATTGTGCCCGGCATGGGTGTGCGTTAGGTGAGCGCGACACGCACCCATCGCACACGAAGAGCCGGCTGTAATGGGCATCGTCCGGCAACCGTCGGGTCAAGCATCGCCTCGGCAACGGCGAATCCCGCAAAGGAGGAACACATGCGAACCACATCCATATTCAGACTGGCGGCGGCCGCAACACTGGCCGCCATGATGACCATGCCGCTGTCGGCGTGCAGCCAGCAGCAGTCGTCGCAGTCATCCGGCGCGTCGTCCGCGTCGACGTCGCAGGACGCGACACCGAAGACCGACAGCCAGGGCGGCGACGCGACGCAGGGCGCGAACCCGGCCTCGAAACATGCCGCGGAACAATACCGCGACTGTCTCACGGCGGCGGGAGTGCCCGCGCAGATCTGGGACGGCAACTGGGTCGTGCTCCAGTGGACGGGCGACGATTCGGGATCGGTGTCCTCGGGATCAACGGACGGGGACCGGGACAAGGCCATCAAGGAATGCCAGGCCAAGGTGCCCGACTACCACGATCCCGACTTCAACACCAAATAACACACACGCGACAGCCACAAGTTCCGGAGCGGCGCGGCAACCAAGGCGCATCGCCGGACGACGAAAGGAAACCCCATCATGACCACCACACCATCATCATCGAACGCACGGCACGGAACACTGCGCAGGGCCGCCGCGCTGCTGTCCTGCGTGGGACTGCTCGTCTCGCTGACGGCCTGCTCCACGCCCTGGAGCGGGAATGACACCGGCGACGCGCAGTCATCGGGAGCGAGGATCGCGCCGAGCATGAGCGCCCTGTTCGACCAATACCTCGCCAAGGACACGCTCAGCCAGTTCGAGCGAGACGTGCTCCAACGGGCCAAGAAGACCGGCAAGATCAGCGCCGAGGACTATGAGACCGCGCACGGCAAGCAGGCCGCATGCATGGCCGAGAACGGATGGCAGGAACAGACCCGCAAACTGTCCAACGGCCTCTACCAGACCACCGGAGTGACACCGGTGCCGTCGACCGATGCCGAAGTGAACAAGTACATGGAGGCGTCCAACACCTGCTCCGAGGGCACCAGCAAGATCATCGAATCCCTCTACCAGCTCCAGCAAGGCAATCCGGGTCTTCTGGCCGACCCATACGAGACCGCCGTGGAATGTCTGAAGAAAAGCAGCCTCGTCGACGACTCCTACACCGGACGCAAACTCGAAAACGCGTTGAACGGAGACGGCACGTCCAAGGGACTGCCGTTCGACGCCTCGTCGGACGCCGCCCAGTCATGCTTCACCGGAGCCGGCCTCGCCGTCAACATCGGCTGACGGAACAGCCACCCGGATCCCGACAAAAGGAAACAACCACATGAAAACACGAATCCTGACCCCGCTGATCCTGACCGGACTGGGCATGCTCTCCGCAGGCGTGCTCGCCGCCGCCCTCATCATCCCCACGCCCACACCCGACGGACTGGCCGCGGCCACGAGCCCCGACACCGTCGCGACCAGCCGCCAACGGTTCGACGACGAACGGACCGTCGAGGCCTCGTTCGAAACCAGCGCGGAACAGCCAATCACCTCACGGGCCGCCGGCACCGTCAGCGAAACCCTGTGCACGCCCGGCCAAACGGTCGAATCAGGCAAACGACTGCTGTCCGTGGACGGCAAGCCCGTCATCGCCCTGCACACCGACACGCCCCTCTACCGCGAGATCGGAACCGGCGACACCGGCCCCGACGTGCTCGCCCTGCAACGGGAACTCGCCCGCCTCGGCTACAACGCCGAAGGCAACGGCACCTACGGATGGCGCACCGCCAACGGCGTCAACCAGATGCTCTCCCAAGCCGGCGAATCGAAACCCGACGGCAGGATCGGACCGGCCGACGTGGCATGGCTACCCCAAACCACCGCCACACCCACCCAATGCACGGCCGGACTGAACACCAGCCTGACGGACGGAACCGAAATCATGAAAACCGGCGGACAACTGTCCGCCGTCACCTTCCCTACTCCCGCGAACCTGAGGGAAGGCAAACGCACGTTCACGCTCTTCGGTGTCAAGACCAGCATCGAAGCCGACGACACCGGCAAGATCGACGGCAGGATCTCCGAACGGAAGTTCCTCGACCAGATCCAGGCCAGCGACGGCTACAAGACCACACTCGCCGACCAGGGCGGCAAGAAACCAACCGCCACCCTCGCGCTCGAACAGCCCCTCGACGCGATCAAGGTCCCGCCCTCCGCCATCACCGGCCAGAACGGCACCCACGCCTGCGTCTCGCCCGACGGCAAAAAGGCCGTCCCCGTCACCGTCATCGGCTCCGCGCTCGGAGCCACGCTCATCCAACCCGAGCAATCCGACGACGTCATCGGCAAGGTCGTTCTCGGCCACAAACTCGACGACGTACAATGCCCCGCCGAGACACAACACTGACAGGAAGACACGCATGAACACCAGCATTCTGCCACCGGAAACGGTTGCGGACCCGGCACCGGCACGACCATCCGACGCCGCGCGGCCTGCGGACGACGGAAACCCGTCGGTCACGGGCGAGCACGTGGGCCACCGGTTCGCGGACGGCCCCTGGCTGTTTCGCGACCTCGACTTCACCCTCGCCACCGGCGAGGCCGTCGGACTGTGCGGGCCGTCAGGCTCCGGCAAATCCACCCTCCTGTCCATTATCGCAGGCTTCGAGCCTCCAGCCGAAGGCACCATCCGCCGCAGTCGGGTCAACCGCGTGCGATGGGTGTTCCAGAACCCCCACGGCATGCCGCGACGCACCGCCATCGACCACGTCGTCCAACCACTCCTCGGCCAAGGTATCGACCGCACGCAGGCCGAGGACGAGGCCATCGCCATCATGAGCACGTTCCGCCTGACCAAAGTCGCCGCACGCGAGTTCCGCGAACTGTCCGGAGGCGAGGCGCAACGCCTCATGCTCGCCCGCGCCATCGCCAGCAAACCCGACCTCCTCCTCGTGGACGAACCCACCGCGCAACTCGACCAGCGCACTGCCAACGACATCGACTCCACCCTCACCGGACTCGCGCAAGGCGACGCGATCGTCGTCATCGCCACCCACGACCCCAACACCCGGGCCGCATGCACCCGCATCATCGACCTCGCATGGCACAATCCGAACCCCGACACTAATACCAAGGACGACACACGATGAAACCGACCGCCATCCTGTCCGAAGCATGGCGCAATATCGCCACCGGCACCACACGCGCCCTTGCATGCGCCGCCATACTCACCCTCATCGCCACGGGAGCCGCCGTGTTCGACCTGACCGGCATCATCTCCCTCCAGCGCGAATCCCGGCAATGGGACACCAGCGCGGCCGCCATCCGCATCATCTCCGGCAGCAAGCAAATCGACCCCACCACCTGCGCCAACCTCACCCGAACCACCGGCAGCATGGGCGGCATCACCACGAATCCCATCCAAGCGGCCGGCGCTATCAAAAGCAACGCGGAAATCACCCTGACAGCCATGCCATCCGCACCTCTGGACGCCTGGCAGGCCACACCGGGACTCGCGGACGTGCTCGGCATCGGCGCGACACAGCAAACCCACCCCGGTGTATGGGTTTCCAGCCAACTCGCTGCCACCCTCCACGTGCGTGAAGGAGACGACCTGCCCACAACTCAAGGCGTCATGCACATCAGCGCGGTCTTCCCGTGGGCCGACGACAGTCGCGACCAACGAATCGCCTACGCGATCATCACCCCCACTCCCATCAACGCCGGCCAGCAATGGGACGAATGCTGGGCCACCATCAACCCCGCCAACCCTGACGCCGAAGACCTGCTCGGCACCACCGCGACCGCCATACCCGGAGCAGCCCCAGCCACCCAAACCAAACAAGCCAACACCATGCTCGGCACCAACCCCGAGCTCGACACTCGCTACCGGCAGCGAATCACCCGCATCATGCTCTTCATCACGCCCATCGCCGCGTTCGCCATTGCCCTCATGGCCGCACGCGCGCGACGCATCGAAATAGCCGATGACCTGCACATGGGGATACCCCGCCCAAGCATCCTCGCCACCAACGCGCTCGAAACCCTCGCATGGACCCTGCCGGCAATCCTCACGGCCACCGCCATCACCTACACCGCAGCCCGCTGGACCAGCGGACAAGCCAACGCACTCACCCTGACCGCCATCCAACTGCCCTCGCTTGCAGCAGCCCTCATCACCGCACAAATCGGAGCCGCCACCTCCATCACCGTCATACACGACAACCAACTCTTCGCTTACTTCAAAAACAGGCAATGATCCACTGGACAATGGCAGCGGCGCTCCGCATCATCACCGCTGGGAAATATACTCAAGATAGGGCATAGCAATACTGCAGGCAGCTGGATAGGAGGCGGACATGCCGGAGCTGAGCCGGTTCTTCGGAATCATCGTTCGCATGATGTACCAGGATGAGAGTGAGCATCACAAGCCTCACGTCCATGTGTACTATGGCGACTTCAAAGCCTCCATCGGCATTGACGGCGAGCTCTTGGCTGGTTCCCTTCCCGTCAAACAGTACAAGTTGGTGGTCGCGTGGCTTGTGCTGCACGAGGACGAGCTGTACAAGGCATGGAACGAAGCGGTGTCCGGACGTCCGTTCGACCGTATCAAGCCGCTTTCATAAGGAAGGAAGCCCATCATGTTTGAGATGAACGGCATCCTGTATGCGGATGAGCCCTCTCGCGAGTTGGAAATCCGCTCAGCACGTGTCCCCGACGACCACATCATGCTGGTGACGTTCTCCACCGGTGAGACGCGTTTGTGCGATTTCACCGAAATGTACGATGATGCGCCGGCCTTCGCGCCGTTGCGCGACGAGAAGGCATTCGAGGACTTCCGCATCGACCATGGCGTCCTGACGTGGTGCAACGGCGACATCGACATCTCTCCCACATACCTGTATGACCATTCGTATGAGTATTCCACCCATGGAGAACCGGTCTCTGCGTGAAGGCCGGCTATGCCGTATGGCGATATGGCTTGAGTTCAAGTTCAACGTGAACAAGGGCTGATATCAAGCCAATCCCGTTGACACAAATCCCGTGTCATCCGTCACGGGAATCCGCCATTGACACACGAAATGTGACACACTGCATCGCATAGTCTGACATGCCGGGAACAGGACCCGCTCCCCTAGGATGGATGAGGAGGGCGGGTCTCGTCATATCCAGATGCCGTGTGTTAGTATGCGGAGCCATTGATTCCGCCGGTTCGGGAGGTCCAAATGAGCGAGACGATTGAAACCGCACGTTTGCTACTGCGTCCGTGGAAGGCCGATGACATGGCCGAAGCCACCTCGTTGTTCCGGTATGCCTCCGACCCGGAGATCGGATTGTTGTGCGGTTGGCCTCCGCACGGGAGCCTCGAAGAGAGCGTGGATGTGATCCGTAACGTGTTTTCCGCCGAGAACAACTGGGCCATCGTCGTTGCGGATACTGCAGCGGCGAATGTCGGCATCGACGAGCCCGTCGGCTGTATCGAGCTGAAGCCGCTTTCGCATATTGACGGATTCGGCGAAGCGGATTCCTCGTCGTATGAACGTTACGGCAGGTACCTCGGCGGCAATGCGCTGGAATTGGGCTATTGGATCGGACGTCCGTTCTGGGACAGGGGTTACATGTCCGAGGCACTGGGCGCCGTACTCGGCTATGCGTTCGATGCGCTGCGCAAGGATGCCGTGTGGGGCGCCCACTACGTGGAGAATGACCGGTCGGGCCGCGTGATGGCCGCGTGCGGCATGAGGGCCGTGGGCGAGTCGAGGCACCGGTATTTCCCGCTCATTGACGCATACCATGACGAGATGCTCCGCATCATCACCGCGGACGACTGGAAGGCTCGAAACCGGGCTCGTTGAGCGTTTGTCCGCTGCGGCCGGCATGGTTGAGTCATGCAAGAAACGCTGTCCAACCTCGACCTGTCCGCCTTCGACCGCCTCGCCGTGTGGTACGGTGCCCTGCCGGATGCAGCGAAGGGCGTGATCACCGTTGCGGTCGGCGCGGTGCTGGCCTACGTGGTGTTCAAGATCGCCGTCAGGGTCGTCAAGACGCTGCTGTCCGCGGTGATCGCCGCCGTGCTTGCGTTCCTCATCGGCACCGTGCCGGGCAACCTGCTGCTCGGGCAGGCGGTGAACCGGATCGAGGAACGTGCCGGAGCGACGATCAGCCAGATCGCTGAATCGCTGAATCGTTGAACCGCATGTTCTCGTGCATGGCGTGAGACAATGGACGAAACGTCAGGCAATGCGTCAGGGAGGACCAATGCCCCAACAGCAGCAGTACGTGTGCGCCAAGTGCGGATGCACCTCGTTCGACAGCGATCAGTTCCAGGCCACCGGCGGCGGATTCGCCAAGGTGTTCGACATTCAGAACAAACGCTTCATCACCGTGAGCTGCCGCAACTGCGGCTACACTGAGCTGTACCGCGCCCAGACCGGCACCGGCATGAACGTGCTCGACTTCCTCGTCGGCTGACCGGCTGTTTGGCTGGCCGGCGGCTGGCCATCCGCGCGTTTGTGCGACCGGCCGGCGCTCGGTCAGCCGCCGCCCCGTACGGCTTATCGAAAGGATCCCTATGCAACGACCGATCATGACCTCGCCCGCATTCCTGCGCACGCCCTCCGCTCCCGCCGCGCAGACCGATCTGCCCGTGGCGCGCGATCTGGCGGACACCCTTGCCGCCCACGTGGACGCCTGCGTGGGTATGGCCGCGAACATGATCGGCGTATCCAAGCGGATCATCGTGTTCGCCGATGACGCAACCGGCCGGCCGATGACTATGTTCAACCCAGAGATCGTCGCCAAGGCGGAACCGTACCGCACCGAGGAGGGATGCCTGTCGTTGGCCGGTGTACGGCCGACCATGCGCTACCGGCGCATCACCGTCACCTACCGGGACCGCAGGTGGCGCGAGCATGCCGCAACGTTCGAGGGCTTCACCGCGCAGATCATCCAGCATGAGGTGGATCACTGCGACGGCATCCTTATCTGAGTTGCGCGTCTGAACCGCATGTGGCTCCATGCCGGGCGGCGGCCGAACCGCGTCTGCGCCGTGCTGCGCCGGGGCGTTGCCCGGTCGTACGTCGGGTCCTGGCCTTCCGTGGGGGCGGCGGCATGTAATTCCGAGTTGTGCGGTCGATTTCCCGGGTTGCCCCGTGTATCGCCCCTGCAATACCGCCGGAATTACGCGGCGGCTATCTCGCCGGTCCCGCAGAATCGACCGCACAACTCGGAAAATGCTTCGCGCCACCGGTCTTGGCGCAGGGCGGTGAAGCCGGTGCGCAACGTAGAATGCTCATCGCCTCGTGTAAGTACGCTCTTGGAAGAAAAGCTACGTTGCCGTTTTCCCTGCCGGGGTAGTGCAAGTCGGCCGGTTATGCGACCGGCGCCCGGCGCGTAGGAGGCACGCGGTATGATGTGTGCGTCAGTCGGGATGGAGCAAGGGGAAGAGTCGAGAGCATGAATGCACGCAAATTCTGGGATGCCATCAGGCAATACCGTACGCTGCTGGTGATCATGGTCGTGGCGCTGGCGGCCATCGTGGCATGTCTGGTGGCGCTGTCGGCACTGTCGGGCGACCGGGATGGGGAAGTGCAGGCGGTGGCGGCGGAGCAAAGCCATGCCGTCGTGGCCGTTGCGCTGGACAGGAAGGCCGCCCCCGCGGTGAACGGCGAGCTCGTGGCGAAGCAGCAGCGGCAGGCGCTGGTGGATCGCGTGCGCGCGAACTGGCAGGATGCGACCGGCGTGCAGCCCGACCTGCGCGGCATGAAGGACATTTCCGTGGACGTGAGCCTCAAGGATCAGATGGTGTATGTGAAGTCCGAGGGGCGGACCGTCTACGAGATGGTGGCCAGCACCGGCATCAACGACACCACTCCGCACGGCACGTTCCGCACGAACGGTCAGGGTGGGGACCATTTCTTCACGCCGCGTGACCATATGGGCGGTGACTACTGGACGCGCATCACCGGCGTGTACTTGTTCCACTCGGTTCCCACCCGCGAGGAGGCGGGGGACTACATCGTCTCCGAGGCGGTCAAGCTGGGCGAGCCGGCGTCGCACGGTTGCGTGCGGCTCACGGTGGCGGATGCGAAGTGGATTCACGAGCAGTTGCCCAAGGGTACGCCGGTCACCATCGGTTAGCCTGCGGTCGGCAGGCGGTGGGTCGGTCGGTCGATTGGCCGCCCGACTTCGCAGCCCGCGATGAATGCAGTGTGAATAGAAGAAGCCCCGCGCCGAACAGGCCGGCGCGGGGCGGGTGAATCAATTCAATCATGGATGCGAACGGACCGATATGGTTGGCAGTCGATCCGTTCGCGAGAAGTCAGTGGATGCCGCAGATCACTTGTTCAGCATGTGCTTGATGGCCTTGACGATGCCGCGGGCCATGGCATAGGTGGCGACGCTCGGGTCGCTCATGGAGATGCGAGAACGAAGAATGGCGTTCATCATTTCATCATCAGACATGATCTTATCCTTTCCTCATCGGTTTTTTCCTTGTTGCAGTTGCCATGATAGAAAACGCGCCACGCGGCTGGCATGCCGGTTTGCTCTTATCTTTTGTATAATCATTGGCAAAGCAATCGATAGTGTTAAATTTACGTAAAGGCAGGATTGCGGCCAGGGGAGGGAAGCCATGACAGTCGTGGACGATTCCAAACTGCGCTACCTCGAATTCATCCAGCGCGAGGATCGGGTGCGCCACCACACCTACGTGCAGGAGATGCGCCAATACGACCTCATGAAGGCCGGCGATCCGGAGGCCATCCGCGAAAGCGTGCGTATGTGGGACTCCGGCCTGTACGGGCATGTATCCGACGACCCGGTCCGCAATGCCAAATACCTGTTCGTCACGTCGATCGCGCTCGTCACGCGCTTCGCCATCGAAGGCGGCATGGACGAGGAGGACGCCTACAATGCCTCCGACCTGTACATCCAAGACATGGACCGCTGCAGCAGCGTGGACGAGGTGCGCCGCTTGCACACCGACATGATGACGTTCTTCACCTGGGCCATGGCCGACCTCGCCAAGCAGGACGTGCAGTCGCGGCCCGTGGTTGAATGTCTCGACTACATCCACTACCATCTGCACGAGAAGATCACCGTGGCCATGCTCGCCGAGCACGTGGGGCTCAACCCCACGTACCTGTCCGAACTGTTCAAGCGCGAAACCGGCTCATCCATCTCCGCGTACATCACGGACAAGCGCATGGAGGCCGCGTGCAACATGCTCAAGTACTCCAAGTATTCACTCGCGGAGATCGCGCAGATTCTGGCGTACCGGTCGCAGAGCCACTTCACCAAGGTGTTCGGCAAGGCCGAGGGCATGACGCCCAAGGAATACCGCGACCGCTATGCGAAGACCGGCATGTGGCCGGAGTGAGTGCGAGCGGCGGCGGTCTCTCCGGTGGCGGCACGCGGTCCGGCGGCCGCGTGGTGACGCCTGCGTGGTGACGTGCGGGCGGCGGAACGGTGAATTCTTCGCACACTGCGCGCGAGCGGACGGGACGTTGGGTTACGTTGGTGGGATAGCTACGCAAGAGTTACGGAACCGAACAAAGGAATAACCGAACATGGGAATGCCCCTTGACCTATATGTGATCCGGCATGGCGAGTCGGAGGCGAACGTGATCGTGGAGGCGGGCGAGCAGGGCGACAACTCCCTGTACACGCAGGACAACGTCACCGTCCCCGACCGCTCCTGGAGGCTCACGGCCACCGGGCGCAAGCAGGCCGACTGCATCGGCCGATGGCTCGTGGCCCAGCAGCAGCTGTTCGACCGCTACCTCGTTTCGCCCTACGTGCGCACGCGCGAGACCGCCGCCACCATGGCCCTGCCCAAGGCCCGCTGGGAGGAGACGCGCGCGCTGCGCGAACGCTCCTGGGGCGAGATCAACACCATCACCAAGGACGAGTTCCGCACCAACTACAGCCGCAACTGGATGTTCAAGGCCACCGACCCGCTGTACTGGCGTCCGCCGGCGGGCGAGTCCATTGCGGACGTCTCGGAGAACCGCGTGCACAACATGCTCACCTCCCTGAACCGCAAGTCGGACGCCGAATCCGTGGTGGCCGTCACGCACGGCGACTTCATGCTCGCGCTCATGCTCACCCTCGAGGACCTGTCGGACGAGGAGTTCCTGCGCCGCGCGGACGCCCCCGAATGGCGCATCACCAATTGCACCTGCCTGCACTACTCGCGCCGGGACCCGAACACCGGCCGCACGTCCAAGCGCGTGCGCTGGGAGCAGACCGCGCGACCTGTGTACGTGGAGGAGACCGGCCGCTGGGAGGTCAAGGTGGAGCCGTGGCGCGAATTCCAGCGCCCGGTCATGTCCAATGGCGATCTGGTGGACGTGGTCCACGCCGTCGACCCGCATCTGGACCTGTAAGCGGCTACAATGTCTCCGAATGTGCGGAACGGCATGGAGTACGCGGATCCGCGCGCAGAGGGAAGGAGACATAGTTGTCCGATCTGTTTTCCTGGGCGCTGCACGGCGATGGCAAGACGCTGGCACCCGGCGAGGTGGTGGAGCCCGACGAGCGACTGACATGGGGACGCACGGCCGGCATCGGCGCGCAGCACGTGATCGCCATGTTCGGCGCCACGTTCCTGGTGCCGATCCTCACCCACTTCGACCCGTCGACCACGCTGTTCTTCACGGCCATGTCCACCGCGCTGTTCCTGCTCATCAACAGGAACAAGCTGCCCAGCTATCTGGGCTCCTCGTTCGGGTTCATCGCGCCCATTGCCGCTGTGGCCTCCGCCGGCAAGGGCATTCCCGTCGCCAGCTTCGGCATTCTCGTCACGGGCCTGCTGCTCGCGCTCGTGGGCGTGGCCGTGCATTTCGCCGGCGCGAAGTGGATCGACGTGATCATGCCGCCGGTCGTCAACGGCGCGATCGTGGCGATCATCGGCTTCAACCTCGCCCCGAGCGTGTGGTCCAACTGGCAGAAGGGCATGGACACGGCTCTGGTGACGTTGCTCGCCGTGCTGCTCGTGGCCGTGCTGTTCAAGGGGCTGATCGGCCGGCTCAACATCCTGCTCGGCGTGCTCGTGGGCTACGTGTACGCATGCTTCCGCGGTCAGGTGGACTTCTCCGCCATCGGCGAGGCGGCGTGGATCGGCCTGCCGAAGTTCCACACCCCGCAGGCGGACTTCTCGATCCTGCCCATGTTCGTGCCCGTGGTGCTGGTGCTCGTGGCGGAGAACGTGGGCCACGTCAAGTCCGTGGCGCAGATGACCGGCCGCGACTACGACTCCCAGATGGGCACCGCCCTGTTCGCGGACGGCCTCGGCACCGCGATCGCCGGCTTCGGCGGCGGCTCCGGCACCACCACCTACGGCGAGAACATCGGCGTGATGGCGGCCACCAAGGTCTACTCCACCGCGGCGTACTGGTGCGCGGCCGGCTTCGCGCTGCTGCTGAGCCTGTGCCCGAAGTTCGGTGCGGTCATCAACACCATCCCCTCGGGCGTGCTCGGCGGCGTGACCACGCTGCTCTACGGCATGATCGGCATGATCGGCGTGCGCATCTGGGTGGAGAACAAGGTGAACTTCGACAAGCCGCTCAACATCATGGTCGCGGCCATCGTGATGATCATCGGCATCGCGGACTTCACGTTCGCCGTGCAGGGCGTGCAGTTCAACGGCATCGCCATCGGCACGATCGTGGTGCTTGTCGCCTACCACGGGCTTAAGGCGATCGGCCGGGCCACCGGCACCATCGACAGGGACGATCCGGACATCCTGTAGGCGGCTGTCCGCTGGTTTGGCGCCGGCGGGGTGGCAGACTCCGGCGGTCTATTCCGGCGGGAGATGGTTGCTGCGCGCTAAAATACGGGCCGGGCGGACCGAAATCCCGGATTCACAGCGCTATCGGGTCGAAATTCAGGCGAAAAACGGCCCGATAGTGCTGTGAATTGACGATTTCGGTCCGCCCAGCCCGTAAGTTATGCATTGTGCTGCGCGGTTCGGGTATGCGGCGTCTGGGGTGCGGCCGCGGGATCGGTCGGACACGCCCCTTCGCCCGGGGAGACGTCAGAGTTGTGCGGCGAAGTCGGCGGCGTAGCGGGCCAGCTGCTCGTCGGTCACGTTGTTGGCGTCCGGTACGATGAACGGCTTGACCCACGTGGCGCCCACGTGATGGACCATCGTGGCGTACGGGCTCAGCAGCTCGTCCATGGTCACGTGGTGCTTGCCTTCCGGCGTGTAGGATTCGGCCGGGGATCCGGTGGACACAGCCACCTGGAATTCCTTGCCTACGAGGGCATGACCGTTGCCGTACGCCCAGTCCGGGGTCAGCACGCCGTCCTCCCACTGCTTGAGCAGGGCGGGAGCGCTGTACCAGTAGAACGGGAAGAGCAGCACCACGCGGTCGTGCGCATCCACGCGGGCCTGCTCGGCCGTCTTGTCCACCTGAAGCTGCGGGTAGGCTGCGTATTCGTCCACCACGGTGGCGCCGGCGGCCCGGGCGGCTTCGGCCAGCGCCTTGTTGATGCGGGACGTGGCGTGGAGTTGCGGGTGGAATGCCAGAACGAGTGCGGTCATGATTGCTCCTTGAATGCCGTATGTACGTGACTGTTCCAGTGTATGCCCTGACCGCGTGCTGCCGGGGGCAGTGCTCGCGCTCGCGGCGGTGCCAATACTCGTTGCCTGTGCTCAGGTTATGCGGTCCAGCCCGTGCTCCTTGTCCGTGCTTGTGCTCGTGCTCGTGCTTCGCCCGTCCGCCCGTTTCTTCCATTCGGTCCAACCTGTGCCCCCTAATTCGCAGCTTGGACCGATCGAGTGAAGAATCGGCCTCCGAAGGGCTGTTTTTCCGCATGATCGGTCCAAGCTGCGCGGAAAGGCATGCAGGTTGGACCGATCATGCGAAAAGCGGAGTCTCCATAGGCGGCGTCGTACCGGTTCGATACACTGGGCGCAACGCGCGGCGGACCAGTCAGGCGGCCGCGGAGGGCGACGCAGGGAGGCGGCCATGAGGTATGCGGACGGCAAGGCGATGGCGATCGTGACGGGCAGTGCCAGAGGGCTTGGCTACGAGCTTGCGCGCCAGCTCATCGAGCGCGGCTGGTTCGTGGCCGGCGTCGACTTCGACGAGGAGCGCCAGCTCGAGCTCGCCAAGGAGTTTCCCGCGGATTCGTATCAGGCGTACGTGGGCGACGTGTCCGACGAGATCTTCGCCAAGAGCACGCTCGCCGCCGTCTCCCGTCTCGGGCACGTGGACCTGCTCGTCAACAACGCCGGCCAGCCCTCGTTCAAGGCGCCGACGGCGTACGGGGCCGCGGACGTGGACCGTTGCCTCAAGGGTCTGAAGGGCATGATCCTGTGGAGCGTGGAGACGCTCAAGGCGTGCGAGGAGCAGGATCTCAAGATCGCCAACGTGATGAGCACCGCTGCCACGCGCGGCAATCCGAACGAGTCCGTGTACTGCGCCGCCAAATGGGGGGAGAGGGGCTACACGCAAAGCCTCAAGGCCGCATACAAGGGTTCGAGCGTGAAGGTGGTGGGCGTGTACCCCGGTGGCATCGACACCGATTTCTACCGCGACAGCCACGATTACGTGTCGACCGAGAAGCAGCATACGTTCATGAGTCCCGCCGAGCTGGCCGGGGTGATTTTGTTCAACCTCGTCAACGAGGCCAACCTCACCGTTTCGGACGTCCTCATCGAGCGCAACTACCGGTAAGGCGGGCGGATGCGCGGCCGGGGGGGCGCTGCGAGGGCTTTGAGACGAAGGCTTGCATGGAGTTGACAGACAGGACAAAGTTTAATATTATTGAAATATAACTCAAGAAAGTGAAAATAGAAATTCAATATCGCATGAAAGAAGGTGAATATTTTCTGAATGGCTCGTGATATGCCGCTGTGGGTGACGGAACTGGGCGATGAGGATCTTGTCTTCGTGAAGCGGTTTGTTCTGGCTTCCGGGTCGTTGAAGGCGATGGCCAAGGCGTATGGCGTGTCGTATCCGACGATCAGGCTTCGCCTCGATCGCGTCATCGATAGGATCCAGGCGCTCGACGGTTCGCGCGAGGACGCATATATTGCCCTCATCAAGCAGATTGCGCTTGACGGCGGCATGGACGTGAATGCGGCCCGGACCCTGATTGCCGCGTATCGCAAGGAAAAGGAGGAAAGATGAACATCTCACCCGATATGATTGTCTTCGCCGTTGTGACCATCGCCGTGTGCGTGGGTGTTGTTGTTGCAGTCATTTACGTTCTGTTTCGATGGTTGCGCGCAATGAAATGTGCTCGGTCGCGGAATGTCAATGACGTCGATAAGTCGGTTATTCAAGATCTGTAGTGGTTATATGATCTCGCAAAGGAGCGAATCGTGAAAAATTTACTCAAGCTGTTGCGTTTTTATGCGCGTTGATTATGTCCATGATGATGTGGTCCGCGCCTGCGTCTGCCTTGGAATCATCAGGCAATGCTGAGACCGTCGGAATAGCATCTTTGTCTTTTGACCTTGATGATCGAAGGCCTCATGAAAAAACGATTGTTTTGCCTGATGGTAATGTTGCCCGTTTTGGTGCTGAGCCAGTTGGCGCCTTGTCCCGTTCGCTGTCCGGCGTTTGGCGCGTATGGGGAGAAAATGGACTTGCTTATATGGAGTACTACATGGAGCTCGCGCCTTCGGGTAGTTATACCAGAGTGGTAAACACATGGGGACTTGTTGTTAGGGGGCGTCTTACTGGAATAGAGAATGAAAGGATCAACATTCCTCGACGTTACGAGACTGTTTGGTATCCTGCTATTGTGGAAGGATATGCAAAATTTAATTATTTTGGTAATCAGTGGGTTTCATTATGGACTCAGACCGGCGGAGTTCGGGCAAAGATCAAAAATAATGTGGTGACCACTGAACTGTATTAATCATATTTAGCTGTAGTGTGGCCCAATGAGTATTGACAGTTATACCTTGCGAGGATCAATACGCATTGGGCCATAATGTATTGTTTACGTGGCGTGGGAGTGTGGGCTCTATCCGGTACCCCGGTGGCATCGACACCGATTTCTACCGCGACAGCCACGATTACGTGTCGACCGAGAAGCAGCATACGTTCATGAGTTCCGCCGAGCTGGCCGGGGTGATTTTGTTCAACCTCGTCAACGAGGCCAACCTCACCGTTTCGGACGTCCTCATCGAGCGCAACTACCGGTAAGGCGGGCGGATGCGCCAAGGCATCTCATCGTCGGCTGGATCACACACAATGAAACCGGACCACGATGGGGCATAGGAACCGGCTCCGCCTCATTTGGGAGCGATGGGTCGGATCGATTCGTTGGCCTTGGCCCAGCAGGTCTTGAGACGATCGCTGACTGCGGGCTCGCAGTCAGCGAGAGCGGTATCCATGTTATGCAGTACCAGACCAGCCATGTGCCGGGCCATGTCTGCTGCGCGTTCCCCGTCCATGCCATGCCGTTCGGCCAGCGCCTCCCAATGGCTGGGGACGGTCCATTCCGCGAACTGGGCGTCCTCGTCCAACGGCATGGCGAGTTCCTGATCGAACTGGACCCAGAAGCGTGTGGCGACCGCATCGTAGACCGGTGACAGTCGGAGTCCCGTTCCGGGATCGAGCAGCAGGGAATAGTTCTTTGCGTGGGCGTCGCTGTCGGCGGAGGAGACGTTGAACGCGAGCCGCTCCATCCATTGCCAAGCCAATCTCTGACTCGGGTCCGCGCCGAGCAGCAGGTCAAGGCAATCGTCGACGGTAGGCTCGTATTTCTCGCGGGCGGGGCGACCCATCGCCTGCTGGAAGTCCTCCTGACGAATGCGCAGGATCCGTCCCCGTTCGATCCGGCGATCGAACCGTTCAACGAGATATGCCTCCCTGCCCTCGACGGACAGAACGCCATGCTCGGGCACCGGCAAACCGCATAATTCGGCAAGCCGCATGGTGGCGGTCTCCACCTGAAGCAGCTCGGGAAGGGAATCGGGCGACGGCTTGACGATATGCGTTGACGGCAGAGACGCGGAAGGCCAATACCAGTGCCCGTCGATCATGGTCAGCGTGAACTTGCCCTGTGAGCCGCCCAACGAGAACCTGCACGGGGTCTGTTCGTCCCACCAGTAGTTGCGGAGGCGGCCAATGCGGTCGATGTCGTTGGCGATTTCGTCGTCGTCGGCTCTGCGAATAATCGTTGCGGCGACGGGTGAGTTCTCGGTGCTGGTGAAGGTGAGTCCTCCGGTTGCGTCGACTCCCTCAAGAAGGTCGAACGGGTCCGTGGATTCCGTATGCAGACGCGATCTCATGGCCTCGCGGACGTTGGGGTTGTCGGGCAGAAGATTGTCAAGGAAATTTGCGGGCGCATCCCCGCCCCAGCCTCCGCGGCGGGGAAGACTGAGGCTGATCGGCAGCCCGTCCTCCGCGGAATCGTATGCGAAGGAAATGGCTCCCGATTCCTCGGTGAAGACGCCGATGTGACGGTCGTTCTGCCATGCATGCAAGGTTCTCATAGGGAGGCCCCCGCGTATTCGGCCGGATAGGTTTCGGTCCGGATGTCCAGTGCGGCGAATATGCGATCCGCGTCGCGTATCCGTACGGGACGGCGGCCCAGCATGTTGCGGACCGTCGTTTCGGACGTTCCCGACAGTCTGGATAACTCCGCTTCGGTGATGTTGCCTGCCTTCATGCGTGCCAGTACCGTGCGCTGCACGGACTCCATGTCGGGCAGGAACGATACGGGGTTCGGGGTTGATTCCCGGACGGCGTCGTCGTAGAAGGTCAGTCCGTTGAACTTGCTCAGATCGATGCCGATGGTCTTCATGCTCGGGCCTCCCGTCCTTAACGGTCGATGGTAGCTCGGCCCGTCGTCCGCCGCGGGCGGTCCGAGCGACAGTGTGCGGGCGCGACGCGCCGAAGATCGGGCCTTCACGCTATACTTGTGAGGTTTGCGCAATGAGCGCGAATTTGCTGACATTCTTGACATGAAAGGCCATTGTGCCCACTACCGATACGTTACCGTTCGGGGCGACCGACCCCGACCATTCCATCACCTTCGCCGAACTCGGCGTGCCGGAGCCGCTGCTGCGCGTGCTCGCCGCCGACGGCAAGACCGAGGCGTTCCCCATCCAGGCGGACACCCTTCCCGACTCCCTCAACGGGCGCGACATCCTGGGCCGCGGCCGCACCGGATCCGGCAAGACGCTCGCCTTTTGCATTCCGCTCGCCGCCCGCCTGTGCGAGGTCACCGTGACCCCGGACCTGACCATGGCCGAATACCGCAAGCGTCTCAAGAACGTGTACCACCGCCATCTCGAGGAACGCGTGGAGGAGGGGCGTGATTTCACGCCGCATCCGCGCGGCCTCATTCTCGCCCCCACGCGCGAGCTGGCCAACCAGATCAACGAGGTGCTCGACCCGCTCGCCCGCATGGCCGGCCTGATGGCCACCGTCATCTACGGCGGCGTGAAGCAGAACCGTCAGGTGCGCGAGCTCAAGGCCGGCGCGGACATCGTGGTGGCCTGCCCGGGCCGCCTCGAGGATCTGCTGCGCCAGAAGATGCTCACGCTTTCCGCCGTGGAGATCGCGGTGATCGACGAGGCCGACGAGATGGCGGATATGGGCTTTCTGCCGCCGGTGCGCCGCCTGCTCTCGCAGATCCGCCCCGACGCGCAGCACATGCTGTTCTCCGCCACGCTCGACCATGGCATTGACGATCTGGTGCGCGAGTTCCTGCGCGACCCCAAGACCCATAGCGTGGACGAGCCGACCGCCGTGGACGGTGCGATGACCCAGCACGTGTTCGAGGTAGACAAGTCGGACAAGCCTGAGGTGGTGCGTGCGCTCGCATCCGGCAAGGGCCGGCGCATCCTGTTCACGCGCACCAAGTTCCAGGCCAAGAAGCTCGCCACAAGCCTGACGCATCACGGCATCCCGGCCGCGGAACTGCACGGCAACCTCTCGCAGAACCAGCGCGACCGCAACCTCAATGCCTTCGAATCGGGCGAGGTGAACGTGTTGGTCGCCACCGACGTGGCCGCGCGAGGCATCGACGTAAGCAACGTGGAACTCGTGGTGCAGGTGGACCCGCCGGAGGACCCGAAGTCGTTCGTGCACCGGTCCGGGCGCACCGCGCGCGCTGGGCACTCCGGGGATGTGGTGACGCTGGTGACGCCGGACGTGCGGCGCAAGGCACGCCGCATGCTGCACGAGGCCGGCATCGTGGTCAAGTCCGTTGCGGTCCGCCCCGACTCCCCGGAGGTGCTGGAGCTCATTGGCGAACGCGCGGAGCTCGTCGAAGGCTGGACCCTCGGGGGTGCCCAGTCCGGGCGCGCCGATCGCGGCGGCAATGCTGCGGGCGGGCGCGGCGGCAAGGGCAAGGCCGCCAAGCCGGCGAAGAAGTTCGGCGGCAAGCGGCGTGGCGCCGAGCGCGCTGAGCGTGCCGAGCGCACGGCGGCCGCATCCGATCAGGCCGAGTTCGCCGCCGACGCACGGTCGTTCGACGCCCTGAGCATCGGCGACTTTGCGGGCGGTGTGCAAGCCGATGCCGAGTCCGCGGCCACCACTGGTGATGAGACCGAATCCGAGGCCAAGGCGCTGCGCCACCTGCCGAAGGACGATGCGCGTGCGATGAGCCCGTCCCGTCGCCGTCACCGTCACGAGCCGCGCGTCAGAACGTCGAAGACGGCAGAGGACGCCCGCTCCCGCAACCGGAATGACGATGGCGAAGCCGGACACGGCGAACCGCAGCGCCGGCCCGCATGGAAGGCGCCGCACCGCCGTCACGGCAACGACCGTGGATTCGCGCGCGCCGATCGCGGCGAGGATCGGTCCCGCGGCGGCCGTTCGGAGCGTAACGGCTCCCGTTCCGATTCCCGCGGTGATTCGCGTACCGATATGCGCAAGGGCTCCCGTGATGGCGAGGAGCGTTACGGCAAGCGCATCCACCGCCATGACGAGAACCGCATCGTGCGCGACGAACGCTCGGAGGACGTCAAGCGCCACGAGCGCCGCATGGCAGCCAAGTACGGCAGCGGCCGGCGTGACGGCAACGCCGGTCCCCGCCGCCACCGCGGCAAGGTGTTTGCCAAGCGCGCGCCCTTCCGTGTGCGCTGAATCCGAGTTGCCTGCGCGCCCTTCCGCGTGCGCTGAACGGTAGCAGTGCGTACGGTAAAGGCCCGGCGTCCCCTTCCAATCGGCAGGGGACGCCGGGCCTTTGCGTTGCGGCCTTTGCATTGCGGCGAGCTCAACGCATGGTTGCCGCGGCGTGCAATTGACTCGGCGTGCGATCTCCTCAGCGCGCGTCGGCCAGCAGCACGTCCGCTATGGCCCGGGCCAGACGGGCGTGGCTGTCCGCCTCCATGTGCAGCTTGTCGCGGTCGGACGGTTCGGCCACCTCGGAGGCGTCCAGAAACAGTAGGCCGCGCTCCTCGGCCACTTCACGGTAGTAGCGCGCAAGCCGGTGCGAGTGTTCCACGGCGTCCTCGGCGAACCCCACGTACGGGCTTTCCGCAATGCCGGGCTTCACGTGGATGGGCGAGACGAGCAGCACCTTGGGGGCCGGTCCGCAGCCGCCGTACGGGTAGTCGAGGATCGCGTCGCACACCATGGCCGCGCCGGCCGCGATGGTGCGCGGGGAGGCGTGGAAGATCTCCTTGAGGTCGTTGGTCCCGAGGCTCACGATCGCGTAGTCCAGCGGCCGCTGCGACTGCAGGACGATCGGCAGGGCCCCGATGCCGTCGCGCTTGGGTTCGAGCGGATTGACGAACACCGTGGTGCGTCCGCCCATGCCTTCCTCGATCACACGCCAATCGGGGCCGAGCAGTTCGGTGAGACGGCCGGTCCAGCGCACGTCGAACGGGTGACGCGTACCCGGACGGGCCGGATCGGTGCCGAAGGTGTTGGAATCGCCGAAGCACAGGACGTTCTTCATCGTCGTTGATCTCCTTGTCGTTGCTGTTGCCGCATCCATCGTAATGCCCGGTCCGGCGGCGCCCGCGCGGTTTACCTGATTTGCCCGCGCCGACCGCGGGAATGCCGACTTCCCGGATTCCCGCCGTTCATGAACGCGGCGATCCGCCTGTTCAACGCGCGGGGCAGTGCACGTTCGGCGAACGCGCCGGCCTTCGCGGTCGGCCCGTGGTAGCTCAGCACGGACCCGCGCATGGTCCGCCGCCATGCGAACCGGGCCAGCGAGGCCGCAGAGGCCGGGCGGGTCATGGTGAAGAAGTTGCGGCCGGACATGTGCGCCGCCTGCTCGAACCCGGTGACGGTGGGTCCGGGGCAGACCGTGGTGACTGTGACGCCCGTGCCGCGCAGCTCGTACGCCAGCGCCTCGCCGAGCGACCGCACGAACGCCTTGGTGGCGAAGTACATGGCCATGTACGGGCCGGCCATGGTGGCGGCCACCGAGGCTATGTTGAGTATCCTGCCGTGTCCGCGCGCTCGCATGTCCCGACCGTAGCGGTAGGAGAGTTCGGCCAGCGCCGCCATGTTGACCTGCATCATCGCGCGCTGACGTTCCCAGTCGGCGTCCAGAAAGCCCGTCCATTCGGCGAATCCGGCATTGTTGACGAGCACGTCCACGGCGAGCCCTGCGGCCGCCGTGCGCTCATGGAGCCGCCGGGCCGCGTCCGGTTCGGCCAAGTCCAGTGCGATGGTCGTGATGTGCACGCGATCGCCGCAGTCGCGTGCGATGGCCTGCGCCACGGCGGCGAGACGGCGTTCGCTGCGGGCCGTAAGGATCAGGTCGTAGCCGTCTCGCGCGGCAAGCAACGCCAGTTCGCGGCCGATGCCGCCGGTCGCCCCGGTGATCAGTGCGGTCGCCATGATGGCCCTCCTTCAGGCTTCCACGCCCGAGCCGGACGCGTCCATCCAGCCCCGGTTCATCATTTCGCTGTTGAAGGCGAACACGCCGGAACCCTGCGCCGGCACGACGATCATGCCGCCGTCGCCATGGTGCCGTGCCACGCCGTCCAACGCGGCCGCGGCGGCGTCCGGTGCGGACTGACCGGCGAAGCGCATGCGGTCGGCCACCTCGTGCGCGGCGACCTCCTTCATGAACGCCTCGCCGATGCCCGTGCAGGAGACCGCGGCCACACCGTCCGCCGCGTACGTGCCGCAGCCCGGCAGGGGCGAGTCGCCCACGCGCCCGGGCAGCTGGTTGGTGATGCCTCCGGTGGACGTGCCCGCCGCCACGTGCCCGGCCGCATCCCGCGCCACCGCGCCGACCGTGCCGTGCTTCTCCCACTCGTCGCCCTCCGCCTGCGCGCGGGCCAGCGAACGCCGCCGCGCCTCGGTCACGAAGTACGCCGGATCCTCGGTCTCAACGCCCCACGCGGCAAGCTGGCCGCCGTCCGGATGCGCGAACAGGACGTGCTTGGTACGCTCCTTGACGGCGCGCGCGGCGTCGATCGGGTGACGCGCCACGGTCACGCCGGCCACCGCGCCTGCCTCGCCGTCCGCTCCGGTCATGAGGCATGCGTCCATCTGCGCCCGGCCTTCGCTGGTCAGCGCCGCGCCGCGGCCCGCGTTGAACTCCTCGGCGTCCTCCATGACGCGGATTGCCGCGCACACCGCATCCGCCGCCGGGGCACCCTGCGCCAGCAGCGCCCATCCGGCCTCCAACGCCCGGCGAAGGTCGCGTTCGACCCGTTCCCGGCACTCCGGCGTGGAGTTGGGACCGTACGAGCCGGCGCCCCCGTGCACCAGCAGCAGCGGGCCGGATGCGGCTCCCACGGTCTGACGGACGACGATCGGCGGATTCATGTGCGCTCCTTCGGCGATGGTTCCTCGAATATCATCCCAGCCTAGTCGCAGCGGCCTGTTTCCGTCCGGCGGCATTGCGCCATGCGGGCGTGCGCCGGACGTGCATCGGGCGTGTATGGGGCGGCGGACGGGCCGGAATTCGTTATAATGGCGGCTGCAACGAGGCGAGAAGGCGAGGAGCGCGATGAAGGACGGCATGCGGCCGACGACGGACCGGCGGGCACCCGAGGCGGCATCCACGGACCGGGCAGAGGAGCGCAAAGCAGGGGAGCGTACGGCGGGGAGTCACGGTACGGAACGGCGGGCGACGATGGAACGCACCCCGCGCGGCATCCTGATCGGCTCGGTCCTCACGCTGCTCGGCGGCGCCCTGTGGGGCGTCAACGGTACCGTGTCCAAGATCCTCATGGACGCCTACGGCCTGAGTCCCGAATGGATCGCCTGCGTGCGCCAGCTCGCCGCCGGGGCGATCTTCCTCGCCTGCGCCGCCGCGGCCACGCCCCGGCTGCTCGCCGGCGCCGTGCGGGACCGGCGCTCCTGGCCAGGTTTCCTCTCCAGCGCACTCGTGTGCGTGCTGCTCGTGCAGGTCGCCTATCTCAATTCCATCAACGCCACGAACTCCGGCACCGCCACCGTGCTGCAGGCGCTCAATCTGCTGTTCGTGCTGCTGTACACGTGCGTGCGTTCCCGGCGCGGACCCCATGCGCGCGAGACGGTCGGCGTGGCGCTGGCGCTCATCGGCGTGATGCTCATCGCCACCGGCGGCAATCTCGGCACGCTGAGTCTGCCGGCCGCGGGACTGGCGTGGGGACTCGTCAACGCGCTGTCCACCGCGGCGCTGCCCATCATGCCGCTGAAGCTCATCGACCGGTGGGGCGCCTTCACCGTCAACGGCATCATGTTCGTGGCCTCCGGACTGGCGATGCTGCCGTTCGTCCGCCCGTGGTCGTCCGTGCCCCCGCTGGACGCGGCCGGATGGGGGCTCATCGCGTTCACCGTGGTCGGCGGCACGTTCGGCGCGTTCTGGCTGTTCCTCGTCGGCTCTGCGAAGGCCGGTCCGATGCGCGCCACCATGCTCGGCACCGTCGAGCCGGTCATGGCGACCGTGTCCGCGGTGTGGTGGACGGCCGCGGTGTTCACGCCCACCGACCTGACGGGCTTCGCGCTCATCATCGTCATGGTGTTCCTGATCCGCTGACCGGGCGTCGGCCGGCCGTGCGCCCGGTCAGCCCGCGAAATGGTACAGTGTGCGCCCGCTGGCCGGATCGGTGATCGTGACCGACGACGTCGGCCCCAGCGTGAGCTCCGTGACGATCTGCTCGCCTTCCCCGGCCCCGACCGACCGGTAGCGATACCGGCGGTTTTCCAGCAGCAGCTTCTCCGTGCGTGCGTTCACCAGCCACGGGTGTTGCCGGCGCAGGGCGATGAGCGCCTGATGCGCACGGTACATCCATGCGCCCAGTGGTGAAAGGTCAGCGGGGAAGTGGGGGAAGGCGGGGCGTACGGCGTCGTCGCCCCCGAGCCGGTCCTCCTTGACGCCTGTGTACGCCTGTTCGTCGCCGTAGTAGACGCTCGGCACGCCGCCCGCGGTCATGAGCACGGCGAGTGCGAGCACGGCCCGCTGCGCGCCGACTGCCGAGGCGATGCGCGTCACGTCGTGGTTGCCGATGAACGTCTGCGGCGTGAACGCATCCAGGAATGCGTTGTGCCGCGTGAGATTCCAGTCCAGCTCGAAGAGATTCTCCGTGGCGATGCTGTTGCGGATCGACTTCCACAGCTCGTACTGGGTGACCGAGTCCATGCCGGAGTCGCGCACGATCGCCGCGTAGTCGCCGTGGATCACCTCCCCGAAGATCCACGTATGGGGGTGCCTTGCGCGCACGGCCGGCAGGACGCGCCGCCAGAACGCGGGGTCGATGGCGTAGGCCGCGTCGAGCCGCCAGCCCGTGGCGCCCCGGTCGAGCCAATGGTTCATGACGCGCGCCACGTAGTCCGCGGTTCGCGGGTCCGCATGGTTGAGCGCCACCAGATCGCCGTGCCCTTCGAACACGCGGAGCTCGGGCCGGCCGTCCGCGCCGGGATGCGTGGCCACGAGCCCCGCCCACGGGCCGTTCGTATGCCCGGCGAGCGCATCCTGCACGGCCGGATGGTGCCATCCCACATGGTTGAACACGCCGTCGAGCACCAGAGCCATGCCGTGGTCGCGGCACGCTTCGGCGAGCCGGTCGAAGGCTTCGTCGCCGCCGAGCCGCACATCCACGTGGAAGTGGTCGAGCGTGTCGTAGCCGTGGGTGGAGGATTCGAAGATCGGGCCGAGCAGCAGTCCGGATACGCCCAGATCGCGCGCGTAGTCCAGCCAGTCGGCGATCGCGTCGAGCCCCCGGCCGCGGAACGTGCGCGGGCCGTCCGGACGAATGTCCGCACCCACGAAGCCCAGCGGGTAGACGTGCCACCAGATGCCGTAGCGCACCCAATCGGGCATGGCGGCGGGCTGCGGGGAGCCTGCGGAAACCCTTGCGGAAGAACCGGTCATGCGAACGAACCTCCTTCGCCTCGTGCTCCGAATCGAACGGCTTCGAGCGCGGTCACCATCCATTGTGGCAAAGAACGGGGTTTCCGGCATCCCGCGCCACGCCGCGCTGCGTCATGATACGCAGGGGAGCGTCTACAGTCTCCTCGGCCACCATGCGCCGTGACGCATGCGCCGCCACGGACGCCGGCGGATCCACAGGAACGGCAGGCCGAGCAGGAGCGGCACGGCCGTGGCCACAGCCGTCCACAGGCGCGTGTCCTTAGGCGTGTCCGCGATGTCCGGCATTTTCGCGGGGATCGGTTCGCGCACGCCGGAGACGAGCAGGCGGTGCGTGTTCACGCCGTAGGGCGTGCAGGTCATGAGCGTGACGCGATCCTCGCCGGGGACGATCTTGAGCTGGCTCGTGTCGTCCGGCTCGATCACGGTGATCCGGTCCACCTGATAGCCGAGCGTCTCGCCCATGACCTTCACGTAGAAGTAGTCGCCCACCTGCATCTCGTCCAGACGCGTGAACATGAGCGCCTCCACCAGACCGCGATGACCCGTGAGCACGGCATGCGTGTCCGTGCCGCCCACCGGCAGGCTGGAACCATACAGGTGACCGGAGCCGGAGGCGAGTACGCGCTCGGACGTGCCGTGGTAGATCGGCAGGTCCACGGAGATCTTCGGGATCACGATCGAGCCCATCACTCCGCTGCCTGCATCGAGCAGGCTCTGGTATTCCGTGTCCTTGCTGGCCTGCGAATCCTCCTCGCGTGCCTGGGAGCCGCCCGCCGCCGCGGTGAATGGGTCGATCGCCTCGCCCATCACAGGCTGGCCGGACGTGGCGAGCCTGCGGTTGTACGCCTGCGCGGCCTCGAATGCGAGCTCAGCCTGCGGGTACGGCCATCCCATCACCTTGGATTCGGCCTGTTGCGCGGTACTGGCGAGTCTGGACTGCGACTGGTATTGCAACGCCAGCGGGAAGCCGCCCACGCCTACGGCGGCCAGCAGCAGCAGAATGGTGATGATGCGCATCGCGATGAGCTGACGCCTCAGGGAACGTTGCGTGCGGGCCACGTCGGAGATGTCGGTCGCCTCGTCGAACGGCGTGGGCGTCCATGACTCCTTCGCGCGCGATCCGCCTGCCTTTCCGCGCGCGTCTTCGCCGCTCTCGCCGTCGCGCGCGCGTCCCCGTTGCCTCGCATGTCGAACCACTGTGCCGCCACCCTTTCGATCGGCCCCCATTCTAGCGTAGCGAGCGGGCAGAGCCGTACCCCCGTCGGTCATGGTCCGCGCGACGGCGAAGAGAACCGGCGAACGGGGTGTGCGGGGGAGGGGGGTCAGGAGCCGAAGTCGATGTCGCCCAGCTTGTCGATGAGCCGCATGTTCTCCCGGTAATCCACCGGGCAGGCGATGATGTCCACGCCGGAACCGGAGCGCAACGCGGACCGCAGCACCGGGTAGAGCTCGTCCGCCGCGGTGATCTCGTGACCCTTCGCACCGAAGCTGGATGCCAGTTCCACCACGTCCGGGTTGCCGAAGTCCACGTACTCGTGGCTGCCGTCGTGGATGTCCATCTTCCACTTGATCAGCCCGTACGCCTCGTCCACCCACACGAGCACCACCATGCGGGCGCCCACGCGTACCGCCGTCTCCAGCTCCTGCACGTTCATCATGAAGCTGCCGTCGCCCATCACCGCGAGCACGGGCCGGCCCGGATGCCCGAGCGAGGCGGCCACCGCGCCGGGCAGCGTCCACGCCATGGTGGACAGCGAGTTGTCGATCACGCAGGTGTTCGAATAGTACGTGGGGTACAGACGGGCCATCCACATCTTTAGGGCGCCGGTGTCCACGAGCGTGATGTCCGTGTCGGTCTCCATGGCCCGGCGGGTGTCGTACACCACGCGCTGGGGCTTCATGGGGAACGCGTCGTCGGTGGCGTGCGAGGTGTATTCGTCGGTGAGCAGCTCGTGGATCCTCGGGTGCGATTCGTCGAAGCGTACGCCCTGCGCCTTGAGCCCGGCGATGAGCGAGGCGAGCGTCGCGTCGATGTCTCCCATGATGTTCAGCGCCGTGGAGTAGTGCGCGTCCGTGTCCTCGGCGAACGTGTTGATGTGGATGATCGTCTTGTCGTCGTTCGGGTTGATCTTCTTCGGGTCGAACTGCTGGATGGAGAAGCCCACCGCCACGATGAGATCGGCCTGGTCGAACGCGAAGTTCTCGTAGTCGTGGCGCATGAAGCCCACCACGCCGAGCGCGTTCGGGATGCGGTCGGAGATCACGCCCTTGCCTTCGAACGTGGTGGCCACCGGCACGTTGAGCTGCTCGGCCAGTGCCAGCAGGCGGTTCTCCGCATGCCCGCGCGCCACGCCGTTGCCGGCGAGGATGATCGGGTGCTTCGCGGCGGCGATGAGGTCCACGGCCTCCCCGATGGTGTCTTCCGTGGGCACGATCCGCACCGGCTTGGGCAGCGGCAGCGGTTTGGCGCCTTCGAGCGCGGGCATTTCGGCCACGTCCTCCGGAAGGATCAGGCAGGTGGCGCCCGGGCGCGTGCGCGTGGCGATGGAGAAGGCCTTGCGGATCATCTCCGGCACGGATTCCGGGGTCATGACCATGCTCGTCCACTGCGTGAGCGGACGGAACACGGAGACGAGATCGACGATCTGGTGCGACTCCTTGTACAGGCGGCCCACGTTGCCCTGCGCGCAGATGGCCACCAGCGGCGTGGTTCCCGCGTTGGCCTGTGCGACTGGCAGCGTGAGGTTCAGCGCGCCCGGGCCGAGCGTGGCCAGGCATACGCCGGGTTCGCCGGTCAGGTGCCCGTGCGTGGCGGCCATGAACCCCGCGCCCTGCTCGTGGCGGGTCAGGACGAACCGGATGCGCCCGTCGCGTTCGATGGCCTCCATGAGCGGGATGTTCTCCTCTCCGGGAATGCCGAACATCACGCGTACGCCCTCGTTGACGAGACATTCGACGAACAGGTCCGCCGTGGTCCTGACATGCTTGCTCTGGTCGTTCATTGCGCTCCTTGTCTCCCTCACGGGCCGATAGCATGGCACCCCTGTGTGACGCCCGTGTTTCCCGGCGGGGATCGGTCAGCACTCGACGACGTTGACCGCAAGACCGCCTTGCGAGGTCTCCTTGTACTTGCTCATCATGTCCGCGCCGGTCTGCTTCATGGTGCGGATGGCCTGATCGAGCGAGACGACGTGCGAACCGTCGCCGAGCATGGCCATGCGCGCCGCGTTGATCGCCGTGTTCGCGGCCATCGCGTTGCGTTCGATGCACGGAATCTGCACGAGACCGCCGATCGGATCGCACGTGAGTCCCAGATTGTGTTCGATGCCGATCTCCGCCGCATTCTCCACCTGCGCCGGCGTGCCGCCCAGCACCGCGCACATGCCCGCCGCCGCCATCGAACAGGCCGAACCGACCTCTCCCTGGCAGCCGACCTCCGCGCCGGAGATCGACGCGTTGCGCTTGAACAGCATGCCCACCGCGCCGGCCGTGAGCAGGAAGCGGATCACGCCGTCCTCGCTCGGGTCGTCCGCGAACAGCCAGTAGTAGTGCAGCACCGCGGGGATAATGCCCGCCGAGCCGTTCGTGGGGGCGGTGACGATCCTGCCGCCGCCCGCGTTCTCCTCGCTCACCGCGAGGGCGAACAGGTCCACCCATTCCACGGCGGACGCCCGGTCGGACAGCGAATGGCCGGGGCCTGCGGGGTTGGACGGGTCGAGCGGGTCGGCCGTGAAACGGGCATACAGCTTCGGGGCGCGCCGGGCCACGTCGAGCCCGCCGGGAAGGGTGGTTTCCTTGCTCGTGCAGCCGTGGTGGACGCATTCGCGCATGACCCGCCATACGGCGAGCAGCGACGCGCGCAGATCGGCCGCCGCCCGTGTCGCCCGCGGATCGTGCCCGTCGACCGGCATCTCCGATCCGCCCGTACGCATGGCGATCTCGTTGCGCCACACCAGATCGGCGATCGACAGCCCCTCGCGCGCGCAGACCGCCAGCATCTCCTGCGCCGAGGAGAAGGGATAGGGGACCGCCGGCGTCTCCGTTCCCGTCGGTCCTGCGTCGGACGGTTCCGGGCCGTCGGTTCGCTCTGGCTTGTCCTGCTGTCCCGGCGAGGCCGCATGTCCCGGTGCTGCCGGCTCCAGATCGGCCGGCGCGCCCTGCTGGATGAATCCGCCCCCCACGGAGAACCACACGTCGTCCGCCAGGGGACGGCCGTCCGCCGCGCTCGCCTCGAAGCGCATGCCGTTCGGATGCCGCCGCGGGGTGATCCAGCGCTCGAAGGCGATGTCACGGTCGTAGTCGAACGGTACGGCATGCCTGCCGCCCAGACGGATCGACCCCTCGCGCGCCACGCGCTCGCGGATGTGCAGCAGACCGTCGGTGTCCACGCTCTCCGGCAGCGCGCCCTCAAGTCCGGCCATCGCCGCGCGGTCCGTGCCGTGGCCCAGACCGGTGGAGGCGAGCGAGCCGTAGAGCGTAACCTTCACGCGGGCCACGTCGTCCAGCAGCCCCCGGTCCGTGAGCGAGCCGGCGAATGCGGCCGCCGCGCGCATGGGGCCGACCGTGTGCGAGGACGACGGGCCGACGCCGATCGAGAACATATCCAGCACGCTGAGCATTTCGCGGCAAACCTCCGGTCTTTTGGGACGGGAAACGACCATTCAAGGGTATGCGCGGCGGGCACGGGCGGAAACTTGCCGGCATGTCACCGGTGGCCGGAATACTGGTGGCTGTCCAATACATGGTTGCCTGCGCCGTCGCGGGCTGGCCCGGAACCGGACCGGGCGGGGCGGGCGCGGCGAGGCGTACGGCACGCCCGGCAGGGCGGAAGGAGCATCATGCGGTTTCTTGACGAGACGATCGACGGCATCGACGGCAGCAGGGCGCGTCTGCGCGGTTACGTGATCGACAATTCCGAGGCGATGGACCCGCACCGGGTGCGCCCGGCCGTGCTCATCCTGCCCGGCGGCGCCTACTCGCTCACCTCGCCGCGCGAGGCGGAGCCGGTCGCGCTGAAGATGCTCGGCTACGGCTATCAGGCGTTCGTGCTCGACTATTCCTGCGCGCCCTCGCGCTACCCGGTGGCGTTGCTTGAGACCGCGGAGGCGATGCGCCGCATCCGCACCCACGCGGACGAGTGGCACATCGACCCGAATGCGATCGTGGTGTGCGGCTTCTCCGCCGGCGGGCACGCGGCCGCGCTGTTCGCCGAACGCTGGAACGGAGCGGAGATCCGCGAGCACAGCTTCGTGCCGGAGCAAATCCGCCCGAACGGCCTGCTGCTGTGCTACCCGGTGATCACGGCCGGCGAATACGCGCACCGCGGCTCGATCAACAACCTGCTCGGACCGGAGCGCAAGGACGACCCGTACTGGCTGGACCTGATGTCCCTCGAGCGGCACGTGACGGCGGACGTGCCGCCCACGTTCCTGTGGACCACGGTGACCGATGCCGCCGTGCCGGTGCAGAACACGCTGCTGTTCGCCGAGGCGCTCATCGACGCCGGCGTGAACGTGGAGCTCCACGTGTTTCCCGCTGGCATGCACGGTTCGAGTCTGGGTACTAGGGAGACCGACGATCCCCAGGGCCGTGTGGGCAACCTCACGTGCGTGCAGGTGTGGCCCGAGCTGGCCGATCGGTGGATTCAGGGCCGGTTCCCCGAGGCGACCGTGTGGAAGTGAGCGGCGGGCGGCGGCCTGCCAGGCGTCTGCGAAAAAGCAAGGGCCGGTTGCCGGGAAGTCTCGTTCCCGGCAACCGGCCCTCGTGCTCATTGGACGAGCGGTGATGCGATCAGGCGTACTTGGCGGAGGCGGCGCCCTCGCGGCGGATGGTGAAGTTGCGGTTCATGCGCAGGAACATCTCGGCGCCGGCGCGGCCCACGTCGCGGTGGGTGAAGAGCATGCGGATGGCGAAGGCGGTCTTGCCGTCCTCGGACAGGTTCTTGAACGCGGCGTGCGCGTCCCAGCCGTCGGTGGCCTTCGCTGCGTCCGGCACGTAGGCGAAGCCGTAGCCGTCCTCGTTCACGTAACCCAGGAACGGCAGGTCCCATGCGTCGTGCTTGGAGAGCTCGGCCTTGTAGGCCTCCACCTCAACCAGGGCGCTGTCGGGAATGCCGAAGGACTTGGCCACCTCGTTGGCGTGGGCGGTCTTCTCCTCGGCGGACTTGGAATACCACGAGCTGTCAACTTCGATGAGCTTCTCGTTGGCCATGTGATTGCCTCCTCATGACGGAACGTCAAAAATGTTCGTTTGGAATACGTGATTCACGCTATCACCGGTGGCTGCGCCATGTCTCGGCCCATGCGGTCCGGCGGGTGAACGAGTGGTGTCAGGTACGTTAAATCGTTGAAATTGCAACGATTGTGACCTTCCCTATCTGTGAAGTCCGCAGGGGGTGATGAGGGCATCGTTGCAAACTTCAGACGGAAGCGCACAGCGCGTGTGCGGAAAACGAGCATGTTACATAGAAAGTGGACATCGCGGTGCTGCCGCCCTGCGCACCATGTAACACGTTCGTAACATTTGAAGCGCGTGCGGCTTGCGGGCGTGCATGCCGTCAGCGGGCCAGCCCCATGCGGTACTTGAGCGTCATCACGCGCACGGCGGCTGCGGCCACGCGCTGCGCGAATGACGGATCGGCCTTCGCCTTCGCAACGAGCCCGTCCATGATGGGATCTACGAAATCGCTCGCCCCGATGCACGCCAGATCCCCGCCGGCCTCGACCAGCCGCACACCCAGTTCGCCGGTCGGGATGCCGTCCAGCGCCTCGGCGGACAGCGAATCGGAGATCACCACGCCGCCGTAGCCGGACGCACCGCGCAGGTGCCCGTCCACGATCGCACGGGAGAAGGCCGCCGGCGCGGAACCGTCGACGGCCCGGTACGTGGCGAGCGACATCATCACCATCGCGGGGTCCGCCTCGCGGATCGTCCGGTCGAAGGCGGCGACCTCGGGGCCGTCCAGCGTGGTGGTCGTGTCCGTGATGCCCTCGGCCGTGAAATCCGTGTTGCCCGTGACCGCGCCGAGCCCCGGGTAGTGCTTCACCGCGCTCATCACGCCCGCGTCGCGCATGCCGTTCACGAACGCGATGGCGTGCGCGGCGTTGCCGTCCGCGTCGAGGCCGAAGTCACGGTTCAGAGCGCCGATCGGCGCGTTCGCCTTGCGCGGTCCCACAACGGTGTCCGCCACCGGCGCAAGGTCCACGTTGATGCCGGCATCGGCGAGCTGCGAACCCCAGTGCGCCGCAGAGGAGCGCAGTGCGTCCGTGCCCATGGCGCCTTGCCGCACGGCGCTCGGCATCGCGTCGAACCCCTGACCGGTCAGATGCTGCACCGTGCCGCCCTCCTGATCGGTGGCCACGATGAGCCGGTTGCCTTCCGGCGCGTACGACTGCAGAGCGTCGACCGCCTCGGCCACGCCCGCCGCGCCGGACTTCCACTTGCCGATCACGAGCACCGAACCCGCGTGGCGGTCCCGGATGAGCGCGCGCAGCGCGGAGGCGTCCGTGCCGGCGAACAGCGGGACCATGACGAGCTGCCCCACGCGCTCCTCTAGGCTCATCGTCTCCACCGCCGCCTGCGCCTTGGCCTCCGGTCCGGAGGGCGCGGCCTGCGGTGCGGACGGCTCGGAGGACGCATCCTGCGACAGCTGCCCGGGTTGCGACGGCTGTGCGGACGGCGATGGCTGTGCCGCCTCACCTGCGGCGGGGAGGCTGGCCGAGCCCGTGCCCGAGCCTCCGCATGCGGCGGCGCCCAGGCACAGGACCGCGGCGCACAGCGAGGCCGCCAGCGCGCGGGCGGTGCGACGGATGCGGAACGAGACATGCATGCTCCCGATTATGCCTTCGGTCCGCCCGGAGCGGGCCCTGAAGGCCGGCGATTTCGCCCACCGCGAGGTGAATCTCCCCGTATGCCGGTAGGCTGGCGTCATGTCTTTCTTCGATGCATTTGGCGGGATATTCGACCCGGACTACGATCCCCGCAACCCCAAGGGGCGCAACCGGCAGGGCGGCGACGACCCGATCATCATCAACGTCGAGGCCGACGGCGACTCGCAGCGCCCGTCCGGCAACGGCGGGGCCGGCGGCCCGGTGCCTCCGCAGGGTCCGCGCGTTCCGCGCATTACGCGGCAGCCGCAGCGGCCCCATGCCGGCGGCAGCAGGGTTCTGTGGGGCGTGGTCATCGCGCTCGTGGTGGTCCTTGCGCTGTTCTTCGGCCTGTCGCGCTTCATCACCGACCTCATGTGGTACGGCCAGCTCGGCTTCGCCTCCGTGGTCTGGACGCAGCTCGGCGTCAAGGTGGGCCTGTGGATCGCCTATGCACTGGTCATGGGACTGGTGACCTTCCTGTCCGCGTGGCTCGCCATCCGCGCCCGGCCGGACGCGGCGGACGGCTCCACCATCCGCGTCAACGGCGACGTGATCGAGGTCGGCAAGGGCGTCAGCTCCAAGGCCGCGGTCCGCGTGGCCGTTGTGGTCTCGCTCGTCATCGGTGTGATCTTCGGCTCCCAATTCAACGCCAACTGGTCGGAGATCCTGCTCATGTTCAACGGCCAGTCCTTCGGCGTGAAGGACCCGCAGTTCGGCATCGACAACGGTTTCTACGTCTTCGTGCTGCCCGGCCTGCAGCTCGTGGCCGGGGCGCTGTCCCTGCTGCTCGTAGTGGCGATCGTCGCCTCGCTTGCCACGCACTTCCTCATGGGCGGCATCCGCCTGCAGATGCCCATCCGCGGCAAGTCCATCCTCAACGTCACCAAGCGTGCCCGCCGCCAGCTCGGCATCTGGCTGCTGCTCAACTTCCTCATGATCGCCGTCCGGATGGTCCTCGCCATGTTCGACCAGCTCACCGCCGCCGGCGACCGCGTCACCGGCGCCACGTACGTGTCAGTGCACGCCACCATCCCCATGACCGTCGTGACGGCAGCGCTCATCGCCATCCTCGGCGTGGTGCTGGCCGCATGGATCATGACCACCAAGGCCCTCGGCGGCGCGCCTTCGGCTTCCGCAATCGAGGCGTTCCGCGTGTGGCGCACGCCGGTCGTCTCCATCGCGATCGTGGTGGTGGCCGCGCTCATCCTCAACGTGGCGTGGCCCGTGCTGCTGCAGCGTTTCAAGGTCAACCCCAACGCGCAGGAGCTCGAATCCACGTACATCCAGCGCAACATCGACGCCACCAGCGAGGCCTACGGGTTGAAGAACATCAAGGTGGAGGAATACAACGCCACCACGCAGGGCAAGTCCGGCGCGCTCGCGGAGAACGCGGACACCACCGCGCAGATCCGCCTGCTGGACCCGCAGGTGGTCTCCGCCACGTTCAAGCAGCTCCAGCAGTCCAAGCAGTACTACACCTTCGCGGACACGCTCGCCATCGACAAGTACGACGTGAACGGCGAAAGCCAGGACACGGTCATCGCCGCCCGCGAGATCAACCTCGCCGGCAACGACAACCGCAACTGGGTCAACGACCACACCGTGTACACGCACGGCTACGGCATCGTGGCCGCGTACGGCAACAAGGTGACCGCGGACGGCCAGCCCGAGTTCTTCGAAAAGGACATCCCCGCCTCCGGTGCGCTCACCGACTCGGAGAAGTACGAGCCGCGCATCTACTTCTCGCCCAACGCGCCCGAGTACTCGATCGTCGGCGCGCCCGCGGGCACCGCCTCGTGGGAGTTCGACTACCCGACCGGTTCGCAGGGCGCCACCACCACGTTCAATGGCAACGGCGGCCCGTCCGTGGGCAACATCTTCTCCCGTTTGCTGTACGCACTGCGCTTCGGCTCCGACCAGATCCTGTTCTCCGACCGCGTCACCTCCGACTCGCAGATCCTCTACGACCGCAGCCCCAAGGACCGCGTGGCCAAGGTGGCTCCCTACCTCACGCTCGACGGGCGCGTCTACCCGGCGGTGGTGGACGGGCGTGTCAAGTGGATCGTGGACGGGTACACCACGTCCGCCAACTATCCGTACTCGCAGACCGTGGACCTCGCCAGCGCTACGGAGGACTCCACCACGGAGACCTCCTCGACTATCAAGGGCTTGAACTCCCAGCAGGCCAACTACATCCGCAACTCCGTGAAGGCCACCGTGGACGCGTACGACGGTTCGGTGGACCTGTACGCGTGGAATGCGGACGACCCGGTCCTCAAGGCGTGGCAGCAGATCTTCCCGGGCCAGTACCATCCGATCTCCGAGATCTCCGGCGACCTGATGAAGCACATGCGCTACCCGGAAAGCCTGTTCAAGGTGCAACGCGAGCTGCTCGCCAAGTACCACGTGCAGAGCGCCAGCCAGTTCTTCTCCGGCGAGGACTTCTGGCAGACGCCCACCGATCCGACCGAACCGGACACGCAGCGCGCCGAGGGCGTCAAGCAGCCGCCCTACTACCTGACGCTGCAGACCGGCGGCAGCAAGGAACCGATCTTCTCGCTGACAAGCACGTTCATCCCGGCCGGCACGTCCACGCGCGAGATCCTCACCGGCTTCCTCTCCGTCGATTCCGACGCCGGCGACGAGAAGGGCGTGATCGGCCCGAACTACGGCACGCTACGGCTCATGGAACTGCCCAAGAACACCAACGTTCCCGGCCCCGGGCAGGCGCAGAACAACTTCAACGCCAACGCGGACGTGTCCAAGGAGCTCAACCTCCTGCAGTCCGGTTCCACGAACGTGGTGCGCGGCAACCTGCTGACCCTGCCCATCGGCGGCGGACTGGTGTACGTGCAGCCCGTGTACGTGCAGTCCAGCGGCTCCACGAGCTTCCCGCTCATGAAGAAGGTGCTCGTGGCGTTCGGTGACCAGGTGGGCTTCGCGGACACACTCGACGAGGCGCTCGACCAGGTGTTCGGCGGCGATTCCGGCGCCTCCGCCGGCGATGCGGCGAACTCGGACGGCAAGGAGACCACCAAGCCGCAGGTCGACGGTTCCGCCTCGACCGGTTCGGGCGCGGGCTCCTCCGGCTCCAGCGGTTCCAGCGGCGGTTCCGCGGGCTCGCCGTCCGCCTCCCCGTCCCCGTCGGCATCTCCGTCCGCTTCGGCCGGCTCCGGCTCCGCGTCCGGAAACCTCAAGCAGGCCTTGCAGGACGCCTCGCAGGCCATGAAGGATTCCGATGCGGCCATGAAGAACGGCGACTGGGCGGCTTACGGCGAGGCGCAGAAGAAGCTGCAGGACGCACTCAACAAGGCGCTCGCCGCGGATTGATCGCCCACGGATTTGCGATATTGCGCATGTGAGAGCCCGATTGCGGCCCCTCACATGCGCAATATCGCAAATTTGCTGGTTCAAGGATGATATATGACCGTTCCATACCGCATCCGCACCGCAGAGCCCGGGGACATCCCCGCCATCGCGCGCATCTACAACGCCGCGGTGACGGCCGGCGGCTCCACGGCAGACCTTGAGCCCCAGACACTCGACCAACGCCGCGCATGGGTGGAGTCGCACAGGCCGCCGTACGTGGTGGCCGTCATCGAAGACACTGCCGAGGATGCCGCAGGTGACGCCGCCGGAACGGTCGTCGGCTTCGGCGCGCTGTCCGTGTTCTACGACAGGCCCGGCTACGACGGCGTGACCGATCTGGCGTATTACATCGCCCCGGAGGCGCAGGGCAGGGGAGCGGGCACCGCGATGCTCGGCTGGCTGCTCGACGCCGCGCGTGAACGCCGCATGCGCAAGGCGATCGGCATCATCTTCGCGGACAACGCCGGCTCGGTCGCGCTCATGCACCGCTTCGGCTTCACCCGCTTCGGCCTGCTGCCCGCCGCCGCGACCGACGCCACCGGGACCATGCACGACATGTCCTACTGGTATCTGGACCTGTGACCGGGCTCCCGGCCGGGCCCCTCGCCGCCCGCGACCCGCGAAGATCGGTCCGTCCGGGTAGAATCTCATCGGTTTTTCAGGCCGCCGTGCAGTGCGGCGAGGACGACGGACGAGAGGGAGACGGACATGGCATCTGATTTCTGGCTGATCGTGGGACTGGGCAACCCGGGCGCGAAGTACGAGAACACACGGCACAACATGGGATTCATGACCGCGGACGTGCTGGCCGAACGCTGGTCGGTCGCCTTCGCGGACCACAAGGGACTCGCCAAGCTCGGCAAGGGCGTCATGAACCTCGAGGGGCGCAACGTGAAGTTCTTCCTCGCCAAGCCGCTGACGTACATGAACGACTCCGGCAACGCGGTCGCGTCCATCAGCGCGTACTACCAGATCGAACCGGAGCACATCGTGGTGATCCACGACGACATGGACCTCGACTTCGGGCGCATCAAGGTCAAGGCCGGCGGTTCGGCGGGCGGCCACAACGGCATCAAGTCCATCGACCGTTCGCTCGGCACGCCCAAGTACGCGCGCGTGCGCATGGGCGTCGGCCACGCGGCCCGCGGCCCCCGCGCCCACGACAACACCGTCAACTGGGTGCTCGGCGGCTTCGGTCCAGACCAGCGCAAGCAGCTGCCCGACTTCCTTGCCGACGGTGCCGACGCCGCCGAAACGATCATCTTCGACGGGCTCGCCCACGCGCAGGAGCAGTTCAATGGCCGCTGAACCCGTGCAATCCGCCTCTGTGCAGTCCGCCGCCGGCAAGCCCGCTTCCGGCACGGCCGTCGCCCGCGCGCTCAACACGCCCGTCGGCCACGGCACGCTCGCCGGCGTGCTCGACGGGCTCGAAGCCGACCCGAACTTCAGGGCGCTCGCCGCCGGCGACATCGACGTCCCCGAATCGGACGTGGATCCCACACTCACCGTTGGCGCACCGGAAGGCATCCGTCCCGCGCTCGCCGCAGCCGTGGCCCGTCGCGCCCCGGTCGTGCTCGTGGTCGCCTCCGGGCGTGAGGCCGAGGAAACCGTGAACGCGCTGCGCTCCTGGTACGACGGCGACCCGAACGGCATCGCCCAGCTCGAGGCGTGGGAGACGCTGCCGCACGAACGTCTGAGCCCCCGCGCGGACACGGTGGCCAGCCGCATGGCCGTCTTCCGCAGGCTGAAGCATCCGGACGCAAACAACCCCATGTTCGGCCCCATCCGCATCCTCGTTATGCCCATTCGCTCGCTCATCCAACCGGTGGTGGCGGGCCTCGGGGACGTGGAACCCCTCGTGTTCACGGTAGGCGAGGAACTCGCGCTCGACGAGGCCGCCAAGCGTCTGGTGGAGAACGCCTACACGCGCGCGGATCTGGTGATGGACCGCGGCGAGTTCGCGGTGCGCGGCGGCATCCTCGACGTTTTCCCGCCCACTGCGCCTCATCCGGTGCGCATCGAGTTCTTCGGCGACGAGATCGACTCCATCCGTGAGTTCCATGCCTCCGACCAGCGCACGTACGGCGAGGGGATCAGAACCATCTGGGCCACCCCGTGCCGCGAACTGCAGCTCACCGACGCGATCCGTCAGCGCGCCAAGGCGCTCGTCGGCTCGATCCCCAACGCGGAGGACATGCTCGAATCCATCGCCAACGCCATTCCCGTCGAAGGCATGGAATCCCTGCTGCCTGCGCTCGTGGACCGGCTGGAGCCCGTGGCCGGGATGCTACCCAAACATGCGGTCGTCATGCTGTCCGACCCGGAGAAACTGCGCCGGTCCGCCGAGGATCTGGCCAAGACGGCCAACGAATTCCTTGCCGCCAGCTGGCATGTGGCCGCCTCCGGTCACGGTGCCGGCGCGCCCATCAGCTTCGACGAGGCCAGCTTCCTTGACTATGGCGAGACTGTCTCGCAGCTCTCGTTCAGCGAGCATGACGTGTGGAAGCTCACCGGATTCGGCGTGGACCCGGAGCGCACAGGCCACGTGCAGCTGGCCTGCGAGGCGCCCGAATCGTTCCGCGGCAACGAGGACAGGGCCCACGCGGGCATCGCGGGGCTGGTCGATCAGGGGTACGAGGTGGTCGTCACCGCGGCCGCGCAGGGCACGCTCGCCAGACTCAAGCGTGCGATCAACGAGACGGGCATCGCTTCCGTCACGCCCATCCGCTCGCAGGCCGTCGACGGATTCGTGGACCGCGCCGCCAAGCTCGCCCTCCTGACCGAACGCGACCTGACCGGGCATACGTCCGCCGCCGGCGGGGCCAAGACGCCCAAGCGCCGCCGCAAGGCCATCGACCTCATGGAGCTCAGACCCGGCGACTTCGTGGTGCACGAGCAGCACGGCATCGGCCGGTTCGTCGGCATGCGCCAGCGGACCATCGGCGCGGGGGAGAACCGCACCACGCGCGAATACCTCGTCATCGAATACGCGCCCGCCAAGCGCGGCGCCCCGGCGGACAAGCTGTTCATCCCCACCGACCAGCTCGATCAGGTGAGCAAGTACATCGGCGCGGAGGTGCCCAAGCTCAACAAGCTCGGCGGCTCCGACTGGGCGGCCACCAAGGCCAAGGCCCGCAAGCACGTGCACGAGATAGCCGAGGATCTGGTCAAGCTGTACTCGGCCCGCCAGCGCACGCCCGGCTTCGCGTTCAGCCCGGACACCCCGTGGCAGAAGGAGCTCGAGGACGCCTTCCCGTATCAGGAGACCGCCGACCAGCTCACCACCATCGACGAGGTCAAGGCGGACATGGAGAAGCCCGTGCCCATGGACCGGCTCATCTGCGGCGACGTGGGCTTCGGCAAGACGGAGATCGCCGTGCGCGCCGCGTTCAAGGCGATCCAGGACGGCAAGCAGGTGGCCGTGCTCGTGCCCACCACGCTGCTCGTCCAGCAGCACTACGAGACGTTCACCGAGCGCTACGAGGGCTTTCCCGTGACCGTGGCCGCCATGAGCCGCTTCCAGACGGCCAAGGAGATCAGTCAGACCGAGGAAGGGCTCGCGTCCGGCGGCGTGGACGTGGTGATCGGCACGCACAAGCTGCTCAACCCGCGGATCAAGTTCAAGGATCTGGGGCTGGTGATCATCGACGAGGAGCAGCGCTTCGGCGTGGAGCACAAGGAGACGCTCAAGGCCCTGAGAACTAATGTGGACGTGCTGTCCCTGTCCGCCACGCCGATTCCGCGCACGCTGGAGATGGCGGTGACCGGCATCCGCGAGATGTCCACGCTCGCCACCCCGCCCGAGGACCGCCTGCCCGTGCTCACCTACGTGGGCGCCTACGAGGACGCGCAGGTCACCGCGGCCGTGCGGCGCGAGCTGCTGCGCGGCGGCCAGGTGTTCTACGTGCACAACCGCGTGCAGGACATCTCCAAGGTGGCCGCGAAGATCCACGAGCTCGTGCCGGAGGCGCGCGTGGGCATCGCGCACGGCAAGATGGGCGAGAAGCAGCTCGACCAGATCATCCGCGACTTCTGGCACCGCGACATCGACGTGCTCGTGTGCACCACGATCATCGAGACCGGCTTGGATATCTCCAACGCGAACACGCTGATCGTGGACCATGCCGACCGGTTCGGCCTCTCCCAGCTCCACCAGCTGCGCGGGCGCGTGGGCCGCGGCCGCGAACGCGCGTACGCCTACTTCCTGTACGATCCCGCCAAGCCCATGACCCAGCAGTCGCACGACCGTCTCGCCACCATCGCGCAGAACACGGCGCTCGGTTCCGGCTTCGACGTGGCCATGAAGGACCTGGAGCTCAGGGGCACCGGCAACCTGCTGGGCGACGAGCAGTCCGGACACATCGAGGGCGTCGGCTTCGACCTGTACATCCGCATGGTCTCCGAGGCCGTGGAGCAGTACAAGGAGCCGGAGCGCCGCGAACCGGTGGCCGTGAGCATTGACCTGCCCATCGAGGCGTCCATCCCGGTGGACTACATCGATTCGGACAAGCTGCGTCTCGAGGCGTACCGCAAGCTCGCCGCCGCGCGCACCGAGGAGGACCTCAAGGACCTCGCGGAAGAGCTTACGGACCGCTACGGCAAGCTACCGGAGGAGTTCGAGATGCTGTTCGGCGTGGCCCGGCTGCGCGCCAAGGCCCGCGAACTCGGCATCTCGGAGATCATCGCGCAGGGACGCAACGTGCGCATCGGGCGCATCGACCCGCCCGAATCCATGCAGATGCGCATCAACCGCATCTACAAGGGCGCCCAGTACCGGCCCGTCACGCACACGTACCTCATTCCCGCGCCGTTCGCCGGTTCTCTGGGCTCCGGGCCCATGAGCGGCGAGCAGGTGATGGATTGGACCAGCGACCTGCTCAACGACTTCGCCTGGAAGCCGAAGCCGCGCAAGTAGACGCGCGCCAATAAGGCGTGCGCAAGGCACAGACGGGACGAACGGAAACGGAACGGACAAGGAGGAGGCTTCGTTCATGGGGCAGTTCGGCATCGTGGTGGGCCAGCTCGTGGGGTTTCTCATCATGCTGCTCGTCGGCTACGGGTGCGTGCGTCTCAAGTTCTACGGCACGGTGGCTCTCAACGGCATGTGCTCGCTGCTGGTCAACGTGCTCATTCCCGTGCTGGTGTTCGCTAACGCGGTGGATGGCACCGACCGCGCCGACCTTGAGGCCAACTGGGGCGTGATGCTGCTCACGGCCATGATGTACGGCCTGCTCGCGCTCACGTTCTTCGCTCTGGCGTGGCTGCTGCGCCTCAAGGCCGAACGCGGGCGCATCTTCCAGGCGGCGCTCATCTTCGGCAACGCCGGATTCCTCGGCATTCCGCTCATCATGGCGCTCTTCCCGCAGCAGGGGGCCATCTACGTGGCGCTCATGTCCATCGTCGATCAGTCCATCCTGTGGACGTACGGCGTGTTCCTGTGTGAGCCGATCGAGCGCCCCTCCGGAGCTGTCGGAGCTCTCGGGGCCGCGACGCCCGCGGCATCCGGTGCATCCGTGTCCCGGCCGTCGCTCGCCGCCCGCGTGCTTGGCCTGCTGCGCCGGTTCGTCAACCCCGCGTTCATCGGCATCATGATCGCACTGGCGCTCATCCTGCTCGGTGTGCGCATCCCGCGCATCGTTCTGACGCCGCTGCACACCATCGGCGGCATGGCCACGCCCATGTCGCTCATCTATCTGGGCGGTCTGTTCGCCACCACGCGATGGTGGACCGTGCTCAGGCGCGCGGAACTGTACGTGGGGCTCGTCGCCAAGATGCTGCTGTTCCCGATCGGCCTGTACGCGCTGCTCGCGTGGAGCCCGCTCGCCGCGGTGCTGCCCGTCACGCACGATATGGTCGTCATGATTTCGCTCGTCGCGGGCCTTCCCACCATGACCACCATCGCCATGTTCACCGGCCGTCGCGGCAACATGCCCGAATATGCCACCGGGTTCGTGCTGGTGAGCACGCTGTTTTCGCTGGCGTCGCTCGCCGTGGTGTCGTCCGTGATCCTGTAGCGTGGCCTCATGACCGAAACTTCCGCAACCGAAACCTCTTCCGCCGAAACTTCCGCTCCCGCTCACGCTCATATCCGCCGCGCCGAGGAGCGCGACATCCCCGAACTGCACCGCCTGCTGCGCGAGGTGTTGGAGGTGCATCACGCCGGGCGCCCGGACCTGTTCAGGACCGGTACCGCCAAGTACACCGACCGGGAACTCGTCGCCCTGCTGGGCAGCGAGAACACCCCGGTGTTCGGCATGTTCGCGGACGACGACGCCACGCTGCTCGGCTACGCATTCTGCGCGTTCCAGCGGCATGAGGGCAGCAACATCCTCATTGACGTGCTCACCCTGTACATCGACGACATCTGCGTGGACGAGCCGGCGCGCGGCCGCCACGTGGGCACCGCCCTGTACCGGCACGTGCTCGGCTTTGCCCGCGCGGCCGGATGCCACAACGTCACGCTCAACGTGTGGACGTGCAATCCGGGCGCGCAGGCGTTCTACGAGCGGCTCGGCCTCAAGCCCTACAAGGTTGGCATGGAGCAGCTCCTGTAGCAGATAGCAAATTTGCGGTATTGCGCATCTGAGAGGCCCGAAGAAGGCTCTCAGATGCGCAATACCGCAAATTTGCCAGAATGCGCATCAGCGCAGGGCGTCGCGCAGACGGTCCTCGAGATCGGCATGGTCCGTGGGCCGGCCGTGACGGTCGAGATGCGCCCTGTCGATCGACAGCTCCGTGCGGATCCGCCCGTCCGCCAGCACCAGTGCCCGGTCCGCCAGACGCACGGCCTCGGCCACGTCGTGGGTGACCATGAGCACCGACCATCCGTGCGAGGCGCGCAGGCCTGCGAGCAGATCCTGCATGTCGAGGCGCGTCAGGGCGTCCAGCGCGCCGAACGGCTCGTCGAGCAGCAGCAGCCGCGGCTCGCGCACCAGCGCCCGGGCCAGCGAGACGCGCTGCGCCTGACCGCCGGACAGCTTCGCGGGCCAGTCGTCCGCACGGCCTTCCAGCTGCACGGCCCGCAGCGCGTTCTCCGCCACGCCGCGCAGCCGCTCTCGCGACCCCTTCATGCCGAGCGTGATGTTGCGCCACAGCCGCTCCCACGGTACGAGCCGCGAATCCTGGAAGCCGAACGCCGTGTCTGCAGTCACGTCCGCCGTACCCGAATCGGCCGTGAGCAGTCCGGCGGCGAGGCGCAGCAGCGTGGACTTCCCGGAGCCGGAGCGGCCGGTGAGGCACACGAACTCGCCCGGCGCCACGTCGAAGGAGACGCCGCGCAGCACGGGCATGCCGTCGAAGGCGAGATGCACATCACGGAAGGAGGCTACGGGCGCGTCCTGCGGGATCGACGCGTTCGCGGTGCCCGTGGCGTTGTGATCTGCCATGCCGTCATGCTCCTTGCCGTGGTCGTATTCGCTCACGTGCCTGCTCACTTGGTGCAGTCGATCACGTGCTCGGTCAGGTCCGGCTTGGCCTTGATGAACCCGAAGTCCACGTACTGCTGGGCGATGTCCTCGAGCATCTGGCGGCCCTTGGCGTCCACGGGCAGGATCTCCGGCACATCGAACTTGCGCACCTGGTCCACGATCGCGTCGGAGGCGCCGAAGCGCTTGTACGCCTGGTAGATGAACTCCGGATCCTGCTGCGCGCGGTCGGATTCCTTCACCAGCGCCTGGTACAGCTTCTTGACGATCTCCGGGTGCGCGGTGGCGAACGCCTTGGAGACCATGTGCAGGGACACGTTCTTGGAGTCGTAGTCCTTGCCGGTCACGAGCAGCTTGGCGCCCGGCGTGGCGATGGCGGAGGCGAGGTTCTGGTCGTAGGTGGCCAGCGCGTCGATCTTGCCGGAGGAGAAGGCGGCGGCGAAGTCGGTCTGGCTCAGCTCCACCTTCTCCACGCTGTCGTAGTCGAGCCCGGCGTGCTCGAACGCGGCGCGCACGATGTAGTCGCCGGTGGCGCCCTTCTTGTCGATGCCGATGCGCTTGCCCACCAAATCCTTGAGCGAGTTGACGTTGCTGCCCGGCGCGGCCACGATGCCCTGCGAGTCGCCGTCGTAGTACTCGATGGCGAACGCAACCCACGGGGCGCCCTGCGAGACGAGGTTGATGTAGTGGCCGGTGCCGGTGCTCGAGGCGTCGGCCTTGCCGCTCATCACCACGGTGTAGGCGTCGTCCGGCGGGTTGTACGGGCCGGAGAAGTCCGCCTTGTAGGGTGCCATCGTGTCCTTGAGGAAGGACTCGTCCTTGACGGTGGTCAGGAAGTTCGCGGTGGACAGGTAGGCCACGCGGACGGTGTCCGTGGAGGAGCCGGAGGCGGCGGAACCGGCGTTGGACGAACCGCAGGCGGCGAGGGGCAGCAGCAGCGCGGCGGCGGCGAGGGCCGCGACCGGGCGGAGCCGACGGGAACGAAGCGTGTTGGTGGTGAACATGAGGGAAAACCTTCCGATGGCGTTCCGGCGGCTGCCGGAGCGAAACACTATGGTGAACTGTTGATGAAGAGTTAATGAAGAGTTGGATTGCGGCTCAGCGCACGGCGTGCGGTTCGGCGGCCGGCTCAGCGCACGGCAACCGCGCGGTAGGGCATCGCGGCCCGCTCGAGCAGTCCGACCAGCGCCTCGGAGGCGAGGCCTAGCGCCGCGTAGAGGATCACGCACAGCACCATCTGGTCGGTGCGCGAGAACTGCTGCGCACGCGAGAGGATATAGCCCAGCCCCACCGTGGAATTCACGGTTTCGCAGGTGACCAGTGCAATCCAGGAGACGGTGATGGCAAAGCGCAGGCCGGTCATGAAGCTCGGCAGGGCCCCCGGCAGAAGGATGCGCAGGAACACGGTCCTGCGGTCCATGCGGTAGGCCCGGGCGAGCTCGATGAGCCGGGGATCGATGGCCCGCACGCCGTCGCGCACGTTCACGTAGACCAAGCCGAACACGCCGATCGCGATGAGCACCACCTTCATGGATTCGTCAATGCCGATCCAGATGATGAGCAACGGCGAAAGCGCCGGAAACGGAATGGCCCGCAGCATGTGGACCGGCTTGTCGATCAGCGTGAAACCCAGCCGGGAGGCTCCGGCGACGAGCGCAGCCGGCAGCGCCAGCGCGATGCCCAGCGCCAGACCGGCGCATACGCGGGCGAGGCTCACGCCGACGGACGGCCACAGCAGCCCCTCCTCGGCCAGATCGCCAAGTGCGGAAACCACCTCGCCGGGGGACGGCAACGGCCTGGTTTCGGCGGGGGACAGGGTGGCGAAATACCACCACAGCAACAGTGCGAGCGTCGACAGCCAAGCGGCGATGGCGGCCATTAGGCGCGTCGGAAGGCGGCGTGAGGTCACCCCGACGGACCTGCGCAAAACGGATGGGGCATGCGCGGACGACCGGCCTGCCGAACGGATGGCGACGCGCGATCGCAGAACGCGCATCTGACATTCCCTTCGATAGTGCTAGCTACATCAGGTTCGACGAGTGTGATCTCAGCCCGACCGCCCGCTTGCGCGACGCGACGCCATGACGGCGGCGGACGCATCCAGCATGTTTAAGGTCTCGGTCCGGGCACCCCGTGTCGATTCATATTCTGGCCGCATGGCATGGACAATGCGTCCGGGCGCGCATCCGGCACGCCCGGCAACGGCGTTGCGGCCGCGATGTTCGACAGATGGACGCGCCGGCGTCAAGAAAACGTTAAAACCGCTTGGCAACGTCCATCAATCCCGTTAGTGTAGGTTTCGTAATCACAACATACAGTCTGTAAGGAGCAGTTGTGGCAGCTATTGAAAGCGTGTACGCGCGCCAAATCCTTGATTCCCGTGGAAACCCGACCGTTGAGGTCTACCTCGAGACCGAAGACGGCGCTCAGGGCAAGGGCCTGGTCCCGTCCGGCGCCTCCACCGGTGAGGCCGAGGCTTGGGAGCGTCGCGATGGCGACAAGTCCGTCTACGGCGGCAAGGGCGTTCTCAACGCCGTCAAGGCCGTGAACGAGGAGATCGCCCCGAAGATCATCGGCATGGACGCCTCCGACCAGCGCGCCCTCGACGACCTGATGATCGAGCTGGACGGCACCCCGAACAAGGGCCGTCTGGGCGCCAACGCCATCCTGGGTGTCTCCCTGGCCGCCCTGTACGCCTCCGCCGAGTCCGCCGACCTGCCGCTGTACCGTTACATCGGTGGCACCAACGGCCACATCCTGCCGGTCCCGAACATGAACATCATGAATGGCGGCGCTCACGCCGACTTCGCGACCGATATTCAGGAGTACATGATCTCCCCGTACGGCTTCGACTCCTTCCACGAGGCCCTGCGCGCCGGCGTCGAGGTCTACCACACCCTGAAGAACGTCCTGAAGAAGGAAGGCCTGAACACCGGCCTCGGCGACGAGGGCGGCTTCGCTCCGAAGCTGAAGTCCAACAAGGACTCCCTGAACTACATTGTCGACGCCATCTCCGCCGCCGGCTACGAGCCCGGCAAGCAGATCGGCATCTGCCTCGACGTGGCCTCCTCCGAGTTCTACAACAAGGAGACCGGCCTGTACCACTTCGAGGGTGGCGAGCGTGACGCTCAGTACATGCTCGACTTCTACGAGCAGCTCATCGACGAGTACCCGATCGTCTCCATCGAGGATCCGTACCAAGAAGAGGGCTGGGACGACTGGGCGACCATCACCAAGAAGCTCGGCGACCGCCTGCAGTTCGTCGGCGACGACCTGCTGGTCACCAACCCGAAGCGCCTGCAGAAGGGCATCGATCTGGGCGCCGCCAACTCCCTGCTGGTCAAGCTCAACCAGATCGGTTCCGTCACCGAGACCCTCGACGCCATCGAGCTGGCCACCGCCAACGGCTTCACCTCCATGGTCTCCCACCGTTCCGGCGAGACCCCGGACACCACCATCTCCGACCTCGCGGTTGCCAAGAACACCCGCCAGATCAAGACCGGTGCCCCGGCCCGTGGCGAGCGCGTTGCCAAGTACAACCGCCTGCTCGAGATCGAGGAGGAGCTCGGCTCCACCGCTCAGTACGCCGGCTACAGCGCCTTCAAGGCCTGCAAGAAGTACCTGGCCAAGTGAGCTTGCCGGGCGCCAAGTAAGCGCAGCCGCCGGTAAGGTTCGGCCATAGGGCCGCGATCGATGCCGAACGGCGAACATGCCCGCCGCATTCCCAAGTCGAATGCGGCGGGTATTTTCGTGTCCATGGCGTCTTCAGGCAAGTCTTCAGGCAAAGCATCGCGGTCCCGCATCCCCTCGGGGCCCATCGCGTTTTTCCTGTCCATCATTCTGGTGGTCATTGGCCTGATCCAGCTGGTCTCCACGTTCCACACGTACGCCACCAACCTTGCGGAGCTCAACACGCTGAAGAAGACCGAAGCGGCTCTCATCGCCAAGAATCAGGACCTGCAGAACGACATCGCCCGCTGGTCGGATGACGCCTACGTGGCCGCGCAGGCCCGTGAACGGCTCGGCTTCGTCTTCCCCGGCGAGCAGGCCATCCGCGTGCTGCATCCGGAGGCCGTCGGCGGGGACGCAACGAATACGTCCTCCGGCGAATCGCAGGATTCCAAGGCGGATACGCTGCCGTGGTACAAGGAACTCTCGTACGCGTTCGAACAGGCCGACAAACCTGCGGACGGCACCACAGGCACCGGCAGCGACGGCTCCGGCGCCGCGGCGGGCTCCGCAAACGCTTCGCCGTCCCCGTCCGCCACGCCATCCACCACCGACTCTCCCAAGGACAACAACCAATGACCCCAACCGATCTCGCATTCGTGACCGATCTGGCCGCCGCCAAGCTGGGCGAAGGCGCCAGCGAACGGGACATCGCACTCGTTCAGGCGCAGCTGGGACGTTACCCGCGCGGCATGGTGGCCGTGGGCGCGCGCTGCGTGTGCGGCAACCCGCTCGCCGTGGTGACCCGGCCGCTGCTGCCGGGAGGCATCCCGTTCCCCACCACCTGCTACCTGACCGGGCCGGAGGTCGTCAAGGCCGTGTCCCACGTGGAGGCGAACGGCGAAATGCCCTCCTACACGGCACTGGTGGAGCAGGATGCGGACGTGCATGCGGCCTACGAGCGCGCCCATGAACTGTACCTCGCCTTCCGTCACGCCCTGGCAGAGCGCCTCGGCGACGACGAAAGCCATATCGAAGGCATCAGCGCCGGCGGCATGCCCGTGCGCGTCAAATGCCTGCACGCGCTCGTGGCCCAGTCGCTCGTGATGGGCCCGGGCGTCAATCCCGTCGGCGACCGGGTGCTCGAGCGCATCCGCGGCGAATTCGACCCCACGGTGTGCCGGTGTGCGCTGCGGGCCGGCGACGCGGCGGACGAGGTCGGCCCGGCGGACGGGAAGGCGAACGGGGAAACGAACGATCAGGAAGAAGGACGGAACCAATGACCGAAGGCAACGAACGTGCGGTAACGGTCGCAGGCATCGACTGCGGCACCAATTCGATCCGTCTCAAGATCTCCCGTGTGGACGAGCACGGGTATGTTGACCTGCTCCCGCGCGTGCTGCGCGTGGTGCGGCTCGGTCAGGACGTGGACAAGACGCACCGCTTCGCCGACGACGCGCTGGCCCGCGCCTACGCCGCAGCCGAGGAATTCGCGGGCATGCTGGCCGAGCACCGCGTGGACGGGCTGCGGTTCGTGGCCACGTCCGCCACGCGAGATGCCGCCAACCGCGAGGCGTTCGAGGACCGCATCGAGGATATTCTGGGCGTGCGGCCCGAAGTCATCCCCGGCACCGAGGAGGCGCGGCTGAGCTTCCTCGGGGCGACCAGTGTGCTCGGTCCCGAACAGGACGGCACTCTGCCCGCGCCTCCGTATCTGGTGGTGGACCTCGGCGGCGGTTCCACCGAGCTCGTGCTGGGCGGCGACGGCACCGACGTACCCGTGGACCGTGTCGCCGCGGCGTTCTCCATGAACATCGGCTCCGTGCGCATGACCGAGCGGCATCTGCTGGACGATCCGCCCACGGACGCTCAGATCGCCGAGGCCGTGGCGGACATCGACGAGCACATCGAGGAGGCGTTCCGCACCGTGCCCGCCGAGCGCACCGGCACCATCATCGGCGTATCCGGCACGGTCACCACCATGACCGCCCTGTACATGGGCCTGCCCGAATACGATCACACCGCCGTGGACGGCCGGCGCGTACCCATCGCGGACATCACCGCCGTCAACGACCGCTTCCTGCGCATGACCCGCGCCGACCGTCGCACCTACAGGACCATCCACCCCGGCCGCGTCGACGTGGTGGGCGGCGGCGCACTCGTCTGGAGCCGTGTGCTCGCCAAGGTTGCCGAACGCGCCAACGCGGCCCGCGGCGCCGGCTCGATCGACTCCTACGTGGCCAGCGAGCACGGCCTGCTTGACGGCATCGTGCTCGACTACGGCCGCCGTCTGCTCGCCGAGCGGGCGTAGGCCTGCTCTTGCCTGTCGCACTGTTCGCGGTGCGGCGGCAAACGTGGCATAATGTCCCAAGTATTGATTTGCGCGTCGGTCGTCTGCAGCGACTCGGCGCGTACGCCCCCATGGCGAAATCGGTATACGCAGCTGACTTAAAATCAGCCGCTTCGGCTTGCGGGTTCGAGTCCCGCTGGGGGCACGGTTGGTCTTGTTTTCGCGGAACGCTGGAAAATGGCCGTTCTGCCTTGCGAGAGTAGGGTTGAGCGGCCATTTTTCGTTTGCGCTAATTCCCAATCAAGGATTGGCTGCAGCTGATCACCAGATGGGCGGCCATCGCGGTAACGATCTGGCTGGGCCTGCGTAAGCAGGAGTAGCCAACGGAAGGTTCCGGCTAATCCAAGTAGCCGGAACCTTCCGCCACCAATCCTATCGAATTCCATGCGGAAAAGCCATGAGCAGAAACAGGTCCTTGGGCGTTGCGTGCATGCTGTTCGCGGGATGGGGGCGCTATGGTGACTGAATATCTCGGCGTCAAGCAATTTGCCGAACATCTTGGCATTACCAGCGGCGGGCTGCTCAATCTCAAACTCCCCGAGCCGGACGCCCTCATCGGCTGGACTCGCGGCTGGCTTTCCTCGACGATCGACGAGTGGAACGCCAGCCGTCCCGGCCGGGGCGTCGGCGGCGACCTTCAGTCCTCTCAGGCGCGCAAGCCATGTGATTGATATGCGTAGGGTCCTCGGGCGGGCTGTCTCCAAGACCTCGTGGCTATCTCGGTGCAAGAGAGTGTCACGCGGCGGCAGCCTGCTACCGCTTGGATGCCGGGCATTCCGGACGTTTCTCCCACATTGATATCATGCACTAATATTGATATCATCTAGATATGCCCAGCATCGAGAAGATCGTCGCAGCCATGCGCAACAACCCCAAGGCCGTCCGCTTCGACGACGCATCCAAGGTGTGTGAGCACTACTTCGGCGCCCCGCGCAACAACGGGACGTCGCATCACGTGTACCGCACCCCGTGGCAGGGCGAACCATACGTGAACATCCAGTGCGGGCACGACGGCAACGCCAGGGCCTATCAGGTCCGGCAGATTCTCAAGGCCATCGACAAGAAGGAGGGCAAGTGATGGACGCGAACACCACGATCAACCACTACGCATACCGCGTGCAGTGGTCCAACGAGGACGGGGAATACGTGGGCACCTGCGCCGAATTCCCCGGCCTGAGCTGGCTGGACGAATCGCCGGCGCTCACCCTCAACGGCATCCAGCGGGTCGTGCGGGAAGCCGTTGAGGACATGGAGCGCAACGGCGAGACCATTCCCGAGTCCCTGTCCGACCGCACGTTCTCCGGCCGGTTCGTGGTCCGTATCCCGCCGGAGGACCATCGAAAGCTCGCGTTGGAGGCGGCCGAACAGGGCATCAGCCTCAACCGTCTGGCCACCCACAAACTCACCGCCGTCTGATCGGTGCTGTCGAGCTCCATGACCGGCATGGAGGCTCTGTCTATGGCATCTATGGCGCGTCGTGCGCAGCGCATTGCGACGAACTGCGCTCTCCGGCTCCCGGTGGGCGCCTACGTAGCGCGTACTTTCGATTCGTGTGGTGGTTTTTCGGGGGAGTGCCGGATAGACCCGTTGGCAAATCGGCGTTATGACGGCGGGCTATCCGGCGCATCGGTGAAAAACGACCGCACGAATCGGAAATATGGCTTGCCGAGGAGGCGGCCGAGCCGAAAAGTCGGGGTTTGTGCGTAGTTGCATCGATTGACGCGTCGGCGGGAAGGATGGAACGGCCCGGATTCCGATTGCCCGCGTTTACAAACGGCCCGTATACTGAGCCGCTGTAGCAAACGGGAACGCGCAGCAAGGAGTGCAGGACCATGGCAGCGAAAACCAGCCGATCCGCAGACGTCGAGCCGACGCCGGTTATGAGTGGGGACGAGATCGAAGGCGGTTTGCCGAGCCTGCTGGTGCAGGGCGTCACCGCCGCCGCCATCGCATGCGTGGGGGAGTTCATATGCGCGCCCATCTATGCAGCCATCGCGCATCTGGCGATCGTGCCGTGGGCCATGGTTGCCTGCCTGCTGGCCGTGGCGTACACGTACATCGTCGGGTTTGCACTGCTGTGGGCGGCCGAGTCGCTCTCGCATGGCATCCGCAATCCCAAGGCGGTGCCGTTCGTGTACGGCGGCGTGGGGCTGTTCGGTTTCTGCGCGTGGGGCGTTTTCGTGCTGCCCGCCATCATTGGCACGTTCACCGAGCCGCAGGGTCTGGCGTCCATGAGTGCCGGGCAGATCGCGGCCACAGGCTTCAATTGTGCGGTGATCGGGTTCGTCTCGTTCTTCGTGGCGCGCGTCGTCTACCCGCGTCTGGCCTCGAAGCGTGCCGTCGTATTCTCTCTGGGGGCGCTCACCGTGCTGTTTGCCGCGCTGGGGGTGTTCTTCATCGTGCGCATGTACGGAGTGCTGTACTGACGGGGCGCGCCGGGGAATGTACCGGGAGGGCCGGAGCGGTCGGGCCCGATGCCGTAAGGAAAACGATAGGGACGTTGCGATCGCTGCGGAAAGCCGCTAGGATAGCGCGATATTGAGCAGCGATATCCAAGGAGACAGTATGGCTGATACGAACATGCCGCAGGTCAACGCCGAGTTCGGCGCCACCCCGACAATCGTCTTCCCCTCCGACACCGCTCCCGCCGGCCTCAAGGCCGTCGAAGTGGTTGAGGGCGACGGTCCGATCGTGCGTCGCGGCGACACCGTGACCGTGAACTACCACGGCGTGGTGTGGGGCAAGGACACTCCGTTCGATTCGAGCTTCCAGCGTCACCAGCCGGCCAGCTTCGGCATCGGCGTGGGACAGGTCATCAAGGGCTGGGACCAGACCGTTCCGGGGCATAACGTCGGCTCCCGCCTCGTGGTGTCCATTCCGCCGGAGTACGGCTACGGTTCGCGTGGCGTTCCGCAGGCCGGCATCGGCGGTGGCGACACGCTGGTGTTCGTCATCGACATCATCTCCACGCGCTGACGCCTCAGCGTCACACCCCAAGCGCCGGCCGTCCGCGTGAGGCCGGCGCTTTCGTGCATGTGAAGGCACGGAAAGCACGCAAGCCGCGCGGAAAATTGCAGATCATCGAATCATTGAAGGGACAACCAAGGATCATGGCAGAGGAAGAAAAGACCGTCCTGCTCACGCAGGAAGCGTACGACAAGCTCAAGAAGGAGCTCGAGTGGCGTGAGGGCGACTACCGCAGCGAGATCGCCGAGCGCATCGCCGCGGCCCGTGCCGAGGGCGATCTGTCCGAGAACGGCGGCTATCAGGCCGCGCGCGAGGAGCAGGGCAAGAACGAGGGTCGCGTCAACGAGCTGACCGTCAAGCTGCGCAATGCGAAGATCATGCAGGCGCCCAATGCCGGTACCGTGGGCAACGGTTCCATCGTCACCATCGTGCTCGCCGGCCGTGAGAAGACGTACGTGCTGGGTTCGCGTGACATCGCCGTGGCCACCGACTACGAGGTCATCAGCCCCGAGTCCCCGATCGGCGCCGCCATTCTGGGCGCGCACACCGGCGACGAAGTGTCCTACAAGGCACCCAACGGCCGTGAGATCACGGTGACCGTCAAGGAAGCCAAGCCGTTCGAAGGCTGAGCTCGCAAGGGTCCTAGGCCGCCGCGCGCAAGCGCGGCATCCGGTTCATTGCGGGCATGAACCAAGCAAGAAGGGGCGACGTTCCATGAGGAGCGCCGCCCCTTGGCGTTGTAGTCCGCCTACCACAGGTGCACGATCACCATGTAGATGGCCACCATGTGGCATGCGTACCCGGCCACGGTGCCCACGTGGAAGATCTCGTGGAAGCCGAAGACGCGCGGCCAGGGGTCCGGCTTGCGCAGCGCGTAGACGATCGCGCCGGCGATGTAGCAGGCACCGCCCGAGGCGAGCAGTACCACCACGGCGGGGCCGGCGACGGGGGAGACCCAGAACAGTCCCATGAACGCCACGCCGGAGACGCCGAAGACGATGTACGTGATGGTGTACAGCCAGCGGGGCGCGTTGATCCAGACCACGTGGATGAGGAGTGCCACCGCAGTGCACGCCCACATGCCGCTGATGATGAGGTTGCGCCAGAATGCCGGCAGCGCGAAGGCGACGGGCGTGTACGTGCCGGCGATGAGCAGGAAGATGTTCACGTGGTCGATGCGCCGCAGCACGTCCGTGACACGCGGGCTCCAGTCGCCCAGATGGTAGGCGGCCGAGTTGGTGAACAGCACGAGCGAGCAGGTCATGAACACTGCGCACGCCCATTTGAGCGAGGCGAACGGGGCGAGGCAGATGAGTACGATGCCGGCGGCCAGTGCGAGCGGGGCGGCGATGGCATGGATCCAGCCGCGCAGCATGGGCTTGGGACGGCCGTGTACGTCGAGCCGTACCTTGCGCTCCACTTCCGCGGGCGCGATGCCTTCGATGCGGGCGGCGCGCTCCTCCGCCTTGGCGATCACCTTGCTGGCCTTCTCCTCGGCCTTCATGCGGATGGTTTCCGCCTTGGCCTGTGCCGTGGCACGGACCGCGTCCGCCTTGGCCTGCAGGTGTTCCTCGCGTGCCTTGATGACGGCCTGTCGCTTCGCCTCGAGTTCGGGTGTGCTCCGTTTCGCCATGACCATGCCTCCGAATCCATCGACTCCGCCTCACTGGCAAACAACCTACGCTTGCGTAACCTACGATAGCGTAACCACGGTGGGATGCCAAGGGGCGACCCGCCGTGACATTGCCGCCACCGCCCCTTACACTAAGGGACATGGCTGATTTCACGCATATCCTCGCAACACGACCCGATCTGACCGAAGACGATCGCGAATGGCTCCATCATCTCGTGGGTGACTGGCAGGTGATTGCGGACCTGAGCTTCGCCGACCTCATGCTGCTCATCCAGAACGGGGACGGCGAGTACGTGGTGGCCGAACAGTGCCGCCCGTCCACCGTCATGTCCCTGCGCTTCGACGACGTGGTCGGCAAGGCCGTTTCCGCCGATCAGGTCTCCGAACTCGACCAGGCCATGAAATCCAGTACGGTCTTCCGCTCCACCCGCCTGCGCACGCAGGGGCGCAACACCATCTGCGACGTGTACGCGCCGGTCCGCCGTGGAGGCAAGACGCTCGGCCTCGTGGTGCGCGAGACCAACATGGCCACCCGCGAATCCAACGGCCGCTACGAGTCCGAGAGCATCAAGGCCGGCAAGCAACTGTTCGAGATGATCCCGCGCGGTCAGTTCCCGTACCGCGATTCGGTGCTGAACCAGCGCCACAACGCACGCGTATCCGACGGGTTCATCGTCCTCAACGCGGAAGGCATCGTACGCTATGCCTCGCCGAACGCCATCAGCTGCTTCCGCCGCCTCGGCTCCCTGCAGGTCATGCAGGGCCAGTACCTGTCCGAGATCGGCACCACGCTGCTCCATCAGAACGATCCGGTGCCCGAGACCCTGCCGCTCGTGCTCACCGCCAAGGCCCCGGTCGACTCCGAACTCAACGCGAACCGGTCCGCCGTCTCGTTGCGCTCGCTGCCGCTGTACGACGTGAACGGCCGCGTGGGTGGCATCGTGCTGTGCCGTGACGTGACCGAGCTGCGCCGGCGCGAGAAGGAACTGCAGACCAAGGACGCCACCATCTCCGAAATCCACCATCGCGTAAAGAACAACCTTCAGGCCGTCTCCGCCTTGCTGCGTCTGCAGGCGCGACGCACCAAGAACGAGGAGGTCCGCAAGGAGCTCGGCGAGGCGCAGCGTCGCGTGCAGACCATTGCCGTGCTGCACGAGGGCCTGAGCCAGAGCGCGGACGAGGTGGTGGACTTCGACAAGGTGATCGCCAACCTGCTGCGTCTGAGCGTGGATCTGGCCGTTGCCAAGGACCAGCACATCGAGATCAGCTATCTGGGCAAATTCGGCATGATGCCCGCGCAGGACGCCACGCCGCTGAGTCTGGTGCTCACCGAGCTGGTGACCAACTCCATCGAGCATGGCTTCGAGGGGCGCACGGAGGGCCACGTGACGATTTCCGTGGGCCGCGGCGGCAACAACCTCAACGTGGTGGTGGAGGACGATGGCAACGGTCTGGCCACCGAATCGCACGAGGGCATGGCGCGTTCCTCCGGTTCCGGACTGGGCACGCAGATCATCAACACCTTCGTAACCAACGACTTCGGCGGTACCGTGCGTTGGGAGCCGCGCCGCGAGGGAGGCACGCGCGTGATCCTCGACATGAAGCTGCGCGCCGCGCAGGAGTAGAGCTCTCATTTCCATTGCAGAAGGGCTCCGAATGCCGACTGTGGCATTCGGAGCCCTTCGTATGTTGCCGCCGACCGGGATGGTCGACGGGATGAAGCATCAGCCTTGCATCTGCATGGCCTGCGAGCGGCGGGCGCGCATGGCGCGGCGCTTGAGTGCGCGGCGCTCGTCCTCGCTCAGACCGCCCCACACGCCGTAATCCTGATTGGTGTCCAGAGCGCACTTCAGGCAGGCGTCGATGACCTTGCACGTGCGGCACACGGCCTTGGCCTCCTCGATCTGCTGATATGCGGCGCCGGTGTTGCCGACGGGGAAGAACAATTCAGGGTCCTTGTCCCGGCAGGCTGCCTTTGCACGCCAATCAAAAGCACTACTCATCTGTCGCCTTCCTTCGCGTCGATATCCACGGATTCGTTTTCAAGTCCTTATAGAAGGAAACCACGAATGGCCCGACTTTTCAAGAGCGTTCCTCCGTCAGGCGCAAGGTTTTCCGGCAAGGTTCCCCTTGACAGACTAATGCAGCCGTTTTACCCGGGCGCTGCATCGCACAGCTGGATCGGATCCGCCCGCCCCCGTGCGACGATGACGGCCCGTCCGGCAATCCGCGTCGCCTCGCCTCCGGCCCGTTCGAGCGCCTCGGCCGGAACCCCAGCCAGCAGGTCCGCCGTACGGTCGCCGCTCGGGAACACGACGCGTACGGTGATGCGCGCCGCATCCCCGAGTCGGCGCGCGGAGGACAGTGCGTAGATCACGGTGACGGAATCGTCGGCCAGCAGCCGCTCGAATGCCGTGCGCTTCGGGTCGCCGCCTAGGGGATCGGCCAGTGCGTCCGCGTTGTCGATGAGCGCCACGCGCGTTGCCTTGTCGGCGAGTTCCGGATCGGTGACGTACGCCACGTCGGCGCGGTCGAGCAGCCTGCCGATCGAGGCCAGCAACGTGCTCTTGCCGCGTTTCGCGCCGCCGATGACCGCCACGCATCCGCCGTCGAACGCGATGGCGCACGGGTGGATCGTCACCCCGTCGTCCCACGCGCCCACGACCGCCCCGCGCGCGTCCGCCGCGGCGTATGTTGCAGGCAGGTATTCCGGCAACGGTTCGCTGAACAGCTGCCCGGGGGATGCGACCCGGCAGAATCGTGCGGCATCGTTCACAGCGCGGACGATCGGCGAGGCATCCAGCGGTTGCGCGCAGCGGAATGCCGCCAGCTCGTCGCCGTCGTGACGGTAGCCCACGCCGGGGCTTGTAGAAGGGATGAGCGCCGCGGCCTTGGTGCCGAGCATGCTGATCGACTGCAGGTCGTCGCGCACGCGCATACACAGGTTGACCGCGATGTTCGCCTTCATGGCCGCGCTCACCTGCCCCATCGGATGCTGGGTGCACGCCACGAGGTTCATGCCCAGCGAGCGCCCCAGCGACGCCAGTCTGGTGAGCCGGTCCATGGCGTCCGGCAGTTGTTCGCGCAACGCGTTGAACTCGTCCACCATCACCAGCAGCCGGGGCGGGGGAGCGGCCAGATCGTCTATCTGTACGGCGTCCGATTCGGCCACCAGCCGTTCGCGGCGTTTGAGCTCGGCCTCGATCGCATTCAAGGCGCGCACCGCATGCGCCAGATTCAGGTCGGATACGCACCCGACCGTGTGCGGCAGCGCCTCCAGCCCCCGGAACGTGGCACCGCCCTTGAAATCGAGGAACACCATGGACAGCATGCTCGGCGGGTAGGTGGCTGCCAACGCCAGACACCACTGCCTCAGCAGCACGGACTTGCCCGAACCGGTGGTGCCCGCCACCAGCGCATGCGGGCCGTGCGCCGCCAGATCCATGACCAGTGGCCCGTGCTCGCCCATGCCGATCGCCGCCGGCTGGCTCGCCGGCGCACCCTCGCCTCTCCGCTGCCACGCCAGCGACCACCGGTGCACCACCGAGCGCCACCATTGCGTCCCGTCCTGCGGCAACGCCATGAGCTGCGCCCACGAGACGGAATCCAGCGGCGGGGGCAGTGTGCCGTTGCGCTCGGATCCCGGCCATGCGGTGCCGTCGCCGCGTTCGGCCGTGGCTTCCTCCTGCCCGGGGGATCGCTTCGACTGCCGGGTGCGCATCACCATGAACGAGGCGATGCACCCGAAGAGTCCCGGCAGCAGCATGAGCGCGAACGTCCACCGCCCCTCGAGCACCATCATCACCGCCATGGCGATCTGCGCGCACGCGGGGGCGAGCATGCTCATCAGCATCCATGGCGTGGACGGGTCAACGCTGCGCGCCGCAGGGCTCGTCGTAGCGTTCTTCGTCGCGTTCTTGGGCGCCGTGCGCGGCCCGGTTCGTCTGGAAAGAAGGGTCATGCCCCCAGTGTGCGGGGGCGCGGCACGCGGGTCAATTCATGCGCGGCCCGTGGTCGAACGTGCGCGAGGCCTTGTCGCTACAGGTTTCCCACGGTGCCCGGATCGTGCGTGCCCTTGGCGAGTTGCGTGAAGAGTTCCGTATTGCGCTTGCTGTCCAGCAGCACCGAGGATCCCACGCCGGCGCCGCGGTAGTCCGCGTCGGTCCAGTACACGGTGCCGGTCACGCCCCGGTCCCCGGAAGCGTCCTTGAAGGCGAACGCCATCTGCATGAGGCTCCACGGGCTGGCATGCTCGTCCACCACCATGGAGCCAAGCCCCGCCTGCATGAGCGCGGTGACCTTGCCGAAGTTCATGAGCGTATCCCGGGAGGCGGCCTTCTTGGTGATGGCGGAGATCACCTGCCGCTGGCGTTCCGCGCGCCCGAAGTCGCCCTTCGGGTCCGAATAGCGCATGCGGGAGAACGCGAGCGCCGTGCTGCCGTCGGCCGTGTGGCATCCGGCCTGCCAACTGAGGCCGGACTTCACATCGTTGACGGTGCGGTCGTAGCACAGTTCCACGCCGCCGATGGCATCCACCACGTTCTTGAGGCCTCCGAAGTGGATGACGGCCACGTGGTCCACGTTCATGCCGGTGATCGCCTCTACCTGCCCGACGAGCGCCGGATAGCCGCCCGCCGCGGCCGCCGCGTTGATTTTCATCTTGCGGCCGTTGACTTCCACGAGCGAGTCGCGCGGAATGGAGATGAGCGAAGCGTTGCCGTGCTGCGGCTTGGTGAGCACCAGAATGGTGTCCGTGCGGAAACCGTCGGTCGGGTCGTTGATGCCGGTGCCGTCGTTGGCGTCACGTTCGTCCGAGCCGAGCAGCAACCAGGTCTGCGCCGGCGTGTTGGCGGCTGCGGTGAGCATGTTCTGGTGAACCAGCTGGCCGTTGACCCAGCCCCATGCGCTGAATGCGCCTGCCGCGATCAGCGCGACGACGGCCAGCAGGGCGATCATCGTCACGCGGAGGGGACGATGGCGGCGTGCCGCGGCGGCAGCACTCGGGGAACGCCGCGGACGTGCGCTCTGCTGCGGCATGGGGGTTGCGCCTATGGGGCGGGAAACGGTGCGGGCGCGCTCGCGTGATGGTGTCCGGTGCGGTTGCGGCCGGAACTCGCACGGCCGTTCGGCGGTCGGCATGCCGGAGGCCTGCGCCATGCCGGCGGAAGGTGCGAAGGAGACTGCGGCCGGGGCGGTGGAAGCCGGTGCAGACGCTGCGCTCGCGGACGATGATCCTGCCGTGCGCGCCCGTCCATGTGCGCGGCCATCCGCGGCGGGGGAGAAGCTCGGCGGCTCCTCATTCCCTCCTGCGCGCGAGGCTGCGCGCGCATCGGCTCGCGCAGCGGAGGCATGTACGGCACGCCTGCGCGAGCCGGAGGGAATGAAGCTCGGCGGCGTGTCCTGCTGGTCCTGTCCTGTTGGCTGCGTCATGGTCCCTCCTGAAAGCAATGCGCTGCAAGCCTTGTTAACACGCGGCGGTGTGACGGGGTGGTGACGGTGGGCAATCCTCCGCAGGAACGGCACAACCGCTGCGCGAAACGCGGGGGAGGTGAGCCCCGCAAACCATTGACGTATACCATAGGGGCTTGCGAAACCGCGGCATTGACACGAAACAATTTGACAAATCTCAAGTGCCGCGTGTGTAATCTAGTACGTCCATGGTCATGCATCACACGCGAGGAGGACGGCATGTGGGGTCTGTTCGACGATTCCGACGACGACGCGCTGTCCCGCCTGTGGGGTTTGTTCCGTCAGGACGGCGATCTGTCCTGGCAGCACAAGGCCCTGTGCGCGCAGACCGACCCGGAGGCGTTCTTCCCGGAGAAGGGCGGCTCCACCCGTGAGGCCAAACGCGTGTGCGCCCGGTGCGAGGTGCGCGAGCAGTGCCTCAAATGGGCCCTCGAACATGACGAGCGCTTCGGCATCTGGGGCGGCATGAGCGAGCGGGAACGCCGCCGGTACAAGAAGGAACACAGGGGGCGTGCGTGACGCGCCGCCGTCGCGTGCCGTCGCGGCGGAAGACAACGCTTAGACTGGAAATATGACTTTTGAGACCTCTGCGGACGCAACCGTGCAACACCTGCTGGTGAACGTGCTTGCGGCCCGCTCCCGCGGCGTGCGTCAGGACGTGGACATGAGCGTCGTCGCCGTCGTCACCGTGGAACGAGACCGCCGCTTTCTGGCGGATACCATGCGCGCGGTGCTGTCCCAGCGCGTCCTTCCGGGCGTGATCGTCGTCGCGGACTGCAGCGGGCAGACGCCCAAACCGGTGTATTCCACCATGGAGGTCATTCGTCCCCATACGGCGCATATCGACCGCCTGCCGCAGGTCGCCACCGCACAGGTGCAGATCGTGGGGGTGACGGGCGCCGAGTCCTTCGGCGATGCCGTGGACAAGGCCCTGCGCGCCGCGAGGCTTCCGGACACCGCCGAATCCGTATGGCTGCTGCACGACGACTCGCGTCCCCGCGACGCCCGTTGCCTCGAAGCGCTCATCGAAGCGCACCGCAACGTGCCCGGAGCCTCCGTGATCGGCGCCAAGCAGCTCGCTTGGGATTCCGATGCGCTGCGTAACGTCGGCTACTATGCCGCGCCGCGCCACAGGGTCGTCAGCCTCGTGGTGGACGGGGAGCCCGATCAGGAGCAGTACGACGGCCGTCAGGACGTGTTCGCCGTCTCACTGGCCGGCGCGCTTGTGCCCCTGAGCGTGTGGCGTTCCCTCAACGGCACTGACGGCTGGTTCACCTCCTTCGGCGAATCCAAGGACTTCTGCCGCCGCGTATGCCTCAACGGCGGACGCGTGCTGGTGGTGCCCCGGGCCGTCATCGCCCACCGGCGCGCCCGGTTCGACGGCATCCGCAACCGTGCGGGCGAGGCCGTGGACGAGGAGGATGCCGGCAACGCCTACCTGTCTCGCATCACCGCCGACCAGCGCTACCGCATCACCGACGTGCGCCGCGGCACCTGGCCTCTGCAGTGGCTGTGGCTGCTGCTGCGCTCCGTGGGATTGTTCATCGCGCTCCTGTGCAGCAAGAAGCCGTACGAGGCCGCATGCGAACTCGCCCTGCCGTGGCGCGCCCTCGTGAACGTGGGCAAGGCGTCCGCAGCCCGGCGCCGGGTCGCCCGCCAATCCGTCACCTCGCTGAGCAGGCTCGGCGTGCTCGTGGCCAACGGCCAGCAGCTCAAGCGCTGGCGGGAACGCATCCGTGCCTTCGAATCGCAACGCTACGTGACGCTCCTGAGCCCGCTGGCCAAGGCCCACCTGCGCCGTCAATGGCGCGTGCGCGCCTTCTGGGCCGCACTCATGGCGCTCGCGCTGGCCGTCGCCGTCACCGTGCTGCGCTGGGACGTGGTGCGCGGACTGTTCGCCGGCGGCACGCTGGCCTCCGAAACGCTGCTGCCCACCGGAGCCTCTTGGAGCCAGCTTGTGGACGCCGCCACCACCCCCTACAACTTCGGCTTCGCTCTGGGCACGGCCGGTCCGCCATCTCCGTTCCTGCTGGTCCTGACCGCAGCGAGCGTGCTGACCGGAGGCCGGGTCGCCGCGGCCATGGCGCTCATCTACATGGCGGCGGCGCCCCTGTCCGCGCTGTCGTTCTGGGCGCTCGCCGGCATCTTCACCCGGTCCAATCCCGTGCGCGTGGTCTGCGGCCTCATGTGGGGCACGCTGGCCGCCGCGCTGGGACTCTACCATGCCGGCAACCTGCCCATGCTCGTGTTCATGGTCTTCCTGCCCGCGGCCTTCGCCTTCACCTTCCGTGCCACGGCCATGTATCGCACCGAGGATCCGGTGCGTCCCGTGGCGTCCGTGCAGCGTGCCGCGCTCGCCTCGCTGTGCTTCATTCCCGTGATGGACGCCGAACCGCAGACGCTGCTGCCCCTGCTGCTCGTCTTTCTGGGCTTTCTGGTGCTGGTGCGCCGTCATCGCCCCACGTTGCTGCTCATTCCGGTTCCCGCGGCGTTCACGCTCGCGCCCACGCTGGTCAACGTGGTGCATCACGTCGGATCCGGTGAGTGGCGCGCCCTGTTCGCCGACGCGATGCTGCCCGTTTCCGCGGTGAACGGCGCGCCGCAGGCCCTGAGCCTTGCGGACGTGACGGCGCACGTCTTCGGCATGGAGCTGCCCGCCGAATGGGTTGACGTACCGGCCTCCGGGCAGCTGATCGGCACTCTGGCGGTCGTCTCCGTGCTGGCGCTCGTGGCGTTGGCCGTCGTGGCGCTGCTGTTGCCCATGGCGCTGCGCATGTCGCGCATGATGTGGGTCGTCATCGTTGCCGGTGCACTGCTGGCGCTTGTTTCCGCTCGCGTGGCGATCGGCGTGGACGGGGACGGTCAGGTGGCCGCCTCCGTGCTGCCCGGATTCGCCATGGCCATGCTTGGCGTCATCTCCTGTGTATGCCAGGTGGCGGGTGGCGCGGTCAAGCGTTTCAGCCCGCTCGTGGGCATCATGACGGGAGGCAAGCGCGTTCCCGAACAGGGCGGTGATGCCTCGCGGGCCAGAATCGGCCGTGCCGTGCTCACGGTGGCGCTGGTATGCATCGTTGCGCTGTGGGGGGCGCTCGGAGCGCAGCGCACCCTCGCCGCCGGAGGGGTTTCGGCGCAGGACCGCGGGCTGCCGATGGTTGCCGAGGATTACCTGAACCAGAACCCGGGCCACCGGATCCTAGCGATCAGCGCGCAATCGTCCACCGTGGCGGATTTCACCCCCATGCGTACCGCGCGCGGCGACTTCCTCGACAACGCACCCGTCTCCAACGCGCTTGCAGTCTCGGGGCGCACGGACGAGGCCACCGAGCGCATGGCGTCCGCCGCGTCGCAGCTGCTGTCCAACAGCGATGCCGAGGCGATCCGCACGCTGAGCGATCTCGGGTTTGGCGGCGTGTTCGTCACTCCGGCGTCCGGCGACGTGACCGCCGACGCCGCATATGACGCGCTGGTGTCCAACATCACCGCCAGCGAGGGCACGCAGAGCGTGGTGAGCAACGCATCCGGCACCTACTTCCGCCTCACATTGGCGGACGCCTCCGGCCAGGGCGTCGATCTGACCGGTCTTGAGGATGCGCGGGCCAACGTGTGGCGCTGGGCGTGGCTGTGGGGCACGGGTGTGATCGTTGCGCTGTACATTCTGGTGGCCATTCCCAGCATTCGCAGACGAGAGCAGGAGCAGGCATGAGCGGCAATCCGAAGACGGGCAATCGCAGGGCGGCGCGCAGGGCGGCATCGCATCGCCGCACCGGATGGACCATGGGCAAGGCCGTCACGGGATTCGTCACGTTCGTGGCGCTGGTGGCGCTGCTCATCGGCATGGTCGTGGTCCGGCCGCTGCCTGCCTTGACCGCAGGCGGGTCGCGCGATACCTCCGCCATCGAACGTACCGTCACCCAGCGCGTCAGCGTCAACTACTGCCCTGCGCGCATGACGCTCAGCGACAGCACCCAGTACGGCGACAGTGCCTTCCAGACCAGCGAGGGGGACATCGCCTCGTCCTCCCGGTATGCGGCCTTCGGCGCGGTGTACAACTCGCGCATCGCCTCCATGACCGGCGAGGACAAGGGTGAGCTGGAGGACAAGGATCCCACCGATTCCTCGGCGGTTCGCACGCTCGCCGGCAATGCGGACGACGGTTCGCTGCTGCAGACCACCCGTCTGCTGTCCGCGGCCGACGGAACCGGTGTATCCTCCGCCACGGTGTCTTGGGCGTCGAGCGGGGACCTGCGCGGTCTGGCCGCCACGTCCTGCGTCGACGCGGGCCTGACCCACACGTTCCTGCTTCCGTCCACCCAGACCGGCTGGTCGCAGCGGCTCGTGGTCGCCAACGCGACGTCCAAGGCGACGACCGTGACCGTGCAGGCGTGGGGAACCTCCGGCGGCAGGCTGTCCCTGAACCTGTCCGGCACGCTGTCGGTGGGAGCGAACGCCGAATCGACGTTCGACCTGTCCGCCGCGGCCCCCGGTCAGGATGCGCTGTTCGTGACCGTCACCAGCCGTGAAACGCCGGTCAGCGCTCTGGTGCGCGTCACCGCCATGAACGGTCTGACGCCTCAGGGCAACGACGTGGTGCCCGAATCCGCCGAACCGGCCCAGCGCATCGCCATCGCCGGCGTGCAAGGGGTGCAGGGTGTGCGCGCGCTGCTGTTCACGCAGGAACAGGCGTCCGTGGAGCTGTCGTGGATCACTGCCAACGGGCTGGTGACCGCGAAAAGCGTCACGGTGACGCCGGGCAAGGTGGAATCCGTGGATCTGGGAGCCCCGCCGGCGGATGCGATCGGTGTGGGCGTCACCGCGAATGTTGCCGTGAACGCCTCCGCGGTTCTCACCCGTTCCGGTAACGGCGGTCAGTCAGATTTCGCGGTTGTGACCGGGGGAGAGCCGTCTACGGCGAGCGCGGTGGCGATTCCCGAGCAGGTGGATGCGACGGTGAACGTCACCAATGCCACACGCGAGGAGGCCTCCGTGACGCTGTTCGCCTATGATGCCGGCGGCAAGCTGCTCGGTCAGCGGCAGATCGATCTCAAGGCCAACGGCGCGGCATCGTTGGCGGCCGGCGATTTGGGACAAGGGGTGGCGGCCATTCGCATGGATGACGCCCAGTCCGCCGCAAGCTGGAACGTGACGCTGGGGAGGAGCGATCTGAACGACAAGCACGTGGGTGCCGTTGCCGTGATCGAACCTCGGGCGCTCACCCCGCTGCGTGCGCAGATCTATGCGCACCAGACGCTCGGCGTGGTCGGCTGATGGGGAGGCCCGTCACAGCCCCCATTCCGGATCGATCTCCTCGGGACGGCGTCCGTAATGGTCCGCAATGCGGGACACGAGCTCGTCGCGAATGATGAACTGCTGTTCGTCGCGGTCGCGCGTCTGCATCTGGATCGGCAGACGGTAGAGCACGATGCGCGGCGGAATGCCGTGGCTTGCCGGGAACGCCTTGCTCAGCAGGTCAGGCTCGTCCTCCCACGGCATCGGATCGGACGGGGGAACGTCCTCCACGGCGAACTGCAACGGCCCGAGGAGTTCCGGCCACGCCTCGCCAAGACGCTTGAGCTGCGCGGCCACCATGTCGTCGAACATGCCCGAACGCGTGCGGTACCTCGGCAGACGGGCTCCGAACGTGGGACGCCGCAGGCCGCGTCCGTGTCGGTTGCGGTAGATCTTGCCCATCCAGGGCGGTTCGGGTGACAGTCTTCTCATGAGCCCTCACCCTAGTAGCGAGGGACAACAAGAGCCGTAATGGTACTATGTTCTAGCCGGTCGGCGTTCCGTCCGGCTATGCCTGTACCAGAGGAGGTCGCATGTCCGTCGCCATCGCCGATTCATGGACCGCGGACCTTGCCGCCTTGGGCGCGCACGCCCGCGCGATCGGGTTCGATCTGGACAATACGCTCGCCCGCTCGAAGATGCCCATGCACAACGACATGGCCTCCGCGCTGGCCGCATTGACCCACCTGATCGACGTGGCCATCATCTCCGGCGGCCGCTACGAGCTGTTCGCCCGTCAGATTCTTACCGTTCCGGCGTTCGGCGGGGCCGATCGGAGCCGGCTGCACCTCATGCCTACGAGCGGCACCCGGTACTATCGTTGGCGCAACGACTCCTGGCACTTGGAGTACGAGCACGACCTGTCCGAGGCGGACCGGCGCGCGGCCATGGCCTCGCTGGAACGGCATGCACGCGAACTGGGACTGTGGGAGAGCCACGTGTGGGGGGAGCGGATCGAGGACCGCGGCAGTCAGGTCACCTTCTCCGCGTTGGGGCAGCAGGCGCCCGTGGACGTCAAGGAACGCTGGGATCCGGACAGCGCCAAGAAGAATGCGCTGAGCGCCGCCGTGGCGGCCGACCTGCCGCATCTGCTGGTGCGCGCCGGCGGCTCGACCAGCGTGGACATCTCCGGCCGCGGCATCGACAAGGGCTACGCGGTGCGTGAACTCGCCGGCATCCTTGGTATAGCGGTGGGGCAGATCATCTTCTTCGGGGATCGCATGGATCCGAACGGTAACGATTACCCGGCGGCGCAGGCCGGTACCATGCCGCTGCGCGTGCGCGGCCCCGAGGATACGCTTGCCGCAGTGACGCGCCTGATAGCCATGCTGGGCGGGAGGTAGCCGTGAACGGCGTGGCGCGGGCCGTGGCGGCATGGGAGCGTGAACTGCGCGACCTGCTGCTGCCTCGAGGCTGCGCCGGATGCGACCTGCCGGACGAGACGTTGTGCACGCAGTGCCGGGAGTCGTTCGCGCGCCACCGTCAATGGACGTTGCACCGGGACGGGGTCTGCATCCCCTGCTTCGCCTGTGCCGATTATCGCGGTGTCATCCGCCGGGCGATCCTGTCCTGGAAGGACCACGACGACGTGGAGCTGGACGGGCCCTTCGCCGATGGCATGGCCGATCTGGCCGCACAGGCCTCGATGACCGGTGCCGCTGCCATTGTCCCGCAGACGTCCGGTCGCATGCTGGTGGTGCCCGTGCCGTCATCCGCGGCTTCGCGACGCCGTCGCGGGCGGGCGCACGTGCTGCCGTTGGCCCGCGGCGTGGCGAAGGGCCTGCGTGAGACCGTGCCGGACGGTGCCGGCATGGGCATCGCGGTGGCTGACGTGCTGCGCGTGAGCGGCGTCAATGCCAAATCCGTGCAGGCGAGCGATGTTCGGCATCGCGCCCGCCGTCTGGATGGCCGGCTGCGCGTGGCGTCAGGAGGATTTGCAACGCAGGGGACAGGATCGCTGCAGGGCGCCGCAGTGGTGCTGGTGGATGACATCGTCACCACGGGGTCCACGTTGGCCCATTGCGTGCACGTTGTGGAGGCGGCCGGAGGCAGGGTTGCGGCCGCGTTCGCCTTGGCCCGGACGCCTGCGCCGGGGGAGTCCGGGCCAAGCGCCGGCGGGCTCAGTGCGTCTTGGGCAGCGTGATTTCGAAGTCCGCGCCGCGGTCGTCATCCACCACCTTGACCGTGCCGCCGTGCAGCTGCGCGGCCCAGCGTGCGATGGACAGTCCCAGCCCGGTGCCTCCCGATTCGGTGCCGGGGCCGGTCTTGCCCTTGACGAACCGTCGGAAGATGCCGGAGCGGGCCTCGGGCTCGATCTGCGAACCGAAGTTCACCACGTTGGTCACAACCGTGCCCTGCTGCTCGTTCTCGTGTGCTTCGATGAGCACGTCCGTGCCGTCGGGCGAATGCTTGAGCGCGTTGGCGATGATGTTGGTGAACAGCTGGCGCAGGCGGTCCTGATCGCCCTCCATGGTCAGGTCCTCGGGGATGTCCACGGTGATGCGGTGGGCGTGCCCGGCGTCGGCGATCTCCAGCGGCTCGACCGTCTCGTCGATGAAGTCCGCGAAGTCGAAGGGCTCGATGTTCAGGCTCGCCGCGCCGGCCTCCATGCGGCTCAGGTCGAGCAGGAAGGCGATGAGGTCGCTCAGCCGGTGCGTCTGGTTGAGGATGCCCTCGAGGTTCGCAGGCGTCGGCTCTGTCACGCCGTCCGCCATGTTCTCCACCATGGCCTGCAGGGCGGAGACGGGCGTGCGCAGTTCGTGGCTCACGTTGGCCACCATGTCGCGGCGCATCTGGTCGGCGTGCTGCAGCTCCCCGGCCATCTCGTTGAACGAGCGGGCCAGCTGGCCGATTTCGTCGTTGCGCAGGGTGGCCGCCTCGTCCACGCGCACGGTGTAATCGCCGTCCGCCATGGCCTTGGCCACGTCGCGCATCTGGCGCAGCGGGGCCGTCATGCCCCGCGAGAAGAGATACGTGATGCCCAGTGCCACGGCCAGCGTGAGCGGCATGGCAATCCAGCCGCTCCAGCCCACCTTGAGCAGGAACCAGGCCATCACGAACGCGATCGCGGTGGCGATTACGATGAGCGAACTCAGTTCGATCTTGAGTGACGTCAGATGCCCTATCGAGCGGTCGTCGCCCCTGCCGTGCGGACCATGGAGGGAGCGGGGCTCACGCCGTGCGTGCAGATCCTCGCGCTTCACTTGGCCGCAGTCCCGCCCGCCGGCGGCTCGAACGCGTAGCCCACGCCGTGCACGGTGCGGATCATCTCCGAACCGAGCTTGTGGCGCAACGCCTTGACGTGGGAGTCAACGGTACGGGTGCCGGAGGCATCCACCCAGTTCCACACCTCCTCGAGCAGCTTCTCGCGCGTGAGCACGGACTTGGGCTTGCGCGCGAGGGTCGCGAGCAGGTCGAACTCGGTGGGCGTCAGATGCACTTCGCGCCCGTTCAGCGTGACCATGCGCTGCGACGGGTCGATCACCAGGGAGCCGAAATCGAGCAGCTTCTCGTTCTCCGCGTTCTTGGCGATCACCTTGGCGCGTTCCACGCGGCGCAGCAGCGCCTTGCAACGGGCGATGAGCTCGCGCATGGAGAACGGCTTGGTCATGTAGTCGTCCGCTCCGGCCCCGAGCCCGATCACCTTGTCCGCCTCGTCGTCGCGCGCGGTGAGGATGAGCACCGGCACCGGGCGCTCGGCCACGATGCGCTTGGTGGCCTCGAGCCCGTCCATCACCGGCAGCATGATGTCCATGATCACCAGATCCGGCTTGAGCGTCGAGGCCGCCTGCACCGCGCTGGCCCCGTCGGAGGCCACGCGCGCGGTCCATCCCTCGGCCGTCAGTCGTTGGGCGACGGCCGTCGCAAGGGTCGGCTCGTCCTCCACCACCAGCACGGTGTGCGTGTCGCGATGCGTGTTAGCGCTATTGATCATTCCCGTAATGCCCTATCTTGTTGCTCGTGTTGTGTGACGAATCACTCTACCGGCTTCAAGAATAGTGCGCCGAGCGCCGGAACGGTGAGTTTGGCCGACCACGGGCGCGAATGGTATTCGCCCTCCACGGCCTCGATGCTCTCGTTGTGGATGCCGGAGCCGCCGTAGCGTTCGTCATCGGTGGTCAGCACCTCGACCCACTTGCCGCCCTTGGGCAGGGCCACCTGATAGTCCTGCCATGCGGTGCCGGCGAAGTTGACGATCACCACCAGCTCCTCGCCGTCCTTGCCGATGCGCATGAAGCTCAGTGTGTCGTGCTCGTTGTCGTCGGAGGTGAGCCACTGGAAGCCCGCCGGATCGAAGTCCTGGCTCCACAGGGCCGGTTCGTTGCGGTAGAACTCGTTGAGATCGGCCACCAGATGCTGCACGCCCTTGTGATCGGCCCAGTCGAGGCAGTCCCAGTCCACGGATGCGTTGTAGTTCCACTCGCCCCACTGCGCGATCTCGTTGCCCATGAACGTGAGGTTCTTGCCCGGATGCGCCCACTGGTAGGCGAACAGGGCGCGCACGCCGGCGTACTTCTGCCAGCCGTCGCCCGGCATCTTGCCGTACAGCGAACCCTTGCCGTACACCACTTCGTCATGGCTGATGGGCAGCACGTAATGCTCCGAATAGGCGTACACCATGGAGAACGTGATCTCGTTGTGGTGGTACTGGCGGTTGATGGGCGTCTCGTGCAGATACTCGAGCGTGTCGTGCATCCAGCCCATGTTCCACTTGAGACCGAAGCCGAGTCCGCCCGCGTCGGTGGGAGCCGTCACGCCCTGCCAAGCGGTGGATTCCTCGGCGATCATCATGATGCCGGGGTTGTTCTTGTACGCGGTGGCCGTGGCCTCCTTCAGGAAGTCGATGGCCTCCAGGTTCTCGCGTCCGCCGTAGATGTTCGGACGCCACTGGCCGGGCTCACGGCTGTAGTCGAGGTAGAGCATGGAGGAGACGGCGTCCACGCGCAGCGCGTCCATGTGGTATTCGGACAGCCAGAAGCTGGCGTCGGCCACGAGGAAGTTGCGCACCTCGTGGCGCCCGAAGTTGAACACGTAGGTGCCCCAGTCCGGGTGCTCGCCGCGCAGCGGGTCCGGGTCCTCGTACAGCGGGGTGCCGTCGAAGCGGCCCAGCGCGAAGTCATCCTTGGGGAAGTGCGCGGGCACCCAGTCCATGATCACGCCGATGCCGGCGCGGTGGAAGGCGTCCACGAGCGCCTTGAAGTCGTCCGGGGTGCCGAAGCGGGAGTCGGCCGCATAGTAGCCGGTCACCTGATAGCCCCACGAGCCGGTGAACGGATGCTGCTCGAGCGGCATGAACTCCACGTGGGTGAAGCCCATCTTCTTGACGTACGGCACGAGCTGGTCGGCCATGTCGCGGTAGCTCAGGCCCTGCTTCCAGCTGCCGGCGTGCACCTCGTAGATGGAGACCGGTCCGGCGTGCGGATCGGTCTTGGCGCGGCGGGCCATCCACTCGTCGTCCTGCCATTCGTGGACGGATTCGACCACCACGGACGCCGTCGCCGGCGGGATCTCGTGGGAGCGCTCCATCGGATCGGCCTTCTGCTTCCACTCGTGGTTCGCGTTGAGGATCTCGAACTTGTAGCGCGCTCCGTCGCCCACGCCGGGGATGAACAGCTCCCAGATGCCGGACGATCCGAGCTCGCGCATGCCGTGGCGGCGGCCGTCCCAGTCGTTGAAATCGCCTACCACGCGCACGGCATGGGCGTTCGGGGCCCAGACGGTGAACGCGGTGCCCGTCACGTCGCCCATCGGGTCGTCGTAGTGCAGCACGCGCGCGCCGAGCATGGTCCACAGCGTTTCGTGGCGGCCTTCGCCGAACAGGTAGATGTCGAGGTCGCCGATCGTGGGCAGGTAGCGGTACGGGTCGTCCTCGGTGACCGTGCGGCCGTCGCCGTAGTCGGTGAACACGCGGTAATCGGGCACGGACCAGCCGTCGTCCGTCTTTTCGGCGGGGATGACGGTGGTGAAGATGCCGTTGAACTCGTGGTAGGTGGCCCAGTCGCCGTCGAGGGTGACGATGATGACGGACTTTGCCAGCGGACGCAGCACGCGGATGGTCACCTTGCCGGCGTCGTTGCCGTCCATGAGGTGACCGCCCAGCACTTCGTGCGGGTTGAAGTGCTTCGCGTTGCTGACCTGATCGAGGATGCTGTAATCCACGGGGAGCGGATTCGTATTGGCGGGATGGATGATTGTGCTCATAACGCGAGTCTACAACGGATGCGCCGCATTGTCGCACCGCCGGTGAGCCGTTGCGCGGGGTGCCGTTAAGTCCATGGGGGGTGGCACAATTATTCGAGTTTTTGTGTGCATGCTGATTGCGTATTTGCGGAGGGCTCATGGATTACAAAGTCGGCGATATGGTCGTCTATCCTCGTCACGGTGCTGCGAAGGTGGAGGCCATCACCGAAAGGACCGTCAAGGGCGTCACCAGGGAATACCTGCAGCTGTCCGTGCTGTCCAGCGACGGTCTGGTGATCAACGTTCCGGTGGAGAACGCCAAGAAGGTGGGCGTCAGGGACATCGTGGACGCCAACGAGGTGGCCAAGGTCTTCGAGATCCTGCGCACGCCCATCGTCGAGAAGGAAATGAACTGGTCCCGCCGGTACAAGCTCAACGTGGAGAAGATCGCCACGGGAGACGTCAACAAGATCGCCGAGGTGGTGCGTGACCTCGCCCAGCGCGACGTGGACGAGCACGGCCTGTCCGCCGGCGAAAAGCGCATGCTCACCAAGGCGCGCAGCATCCTCACCTCCGAGATCGCCCTGTCCGAGGACCTCGACGAGCCGACCGCGCAGCGGTTGCTGGACGTGAACCTTGGCTACGAGAAGCCGCAGCCCGGCGACGAGAAGCATCACACCGAGGCGCCCGAGGAGCCGGCGTCCCAGACGCTCGCCCGCATCGAGAGCTCCAAGAAAAAGAAGTGAGCGGCGGCGCCATGCCGGCCATGTCCATCGGGCAGGGGTTCGATGCCCATCGCTTCGCCACACCCGGCACCGGCCGCGAACTGTGGGTGGCCGGATTGCGCTGGGACGGTCAGGGCGAAGGCATCGAAGGCGACTCCGACGGGGATGTGGCCGTTCATGCGCTCATTGACGCCGTGCTGTCCGCCGCGCATCTGGGGGACATCGGCACGCTGTTCGGCGTGGGTGCGGATTCCGCGGGTGCAGGCCAGCACGGACTGCCCATGCTGGAGCGCACCGCAGCGTACCTGAGCGCGCATGGGGCGTGTCCGTCATGCGCATCCGTGACGATCGTCGGCAATCGGCCCAAGATCGGTCCGAGGCGCGCCGAGGCCGAGACGGCACTGTCTCGGGCCCTCGGATGCCCGGTGTCCGTCACCGCCACCACCACGGACCATATGGGCTTCACCGGCTTGGGCGAAGGCATCGCCGCCATCGCCAACGCCATCGTGACGCTGTGACGCCTCGGCGGCTGTTTCGGATCCACACGGGCTACCTCGCGTCCGGATCGGCCTGCGAACTATCCGCGCAGTGCGGCCACGCCCTTGGCGATCGCCCAAAACAGCGTGGACAGCGTGACGATCACGAAGCTCGGCGGTACCGGGAACATGGATGCCAGCACCAATCCACCCCAGATGGACGCCAGACACAGCAGCGTGGCGGTCACCATGGCGGCGAACGGTGAGGCGGTCACGATATTTGCCGTGGCGGCAGGGGTGATGACCAGTGCGAAGATGAGCAGTGTGCCCACGGCGGGCACGGCGATGGTGATCACGCCCGCCATCATGGCCATGAACACCAGGTTCATCGCCCCCACGGGCACGCCCTTGGCGCGGGCCACCTGCTCGTCGAGCGAGCTGAACAGCAGCGGACGGTAGACGATCGCCAAGACGACGAGCAGCACCATGTCGAAGATGGCGAATCCCTTGATCTGCCCGTCCGTGATGGTGATGATCGAGCCGAAGAGAATCGATTGCATCTGCTGCGAGGCCTGCGTGGACATGCGCGCGAAGAACAGGCCCAAACCGGTGGCGAAGGCGAGCACGGTGCCGGTGGCGATCTCCCGCTGCGAGACGCGCTTGCCCAGCGCACCGATGAGCAGTGCGCCGCCGAGCGCGAATGTGCCGAGGCCGGCGGCCACGGGCAGGCCGAGCAGCACGGCGCCGGTCGCGCCGGGCAGTCCTATGTGCGCCAGCGCGTGGGCGGCGAACGTGGAATGCCGGGCGATGGTGAAGTAGCCCATCACGCCGGCCGCCACGGCGATGCACACGCCGGCGGCGAACGCGTTGAGCATGAACGGTGCGGTGAGGGTGGCCATCCAGTCGGGGTCGAAGGCGAAGCGGATCATGCGATCTCCTTTGCGTGTGCGGCGTCCGCTTCGGCGTGCCCGTTCCCGTGCGGATGCATGTGGTCGTGGAATTCGGCAACCTCCGCCACGTCATGCGTGTCCGGGATCACGCCGTCGCGTTCGTCCAGTGCATTGGGGGTGACGAACATGTCGCCCTGCGGCGTGGTGACCACCTGAACCTTCGTGCCGTACAGATGGGTGAGCAGGGTGGAATCGAGCACGGCGTCCATGGCCGCATAGTGCGGGTGCCCGTCCAGCAGGTAGACGGCTCCGGTGAGGATGGGCAGCAGCATGTTGAGGTCGTGCGCCACCACCTGAATCGTCATGCCGAGCTCACGGTTGAGGCGGGCGAGCACATGCACCACCGACCGCTGGCTGGCAAGATCCAGATTGGCGAGCGGCTCGTCGAGCATGAGCAGTTCCGGGTCGCATGCCAGCGCCTGCGCGATGGCCACGCGCTGGCGCTGGCCGCCGGAAAGCTGGCTGAGCCGCAGTTTCGCCTGGTCTTCCACGTTTACGAATCGCAGTGCCTCAAGGGCCTTGGCCTTCTGGGCCTTGGTGACCGGATGGATGCCGAAGCGCGTGCCCGTGATCCCCAGCAGCACGGACTGCTCGGCGGTGAGGTTGGAGTCGATGTCGTCGGTGTAGCTCTGCGGCACGTAGCCGATGCGCGCGTTGGCCTTGCCCGCCGGTTCACCGAGCACGGTCACGCTGCCTTCGGACAGGGGCAGGAGCCCCAGCTCGGCCTGCATCATGGTGGTCTTGCCGGTGCCGTTGGTGCCTACGACGGCCGTCACCGTGCCCTGCTCAATGCTGAAGTTGCCGTTGCGCCATATCGTTCTGCCGCCGCGCGTCACCGCCGCATGGTCGAAGACGATGCTTGCCGTCATCCCGCTCGCTCCTTGCCGTTTGCGATTCTCCATGGCCCTGCCACGCGATTTCCGTCACGCGGCCCAACAGAGGGATTGTGACAGATGGTGATGACAACCGTTATCAGTTATACGGGGCTATTGAGAACGGCGGTGATTACGCCCCGTCCGGTGGGCGCCGGTCAGTTGCGGACCGGTCCCGTCGTGGCCGTGGGGTTCATGCTCGCGACCGGACCCAGCGTGCTCATGGACGGCGACGGGGATGCGGAGTCCGAAGCCGAGCCGGATGCGCCCGCCCCTGCTTCAGGCTGCCCGAGCGCCTCGCCGAAGTTCTTCACCAGCGCGCCGATCCAGTCGGTCAGCGTGCCGTACTCCTCGGGCATCTGCTCGGTCACATCCACCACCGGCACGTCGGACTTGTGCGCCACCCCGGTCACCAGATTCGTGGTGTCGGACGCCTCCTGCGGGTTGTTCACCAGCACGTCGGCCGTATGCCCCTCGAGCGCCTGCTGCATGGCGTTCAGATCCGCCGGGGCCGGTTCGCTGTCGTTCGCCACGGCCTGCGCGTAGCCCTTCGGCGTCACGTCCTTCATGCCCAGATCGGCCAGCAGGTAGTAGGCCACGGACTCGGTGGCCGCATACGTGCCGTCCTTGTGTGCCGCGGCGAAATCCTTCATCTGCTCCTCAAGCGTCTTCTCCTGCTCCTGCCAGGCGGCGAGCTGCTCGTCGAAGTACTCGCGGTGGTCGGGCTGCAGCTTGGCGTACGTGTCCGCCAGATCCTGCGCCACGGCGTTGCGTGCGTCCTTGGAGAACCACAGGTGGGGGTTGTCGCCGTCGGAGGCGCCCACGTTGCCCGCAGCGGTGACCAAGGCGGTCTGCTTGGTGACCGACTTGGTGGCCCACGCATCGTATCCGGCGCCGTTCGCCACCACCACCTGCGCTTTGGAGATCTTTGCCACGTCCGCGGTCTGCGCCTCGAAGTCATGCGCCTCCACGGTGTTCGAAGCGAGGATGGACGTCACGTCCACGTACTCGCCGCCGATCTGCTTGGCCAGGGAACCCCACTGGTTGATCGAGGCGACCACGGTGATCGGCTTGTCCGAGGATGCGGAGGCGCCGGCGGAAGGGGACTGGGCGGGCTGCGCGGCGTCGCCGCCGTTCGTGCCGGAGCCGCATGCCGATGCGAACGACAGTGCCACGATGCCCGCCGCCGCGGCCGCGATCCGCGCGATGCGATGCCATGCTGCCTGCATAAGGTTCCTCCCTGCTCACGATGCGCTGGTGCCCGCGGCCCGCCGAATATGGAACGGCGACCCCCGTTGGCTGTAATTCACGATAGCCTATGACGGCAAGCAAAGCGAATGGGAGCGAAACGGTATGTCTTTGAAACTCGACGGCAAGCAGACGGCGGCGCACATCAAGGCGGATCTGGCCCGGCGCGTGGATCGGCTCAAGGAGCTGGGCGTAACGCCCGGACTCGGCACGCTGTTGGTCGGCAGCGACCCGGGATCGGTCAAGTACGTGGCCGGCAAGCACGCCGACTGCGAGGAAGTGGGCATCGCCTCGATCCGTCGCGACCTGCCCGCGGACGCGACCTTCGACGACATCGCCGCCGCCGTCCGCGACCTCAACGAGGACCCGGCCTGCACCGGCTACATCGTCCAGCTGCCGTTGCCCGAAGGCATCAACGGGAACGCCATCATCGACCTCATCGACCCGCGCAAGGATGCGGACGGCATGCATCCGTACAATCTGGGCGAGCTCGTGCTGCACCCGCACGGTGAGATCGCCACGCCGCTGCCGTGTACCCCCAACGGCGTGCTCACGCTGCTGGACCATTACGGCATCGAACTGGCCGGCAAGGAGGTGTGCGTGCTGGGCCGAGGCATCACCGTGGGGCGCACGATCGGCCTGCTGCTCACGCGCCGCGAGGTCAACGCGACCGTCACGCTGTGCCACACCCGCACCCGCGGCATCGAGGAACACATGCGCCGCGCGGACGTGATCGTGGCCGCCATGGGGTCGGCGGGGTTCGTCAAGCCGCAGGACGTCAAGCCGGGCGCCGTGCTGGTGGACGTGGGCGTGAGCCGCGTGTGGGATGACGAAGCCGGCCGCTACCGCATCAAGGGCGACGTGGACCGCGCCTGCTACGAGGTGGCGTCCGCCTACACGCCGAACCCGGGGGGAGTGGGGCCGATGACCCGCGCCATGCTGCTGAGCAACGTGGTGGGCATCGCCGAGCGTCAGGCCGGGCTTGCGGCGGGCGGACGCTGAGCGTCCTGTGCGGCGCGGCGGATCGTTCCCTCGGCGTGTCGCCGTTGCATCCCGGGCGTGTCGCATTCGTTCGTTTGGACATGCCACCCGGTACTGTTGAACTTCGCATGCGTAACGCGCGTGCGGCATAACTGAATATCGAGTAATATCCACCCATCTATTGAGAAACCATACATTTACATGGCAGAGAACAACACTGAAGTCACCAAGGTCGCGATCAACGACATCGGCACCGAGGAGGACTTCATCAAGGCAGTCGATTCCACCATCAAGAACTTCGACGATGGTGATCTGGTCGAGGGTACCGTCGTCAAGATCGATCACGACGAGGTCCTCCTGGATATCGGCTACAAGACCGAGGGCGTCATTCCCTCCCGTGAGCTTTCCATCAAGAAGGACGTCGATCCGGACGAGGTCGTCGAGGTCGGCGACACCATCGAGGCCCTTGTCGTCACCAAGGAAGACAAGGAAGGTCGTCTGATCCTGTCCAAGAAGCGCGCCCAGTACGAGCGCGCCTGGGGCGAGATCGAGAAGATCAAGGAGAACGACGGCGTCGTCGAGGGCACCGTCATCGAAGCCGTCAAGGGCGGCCTCATCGTCGACATCGGTCTGCGCGGCTTCCTGCCGGCCTCCCTGGTCGAGATGCGTCGCGTGCGCGACCTGTCCCCGTACATCGGCCAGAAGATCAAGGCCAAGATCCTCGAGCTCGACAAGAACCGCAACAACGTGGTCCTCTCCCGCCGCCAGTACCTCGAGGAGACCCAGTCCGAGGTGCGCGAGACCTTCCTGTCCCAGCTCAAGAAGGGCCAGATCCGCGAGGGCGTCGTGTCCTCCATCGTCAACTTCGGCGCGTTCGTCGACCTTGGCGGCGTGGACGGCCTCATTCACGTCTCCGAGCTGTCCTGGAAGCACATCGACCACCCGTCCGAGGTCGTCAAGGTCGGCGACAAGGTCACCGTCGAGGTGCTGGACGTCGATCTGGACCGCGAGCGCATCTCCCTGTCGCTCAAGGCCACCCAGGAGGATCCGTGGCAGCGCTTCGCCCGCACCCACGTCCCCGGCCAGATCGTCAAGGGCAAGGTCACCAAGATCGTGCAGTTCGGCGTGTTCATCTCCGTCGAGGACGGCATCGAGGGCCTGGTGCACATCTCCGAGCTCGCCAACCGTCACGTCGAGAACCCGGAGACCGTGGTCAAGCCGGGCGAAGAGGTGTTCGTCAAGGTGATCGACGTCGATCTCGATCGTCGCCGCATCTCCCTGTCCCTCAAGCAGGCCAACGACTCCGTCGACCCGGCTTCCGAGGACTTCGATCCGGCCATCTACGGCATGCCGGCCGAGTACGACGAGCAGGGCAACTACAAGTACCCCGAAGGCTTCGATCCGCAGACCAACGAGTGGATCCCCGGCTTCGAGAAGCAGCGCGAGGAGTGGGAGTCCCAGTACGCGGCCGCCCACGACCTGTGGGAGCAGCACAAGGCGTTCGTGGCCAAGGAGCTCGAGAACGCCGCCGCCTCCGCCGCGGAGGATGGCCAGGCTCCGAAGGAAGAGAAGGTCGAAGAGGTGTCCAACTACTCCTCCGAGAACACTTCCACCGGCACCCTCGCCGACTCCGACCAGCTCGCCGCCCTGCGCGACCAGCTGCTCGGCCAGAACAAGTGAGCCTTCCCGCTCGCTGAGTTGGTAGTTAACGGCTGACGTTAACGGCTGCAAGGGCCCGTTCCGCATGGTTGATTCCGTGTGGACGGGCCCTTTTCCATGCTCGGGCGACGGCCGGAATCCCAACCTTCCGGCCGGAAATATGCCCGAAGGTTTGCCACGCTGCGGCGTCGGACCGTGGCACAATGGGCGTCATGATGATTCGAGTGGGGCTCACGGGCGGGATCGCCGCGGGCAAGAGTACGGTGGCGGCGCGGTTGAAGGCCCTCGGTGCGGTGCGCATCGACTATGATGCGATCGCTCACGAGATCACGGCGCCCGGGGGAGCGGCGCTGTCGGCGATCGCGCGCGAGTTCGGCTCCGATGCGCTGGGACCCGACGGTTCGCTCAACCGCGCGTGGATGGCCGAGCATGTGTTCGGAGCCGAAGCGGCGACGGATGCGCGCGAGCGGCTGGACGCGATCGAGCATCCGCTGATCTACGACGAGGCGCGCTGGCAGGAGGTCAACGCCGTCATGGCCGCGGAGCGGCGCGGCGGCGAGGGAGATCGGACGCTCGTGGTGGTGCACGATATCCCGCTGCTGGCCGAGGTGATCGAATCCATGCCGTTCGGGTTCGACCATGTGGTCACCGTCGAGGCGCCGGAGGAGACGCGCATCGCACGCATGGAACAGACCCGCGGCATGACGCGTGAGCAGGCGGAGGACCGCATCCGCCACCAGTCCACGCCGGAGGAACGCAGGAAGATCGCCGACGCGGTGATCGACTCCACGCAGCCTCTCGAACAGATGTTTGCGCAGGTTGATAGGCTGTACGCCGGCTGGATGGCCGAATGCGAGGAATGCGGACACCGCGGGGAGGCATGATGGGATTCAACATCGAGCGGACGAACAGGCCATTCGTCGTCAAGTCGCCGTACAAGCCGTCGGGCGACCAGCCGCAGGCCATCGAGGAGCTGGCCACGCGCATCGAGAACGGCGAGAACGACGCGGTGCTCATGGGCGCCACCGGCACCGGCAAGACCGCCACCACCGCGTGGCTCATCGAACGGCTGCAGCGGCCCACGCTCATCATCGAGCCGAACAAGACGCTGGCGGCCCAGCTGTGCGCCGAGTTCCGCGAGCTCATGCCGGACAACGCCGTGAGCTACTTCGTGAGCTACTACGACTACTACCAGCCGGAAGCCTACATTCCCCAGACGGACACGTACATCGAGAAGGATTCCAACATCAACGACGACGTGGAGCGTCTGCGCCACGCCGCCACCGCGAACCTGCTCACCCGGCGCGACTGCGTGGTGGTGGCCACCGTCTCCTGCATCTACGGCCTGGGCACCCCGGAGGAGTACGCCGGGCGCATGCTCCTGTTGCGCGAGGGCCAGCAGATCGACCGCGACCAGTTGCTGCGCAAGTTCGTGGACATGCAGTACAAGCGCAACGACATCGCCTTCACGCGCGGCACGTTCCGTGTGAGGGGTGACACGGTGGAGATCATTCCCGTGTACGAGGAGCTTGCCGTGCGCATCGAGTTCTTCGGCGACGAGATAGACCGCATCTCCACGCTGCACCCGCTCACCGGCGACGAGATCGCGCACGAAAGCCAGGTGCACATCTTCCCGGCATCGCATTACGTGGCCGGTCCCGAACGCATGGAGCGGGCCCTGAAGACCATCCGTGAAGAGCTCGACCAGCGCACGGCGGAACTGCGCAAGCAGGGCAAGGAGCTCGAGGCGCAGCGCCTCACCATGCGCACCACGTACGATCTGGAAATGCTCACGCAGGTGGGCGTGTGCTCGGGCGTGGAGAACTATTCACGGCATTTCGACGGTCGTGCGCCCGGCACGCCGCCGCACACGCTGTTGGATTTCTTCCCGGATGATTTCCTGCTCGTCATCGATGAGTCGCATGTGACCGTCCCGCAGATCGGCGCCATGTACGAGGGCGACGCTTCCCGCAAGCGCACGCTCGTGGAGCACGGGTTCCGCCTGCCGTCCGCGATGGACAACCGCCCGCTCAAATGGCCGGAGTTCCTGGAGCGCGTGGGCCAGACCGTGTACCTGTCCGCCACCCCCGGCGACTACGAGCTGGGCCTGTCCGACGGGGTGGTCGAGCAGATCATCCGCCCGACCGGCCTGCTGGACCCGAAGGTGGAGGTCCGCCCGGTCGAGGGGCAGATCGACGACCTGCTGGCGGAGATCAAGGACCGCGTGGCCCGCAACGAGCGCGCCCTGGTCACCACGCTCACCAAGAAGATGGCCGAGGACCTGACGGCCTACCTGATCGAGCGGGACGTGAAGGTGGAGTACCTGCATTCCGACGTGGACACGCTGCGGCGCGTGGAGCTGCTGCGCGAGCTGAGGGAAGGCAAGATCGACGTGATCGTGGGCATCAACCTGCTGCGCGAGGGTCTGGATCTTCCCGAGGTTTCGCTCGTAGCCATCCTCGACGCGGACAAGGAGGGTTTCCTGCGCTCGTACCGTTCGCTCATCCAAACCATCGGCCGTGCGGCACGCAACGTGTCCGGCACGGTGATCATGTACGCGGACGAGGTGACCGACGCCATGCACAAGGCCATCGACGAGACCGAGCGCCGGCGCGCCAGGCAGATCGCGTACAACAAGGAGCACCACATCGACCCCAAGCCGCTCATCAAGAAGATCAGCGACGTCAACGACATGCTCGCCAAGGAGGACGTGGACACCCAGACCCTGCTTGCGGGCGGGTACCGCAACGCCGGCAAGGCGGGCAACACGCATCTGGGCGTGCCTGCGGCCAACGCCGCCGAAGCGCAGAAGCGCCACGAGGAGATCCTCAAGGCCGGCCTGCCCGCGCAGGACCTCGCCGATCTGATCCGACAGCTGAGCGAGCAGATGCACACCGCCGCCGAGCAGCTCCAGTTCGAGCTGGCGGCCCGTCTGCGCGACGAGATCCGCGACCTGAAGAAGGAGCTGCGCCAGATGACCAAGGCGCAGGAGTGACCGGCACGGAAACGGTCTCGCAATGTGGGCGTCAGCGCCCTTCCCTATGCTGGTCCGTATGGCTGAAACCCCTCTTGCGTTTGAAATCGGCACCTTCGTGGTGCTGGGCATATTCTTCGTGGTCGATCTGCTCATCATCGGCAGGCGTCCGCATATTCCGTCGACCAAGGAATGCGTGCGGCACATCGCGTTCTTCGTGGTCATGGCGCTGATCTTCGGCGCCTGCATCTGGGCCTTCGCCGGTTCCAAGCCGGCCATCGAGTTCTATTCCGGGTGGCTCACCGAGTACTCCCTGAGCATCGACAACCTGTTCGTGTTCGTCATCATCATGTCCAACTTCGCCGTGCCGAAGGTCTACCAGAAGTACGTGCTGTCCGTGGGCATCACCGTGGCGCTGGTCCTGCGCGGCTGCTTCATCCTCGTGGGCGCGGCGATCATCGAACGGTTCACGTGGGTGTTCTTCCTGTTCGGCGCGTTCCTGATCTACACGGCCATCGGACTGGTCAAGGGTGACGACGGCGACGAGGAATACCACGAGAACGGCGTGATCCGTGCGCTGCGCAAAGTGGTGAAGATCTCCGACGACTACGACGGCGAGAAGCTCAGGACCACCAAGGACGGCGTGAAGTACTGGACGCCGATGCTCATCGTGTTCCTGGCGATCGGCACCACGGACGTGATGTTCGCATTCGATTCCATCCCCGCCATCTTCGGTCTGACGAAGGATCCGTTCCTCGTGTTCACCTCCAACGTGTTCGCCCTGCTGGGCCTGCAGCAGCTGTACTTCCTGCTCGGCGCCCTGCTCGACAAGCTCGTCTACCTGCCGATGGGTCTTGCCGTGGTGCTGGGCTTCATCGGCGTCAAGCTCATCATGGAGGCGCTGCACGGCAATTCGCTGCCGTTCATCAACGGCGGCCGGCCCGTCTCGTGGGTGCCGGAGATCCCCACGTGGCTGTCGCTGGCGGTGATCGTCGTGTCGATCGGCGCGGCTGCGCTCGCATCCGTCCTGAAGATGAAATCCATGGAAACTTCGGGTGACGGCAAGACGGAGGTCACGGCCAAGTAGACCCGCGTACATGGTTTGACGCGCGGCGTGGCGGCGGTGGCCGTCGGGGTGCGCGACCCGTTCCGGGGCATCGCGTCAGGGGCGTTCCTTCCTTGGGGGGACGCCCCTGACGCGTTGTACGACGCTCCCTTTGCGGGGGCGACGGGGCCTCGGGCCGTTCGGAACGTCCAGCATGTGAGCGCTCACAACACGCGTGCCGCCTCAATCTCGACCACGTCCCCGAAAACTAGTAGACTGTCCCTTGGCAATTGAGAGGGTTTGGAAAAACCCCGTTACCACCAACTACAGGAATAGGCAGGCATTCATGCGCAAAGCCAAGATCGTAGATACCATCGGTCCCGCTACCGAATCGCTCGAGGGCATTACCAAGCTCGTTCAGGCCGGTATGGACGTTGCTCGTCTGAACCGTTCGCACGGCACCCCGGAGGATCACCTCAAGGTGTACAACAACGTGCGTCAGGCCGCTAAGGCCGCCGGCCGCAACGTGGCCGTGCTGGTCGATCTGCAGGGCCCGAAGATTCGCTGCGGCTGGTTCAAGAAGAACGCCGAGGGCGAGGACAAGGTCCAGCTCACCGAGGGCCAGGAGTTCGTCATCACCACCGACGACATCGAGGGTGACGAGCACATCACCTCCACTACCTTCAAGGGCCTGCCGGGCGACTGCCATCCGGGCGACCCGATCCTGATCGACGACGGCAAGGTCCGCCTCGAGGTCACCAAGGTCGAGGGCAACAACGTGCACACCAAGGTCGTCGTGGCCGGCCCGGTCTCCTCCCACAAGGGCATCAACCTGCCCGGCGTGGCCGTGAGCCTGCCCGCCCTGACCGAGAAGGACGAGGCCGATCTGCGCTGGGCCATCCGTACCGGCGCCGACATCATCGCCATGTCCTTCGTGCGTTTCGCCACCGACATCGACCGCGCCCACGAGATCATGGACGAGGAAGGCCGTCGCATCCCGATCGTCGCCAAGATCGAGAAGCCGCAGGCCCTCGCCAACCTCGAGGACATCGTCAAGACCTTCGACGGCATCATGGCCGCCCGTGGCGACATGGCCGTCGAGTGCCCGCTGGAAGAGGTCCCGCTGGCCACCAAGCGCATCATCGAGCTGTCCCGCAAGTACGCCAAGCCCGTGATCGTGGCCACTGAGGTGCTCGGCTCCATGGTTCACTCCCCGGTGCCGTCCCGCGCCGAGGCCTCCGACTGCGCCAACGCCGTGCTTGACGGCGCCGACGCAACCATGACCTCCAACGAGACCGCCGTCGGCGAGTACCCGGCCGTCACCGTCGCCACCATGGCCCGCATCTCCAACTTCGCCACCGAGCACGGCTTCGAGCGCATCCCGGAGCTGAAGAACCTGGACATGTCCGCCACCGGCGCTGTGTCCTCCGCCGCCGTGGATCTGGCCGAGAAGCTCAACGCCAAGGCGATCGTGGCCTACACCCAGACCGGCAACACCGTGCACCGCGTGTCCCGCGAGCGTCCGGCCACCCCGATCTACGCCCTGACCAACAACGAGCACACCTTCCACTGGCTGGCTCTGAGCTGGGGCACCGAGGCCTTCCTGCTGGACGAGGACTACCACGACATGTCCCGCAAGGATCTCATGGCCTTCACCGACGCCAACCTCAAGAAGGCCGGCAAGGTCGAGGACGGCGACAAGATCGTGGTTCTGAGCTCCGCCCAGGGCGATCACGAGCCCGGCCGCACCGACTCCATCTACGTGCACACCGTCGGCACCGCCGAGTGAGCGTAGCGGCGTAGTCCCGGGCCGAACAGCCCGGCAAACGCCGAGTCGCACATAGCGAGAGGCTCCCCTCACGGATTCCATGTGAGGGGAGCCTCTCTGCGTTGCGGCGTATGATGTCGGCGTATGACGCACATTGCGGGTGCATCATTTACCGCCGTCTGCCGCCGTCTGCCGCCGTCTTCGGGCGGACGGGGTCACGCCTCGCCGCCGAGAGTGTCCTGACCCGCGTGGGCGCGCAGGATGGCAATCATCGACTTCGCGTCGCAGATCGTGCCGTTGAGCACCATCTGGTAGGCATCCTCCAGCGGGAACATGCGCACGTTGAAGCGCGGGCTTTCCGGGCCGATGCTTTCCTCGCTGGCCACCGGGGTCAGGCCGGAGGCATAGAACAGGCACGTGTGCTGCGTGGAATAGCCCGGCGTGTTGAAGAAGCGGGAGAACTGCGCGTAGTGCTTGGCCTCGAAACCGGCTTCCTCACGCAGCTTGCGGATCGCCACGTCCAGCGGGCGTTCGCTCGGGGTGTTGGCGTGGCCCGCCGGCAGTTCGAGGGTCCAGCGGTGGTTGGCGATGCGGTACTGCTCGATGAGCGGGATTCTGCCGTCGTCGGTGATGGCAAGGATGGCGACGGTGTCCCCGTTGTTCTCGTGGATGAAGTAACGCTCGAATGCGCCGACCTGCGAGGATTCGAAGGCCACGTGGTCCACGTTGAAGTAGTGCGTCTCCACGATCTGGTCGCGCGTCACCTCACGAACGGGGGACGGACGCCACGGATCGAAGGGGCGGAAGGTTTTGTCTGCCATGAGGAACTCCTTTGGTTGGCTTTCCCTCCATTGTAATTCCGAAGATGCCCGCCGTGTCGTGCACGCGACGGTCGGACGAATATGGTACATTCTCTTGGAGCACCGAAAAGGCCCTCGTATCCCAATTGGTAGAGGAAGCAGCCTCAAAATCTGCGCAGTGTGGGTTCGAGTCCCACCGAGGGCACGTTGTTAGGTCCGCTCCGGGCGAACAGGGACGTACGCGCCGCCTGTGGGCCCCGGCGACATAGGAAAGGGGCTGTTGTGGCAGACGATATGAACTATGAGGATGATTCCACCCGTCGCAAGGTCGTAGTGGCCGAGGACGAGGCACTGATTCGCATGGACATCGTCGAGGCCCTGAACGATTCCGGCTATGACGTGGTGGGTCAGGCGGCCAACGGCGACGAAGCCGTGGAGCTCACCCGGGACCTCAAGCCGGACGTGGTGGTCATGGATGTCAAGATGCCCGGCAAGGACGGCATCACCGCCGCCACCGAGATCGCGGACATCGCCCCGGTTGTCATGCTCACCGCGTTCTCGCAGCGCAATCTGGTGGAGAAGGCCGCGGACGCCGGTGCCATGGCGTACGTCGTCAAGCCGTTCGTGCCGGAGAAGCTGCTGCCCGCCCTCGAGGTGGCCATTTCCCGCTTCGACCAGATCAATGCCCTGAAGGACGAGGTCACGGACATGAAGGCCCGCTTCGAGGCCCGCAAGCGCGTGGACCGCGCCAAGGGTCTGCTCATGGAGAACATGGGCCTGACCGAATCCGAGGCATTCCGCTGGATCCAGAAGACCTCCATGGACCGTCGCCTGACCATGCAGGAGGTGGCGGACGCCGTCATCGCGCAGGTCGAGGGCGATCGCTGAGTCCATGGCCTCGGTACAGGCCGAGCGCGGAACGCTGCTGGTCGTAGACGGCCATTCGCTGGCGTTCCGCGCCTTTTTTGCCATGCCCGTGGAGAATTTCTCCACATCCTCCGGTCAGGCCACCAACGCCGTGTGGGGTTTCGCCACCATGCTGGCGCAGGTGATCGAATCCGAGCATCCCACGCATCTGGCGGTGGCGTTCGACGTCAAGGGCGGCACCTTCCGCAACGAGCTCCTGCCGCAGTACAAGGGCACGCGCGAAGCCGCGCCGGAGGAACTGCTCACCCAGCTGCCGCTCATTCAGCGCATGCTTACGGCGCTTGGTGTCACGTACATCGAGAAGCCCGGTTACGAGGGTGATGACGTGATCGGTACGCTCGCCCGCATGGGGGATGGCGCCGGTTACCGTACGCTGGTGCTCTCCGGCGACCGCGACGCCTTCCAGCTCATCGACCGCAACGTCACCGTGCTCTATCCCGGGCATCATTTCAAGGATCTCAAGCACATGACGCCCGAGGCCGTGGAGGAGAAGTACCATGTCAGCCCCGAGCGATACCCGGATCTGGCGGCCCTGCGCGGCGAGACCGCAGACAACATTCCCGGTGTGCCCGGCGTGGGCGACGGGTTCGCGGCCAAGTGGATCAACCAGTTCGGTTCTCTGGACGGCGTGATCGAGCATGCCGATGAGATAGGCGGCAAGAAGGGTGAGGCCCTGCGTGCCAACATCGATCAGGTGCTGCTCAACCGTCGTGTGAATGCGCTGGTGACCGACCTCGATCTCGGCGTGGAAGTCACGGATCTCACGTTCGGCAAGATCGATTCCGCCGCGCTCGATGCCGTGTTCGCCGATCTGGAATTCGGTTCGCGCACCCGCAGCCGCGTACTCAAGGTCTTCTCCAACGGCGAGCCCGTAGTTGCCGGCCCTGCCGCTTCCGCGGCGGACGACGCTCCTGCGCTGCCCGAACTCGTTGCGGATGATGTCTCCGGCGCCGCGGCCCTGACGGCCTGGCTCGTAGCACACGGGCTTGCCGCCGATGGCGCGGGCGCAGCTCCCGGCGCTCCCATTCCACAGGACGGTCCCTGCACCGAGGCGGTATCCCGCGCATGGCTGCTGCATGCCGAAGGTTCTGCCAAGCCCGGGCGCGCGACCTGCACCGGCGTGGCGATCGTGGCCACGGACGGCCATGCTGCGCTTGCGAGCCGTGCCGCGCTGGACGCGGACCATGCTCTGGCGGCGGCGGTTCGCGACTTCGTTGCGGACCATATGGCATCCGCGGTGACCTACGGGTACAAGGAGCAGCGCCACATGCTCGCCGCGTGCGGCATCGGTCTCGACGATCTTCCCGCCCCGCTGTTCGACGTCCGTCTCGCCGGCTATCTGGTCCACCCCGATTTCCATTCGGAAACGATCGATCAGGCCGCCGAGCATTTCCTTGACATCCACGCCCAGGAGGACGGGGAGGAACAGGCCTCGCAGGGCGAGCTGGACATCGACTCCGGCACCCTCGACGCGCCGGATGCCGAGGACACCGCCAAGGACGGTGACGCCGCCGCAATCGCCGCCGAGCTGCACCGGATCGACCTCATCCGCCGGCTCGCCGTGCATCTGGCGCCGGTGATCGACGAACGCGGGCAGTACCGCCTGCTCGCCGGCATCGAGCTGCCGATCTCCCGCGTGCTCCAGCGCATGGAATCCGTGGGAGCGGCCGTGGACCTGAACCGCCTGACCTCCATGCGCGACACGTTCGCCGCAGACGCACGCCAGGCGCAGGAAATCGCATGGGACGCCGCCGGCACGCGCGTGAACCTGCAAAGCCCCAAGCAGCTGCAGCAGGTGCTCTTCGAGGACATGGGCCTGAAGCCCCTGCGCCGCACCAAGAGCGGTTCCTACACCACCAACGCGGCCACGTTGCAGAGCCTGTACGCCAAGTCCGTGGACAACGAGCGGGCCAACAACTTCCTGGGCGCCCTGCTGCGCCACCGGGAGACCAACAAGCTCAAGCAGATCGCCGCCACGCTCATCGACACGGTGAACCCGGACGATATGCGCATCCACACCACGTTCGAGCAGACCGTCGCCGCCACCGGCCGTTTGAGCTCCACGGACCCGAACCTGCAGAACATCCCGAACCGCAACGCGGCCGGACGCGAGATCCGTTCCGCGTTCGTGCCGGGGGAGGGCTACGAGTCGTTGCTGAGCTGCGACTATTCGCAGGTGGAGCTGCGCATCATGGCCGACCTGTCCGGCGACGAGGCGCTCATCGAGGCGTTCCGCTCCGGCATGGACTTCCACCGCTACGTGGCCAGCCTCGTCTACCAGCTGCCTATCGACGAGATCACCGCCGACCAGCGCAGCCACGTCAAGGCCATGAGCTACGGACTGGCCTACGGACTGAGCACCTACGGGCTGGCCCAGCAGCTGCGGATCAGTCCCGCCGCTGCGGACGTGCTCAAGGAGAAGTACTTCGCCACGTTCGGCAAGGTGCACGACTATCTGGAATCGCTGGTTGCACAGGCCCGGCGCGACGGCTACACCGAAACGATGTTCGGCCGCCGCCGCTACTTCCCGGGGCTCAAGTCCCCGAACCGTAATGTGCGCGACGCCGCCGAACGCGGTGCGCTCAACGCGCCCATCCAGGGTTCCGCGGCGGACATCATGAAGATCGCCATGATCCGCGCGGACGATGCGCTGCGCGAGGCCGGCGTGCGCAGCCGGATCATCCTGCAGATCCACGACGAACTCGTGGTCGAGGTGGCCCACGGCGAGGCCGAACGGGTGACCGGTCTGGTGCGAGACGCCATGGAGCACGCCGTCTCGCTCGCCGTGCCGCTGGACGTGTCCACCGGCATCGGCTCGGACTGGCAGCTCGCCGCGCACTAGATCGATACCGGGCAAGATCCGGGCAAGGGAAAGGACGTGCGATGCCGAATCTCAAACAGGTCGTGGACGTGCTGGAGCGGCTCTACCCGCTGCGCTATGCCGAACAGTGGGACGAGCCCGGGCTCGTCGTAGGCGCGCTCGAGAGACCTGTCACGCGCATCTGCTGCGCGGTGGACCCCACGTCCGCAGTGGTCGACGAGGCCATCGAGCGCGGTGCGGACCTGCTCGTCTGTCACCATCCGCTGTTCTTCCGCGCGGTCCACCGCATCAGCGGCCTTGGCTTCCGCGGGGATATCGTCAACCGGCTCGTAGGGCACGGCTGCGCGCTGTGGGTGGGCCACACCAACGCCGATTCCGCCTACCGGGGCGTGGCCTGGGCCGCCGCCGACCTGTTCGGCCTCGCCGCCGGCCACCGTCCGCTCGTCCCCATCGCCGACCCGTCCACGGAACACGCGGTGGGTCTGGGACGCGTGGGCGAGCTGCCGGAGCCGATGCGGCTCATCGACTTCGCCCGCCGCGTGGCCCGTACGCTGCCCCACACCGAACTCGGCGTACAGGTGTGCGGCGACATCGAGGCCCCTGTGCGCCGCGTGGCGTTGCTGCCGGGATCCGGCGACTCCATGTTCGACGAGGTGCGCGCCAGCGGCGCCGATGTGTACGTGACCAGCGACCTGAGGCACCATCCGGTCACCGATGCCGTCGAACAGGCCCGCTACGAGGCGCGCATGCGGGCGCACGGCATCCGGCTCGGCTCCGGCGGCCCCGGCGAGGACGCGCGCATCCGTCCGGCGTTCATCAACACGCCGCATTCGGCCATCGAATCCCTGTGGTTCACCTATGCATTGGAGGACATTCCCGCAGCCGTCTTGGCCGACACGGGCGAGACGGTGGCGATCGAACGCATCGAGCGCAACACCGACCCGTGGGAGGCGACCATCCATGACTGAACGCGAAGGCACCCCGATCGGCGGTTCCCCGGTCGATGGAGCATTGGAGAAGACGTCCGACGGCGTGGACATGAACCGGCCGGCCACGATCGTCTCGCACGAGACGGTGTGGCGCGGCGTGGTCTTCGACGTGGACGACATGCGCATCGACCTGCACCGCCACGACGGGGGCGTCACGCCCATCCGGCGGCAGGTCACCCGCCACCGGCCGTGCGTGGTCATGCTCGTGCACGACGTGCCGCGCGACCTCTACCTCATGGAGCGCGAATACCGCGCCGGCTCGGACCGCTACGCCTACGGGCTGCCGGCCGGGCTCATTGACCCGGGGGAGGACGTGGAGCAGGCCGCGCTGCGCGAGCTGGCGGAGGAGACCGGCGTGGCGCCGGACGGCGAAGGCTCCCTGCGCATCGACCACGTGGGCGCGTTCTACTCGTCCGAAGGCATGAGCGACGAACTCGCCAACATCATGGTCGTCCACCTCGACGCCTGGCATGCCGTGCCGCGGCACTTCGATGCGGACGAGCATGTGGAGTCCGCGTGGGTGCCATTCGATCGTCTGTTCGCCGTGGGCGTGACGTCCTCCAACTCCCAGATCGCCCTTCTGCACGAGGCGCTCAGGCGCAAGGCGTAGCAACGGCGGCGGACTCGTCGGGGGAATGGTGGAGTCCATCGTTTGATGTTTCGTGATTCAGCGATTGTTCACCGAATACGCCGACTTTGGCGGAAAGCGGTGAGATACTGAAGATATGCAGATCAGACCAGGATCGATGTATCCGCTCGGTTCCAACTACGATGGCGCCGGCGTGAATTTCGCTCTCTTCTCCCAGGTGGCCGAGAAGGTTGAGCTGTGCCTCTTCGACGACGACGGCAGCAACGAGCGCCGCATCCAAATGACGGAACAGAACTCCTACGTATGGCACAACTACGTGCCGGGCCTCCAGCCGGGCCAGCTGTACGGCTACCGCGTCTACGGCCCGTACGATCCGGACCGCGGCCTTAGGTGCAATCCGAGCAAGCTGCTGCTCGACCCGTATGCCAAGGCCATCGCCGGCATGGCAGACGGCGATGAAAGCCTGTTCTCGTACTGGTTCAAGAGTCCCGGCGACGCCCATGCGATGAACGACCTCGACTCCGCCGCCCACACCATGAAGTCCGCAGTCATCAACCCCTACTTCGACTGGGGCAACGACCAGCATCCGCGCATCCCTTACCACGATTCCGTGATCTACGAGGCCCACGTGCGCGGCATGACGAACCTCAACGACCGCGTGCCCCCGGAGATCCGCGGCACCTACGCCGGCCTCGCGTACCCGACCGTCATCGAATACCTCAAGAAGCTGGGCGTCACCGCCATCGAGCTCATGCCCATCCACCAGTTCGTCAACGACTCGTTCCTGCAGGAGAAGGGCCTCAACAACTACTGGGGCTACAACACCATCGGCTTCTTCGCCCCGCACAACGGCTACTCCGGCTCCGGCGAGCACGGCGAGCAGGTCAACGAGTTCAAGTCCATGGTCAAGGCCTACCATCAGGCCGGCATGGAGGTCATCCTCGACGTGGTGTACAACCACACCGCCGAAGGCAACCACATGGGCCCCACGCTGAGCTTCAAGGGCATCGACAACCAGAACTACTACCGTCTGGTGGACAACAGCCCCCGTCACTACTTCGACACCACCGGCACCGGCAACTCGCTGCTCATGCGCTCGCCGCGCGCCCTGCAGCTCATCACCGACTCGCTGCGCTACTGGGTCACCGAAATGCACGTGGACGGCTTCCGCTTCGATCTGGCCGCCACGCTGGCCCGCCAGTTCCAGGAGGTGGACAAGCTGTCCGCGTTCTTCGACATCGTCGAGCAGGACCCGGTCATCAGCCGCGTCAAGCTCATCGCCGAACCGTGGGACCTCGGTTCCGGCGGCTACCAGGTGGGTGGTTTCCCGTCGAGCTGGTCCGAATGGAACGGCCGCTACCGCGACTGCGTGCGCGACTTCTGGCGCTCGCAGCCGTCCACGCTGCCCGAGTTCGCCAGCCGACTGCTCGGCAGTTCCGACCTCTATCAGGTCAACGGCCGCCGCCCGGTCGCCTCGGTGAACTTCATCACCGCGCACGACGGCTTCACCCTCAACGATCTGGTGAGCTACAACGACAAGCACAACGAGGCCAACGGCGAGGGCAACCGGGACGGCGAAAGCCACAACCGTTCATGGAACTGCGGCGTGGAAGGTCCCACCAAGATCCACGATGTGACCGAACTGCGCGCCCGCCAGTGCCGCAACTTCATGGCCACGTTGCTCCTGAGTCAGGGCATCCCCATGATCTGCGGCGGCGACGAGATCCGCCGCACCCAGCAGGGCAACAACAACGCCTACTGCCAGGACAACGAGATCTCCTGGACGAACTGGGAGATGGGCCCCGAGCAGTCGCAGATGTGGGAGTTCACGCAGAAGCTCATCCACCTGCGTCTCAAGCACCCCGTGCTGCACCGCCGTCGCTTCTTCACCGGGCGCAAGGCGGGAGACACGTCCGACATTGTGCCGCAGGTCGAATGGTTCGACCACACCGGATCGATCATGGACCGCACCGACTGGGACAACACCCACGCCCTGACCGTGATGGTCTACCTTAACGGTCAGGACATCCCGGAGAAGGACTGGTTCGGCACGTCGATGATCGACAACAACTTCCTGCTCATCTTCAATGCCTATTACGAGCCCATCGTGTTCACGCTGCCCGGCGAACGCTACGGCAAGAAGTGGAAGCTCGTGGTGGACACGTATAACCCGGACGGGCCGGAGCTGCGGTACGAGGCCGGGTTCGCCATCACCGCGCAGCCGCGTAGCCTCATGCTGCTCATGAGCGCGGAGAAGCCCGAACGCCCCAAGGACTTCTGAGTTTCAGACGTCTGTGGACGCCGTTACCGCCATACACCGTTGCCATAGAAAGGCATGAACCATGCGCATCATCGAGACCTTCCGGCGCGGCAAGCACGCCGACCAGTCACTCAACGAGGACGGCATGCTGGTACGCGAGCGAGACGGGTTCGCCGCCGTCGTGGACGGGGTGACCAGCAAGAGCGTGCGTAGGCCGTGGCAGCCCACCGGCGGCGTGGTCGCCAAGGACCTTGCGCTCGCCGCGCTGCAGGACGTACCGGCTGATGCCTCCATGCGTAGCGTTCAGCGTGCCGTGGACGAGCGCTTCCGCACGGCGTACCGTGAGCATGAGCTCGGCTATGACGTGTTCGTCGCCGAACCGCTCGAACGCATGCAGGCCAACGCCGTGGTGTACAGCGCGGCCCACGGCGAGGCATGGCTGTTCGGTGACTGCCAGATTCTGGTCAACGGCGTGGCGACACCGACCGTCAAGCACGTGGATGATCTGCTGGGGGAGGTGCGCGCCTTTGCCGCGCGCGGACTGGCGTTGCAGCGCGAGGCGGGGGAACCCGATCCGCAGATCGATGCCGGGACGCTTGCGGCGGCCGGCGGCGACCCGGCCCGTGCGATGATCATGCCGTTCCTGCGTCTGCAGTCCCGGTTCGCCAACCGCCGCGGCGAGTGGGGCTACTTCGTGTTCGACGGCTTCACCGACTATGAATGGCCGGTGACGGCGGTGCCCGTAGCTCCCGGCGACGAGGTGGTGCTCGCCTCCGACGGCTACCCGCTGCTCAGGCCCACACTGGCCGAGTCGGAGGCCGAGCTCGCCCGCCTGCACCGCGAGGACCCGGCGCTGACCGGCCATGAATACCGCAGCACCAAGGGCTTTACGCCGGATCTGGAATCCTTCGACGACCGCACCTACCTGCGGTTCGTGGCGTAGCTGCTGGTCTGGCTCAGGCCAGCGCCTCCTTGATGGCACCCACGAAGTAATCGAGGTCGTCGGGCTTGCGCGAGGTGATGAGCTTCCAGCCGTTCGCATCGTCCACCGTGAGCTGGCTATCCACGTAATGGCCGCCCGCATTCTCGATGTCGGCGGCGATGTACCGGCACGGCGAGGCGGTCTTGCCGGCGATGAGGTCCGCGTTCACCAGCAGCCAGGCGCCGTGGCAGATCGCGGCGATCGGCTTGCTCTCGTGCGCGAATTCCTGCGCGAGTTCGATGGCGTCCTGATTCACGCGGATGCGGTCCACGTTGCAGGTGCCGCCGGGGATCACGAGCAGGTCGTAGTCGGCCGCCTGCACGTCCGCCAGCAGCGCATCCGGCGTCAGCGTTTCACCTTCGTAACGGTCATGCTGCACGGTTTCGCACGGGTCGAGCGTGGTGGCGGCGAGCGTCACCTGCGCGCCCGCGGCCTTGAGGTCGCGCAGCGGACGCGTCAGCTCGGTTTCCTCGATGCCCCAGTTGTTCACGATGATCAGCACCTTGGCGTTCTCGATGGCCATGGTTCCTCCTTGTGCCGTAATTGTTGCCGCGCCTTATGCCGTATTTCCGGCGCGTATTGCACTCCCATTATGCGCCCACCCGCCTGACTGGCGGCGCTCGCACGCACCCCCGCTTCGCGCGGCTCGCGCGGCTCACCTGTCCTCACACGCGCATGGCTCACCCATCCGCGCTCACCTACCTGTCCCACCCGCGCCTGTCCGTTCCCGCATGGCTCGCCCGTCCGCGCTCGGCTTGCCTGTCCATGTGGCTCGCCCCGCGTCCCCTGCCCCCGCCCGCGCTCATCTGCTCCCGCGCACGCCTATCTGCGCCCACCTGCGGGAATGGGGAATGTAAATTACGGGCTGTGCGGGCCGAAATCGACGATTCGCAGCGCTATCGGGTCGCAAATCGGGCGAAAAACGGCCCGATCATGCTGTGAATTGCAGATTTCGGTCCGCGCAGCCCGTATTTTGGCGCGGGTCGTGTTGTGTGTGCCGCGTCACGGCCAGTGCCATGCCGAGTGCGCAGTGCAGTTCCGAGTAGCGTAGCGCCGAGCAGTACCGCGTTGTGCCGAGCTGCACACGGTCAGTGCCGAGCAGTGCCGAGCCGCGTCAAACCGTGCCGAGCCGCCTGCCGCAGCCGTCCTCCCAGTCAGCCCCTACGCAGTTCGGCCAAGGCCGCATAGTGCAGCACCTCGAATCGGGGCGGGGCGATGCGTTCGAGCATGGCCATGTGCTCCTTTTCCCATGCGGCCACCCGCTCCGGCGAAAGCGATGCGCCGATGCCCCGGCACGCCTTCATCCGACCGTTCCAGCTTTCCCTGGTGAACGGCACCTTCATCAGGCGTTCCTCGTGATGGACGAGCTCGAACCCGGCCGCCGCGTAGCAGTCCGGAATGGCGATCGGGTGCATGCGCTCGCCGGCACCGCTCCAATGCGGACTGTATTCGAGTACGAGCCGCTCGCTGGCACCGGCGATGGCATCGTCAAACGGCAGCCATTCCATGACCATCACGAGCAGACGGCCGTCCGGTTTGAGCAGACGGTGCAGCTTGCGGCACAGGGTCTCATGGTCGAAGTACCAGAAGCATTGGCATGCGGTGACCACGTCGAACGAGAGGTCCGGAAAGTCGACGTTCTCCGCGGCGGACACCCGGTATTCGATGCCCCGCCCGGGCAGCTTCGAGGGCAGCTTCGAGGGCAGCTCCGCGGAGAGCCGGCGCGCCTGCTCGATCTGCGACTCGGAGATGTCCACGCCAACCCACGATGCCCCGTACCGTGCCATGTTGCGCGGCAGCACGCCGGTGCCGGTGGCCAGATCCAGCACGCGCTGCCCATCCCGGCACAGGCCGCGGTCGAGGATCATCCGGTAGAACTCCGGCGGGTAGATGTCCCGGTATTTCGCGTAGTCGGACGATGTGCGTCCCCAGTCGAACGGCGTCCCTCCGTCTATATGCTCGTCGATGATCATCGCGTTCCTCCTCAATTCCGCCGTTGCTCGCGGCCGCGTCACGCCCATCATACGGCCGCAACGGCAACCCCGCAGGGAAACGGATGTTCGGGCCGCAGCCGGCCACAGTATCGCGCGCATGCTGCGTGGTGCGGGGAAGGGCGTCAGCGGTCCCGGCGCCGCTCCAGCAGGCGGTATGCGCCGTAGCACAGCGCCACGAACGGCACCATGCAGTACAGGGTGGAGCGTTGCGTCTCGTCCAGCGCCACCAGCGCCAGTGCGCCCACGCACATCACGATCGCCGCCCACGGCAGCACGGGGAAGCCCGGCGCACGGTATCCCAGCTCGTTGAGGCCGTGCCCCGCCGCCGCCCATTCGCGGCGGAACCGGATGTGGCACACACACACGGAAAGCCACACCACCAGCGTGGCCAGTCCGGACACCGCCACCAGTACCAGATACACGGTGGACGCGGCCACCACGGAAGACAGCAGCGCCAGCAGAGAGCCGGCCATGGAGAACAGCACCGCCCACACGGGCACGCCATGGAAGTTCGTCTGCGCAAACCTCGCCGGAATGAGCCGTTCCCTGGCGAGCGACCACACCATGCGCGAGCACACGTACAGTCCGGAGTTCGCGGCGGAAAGCACCGCCGTGAGGACTACGAAGTTCATCACGTCGCCTGCGAACGGCATGCCGATCGACTGGAAGACCAGCACGAACGGACTGGTCTCCACGCCCGCCGCATGCCAGGGGATGAGCGCGGCCATCACGAGGATCGACCCGATGAAGAACACGGCCAGACGCAGCACGGTGGTGTGCACGGCCTTCGGAATCGCCGTGGACGGATCCTTCGTCTCCCCGGCCGCCACGGCCACCACTTCGGTGCCGGAGAACGCGAACACCACGGTCAGGAGCGTGGAGAAGACCGGTGCGAACTCGTTGGGGAACCAGCCGTCGGCAGTGAAGTTGCCGAACAGCGGCGCGTGCGTGTACCCGGCGATCGGAATCGCGCCGAAGATTGCGAGCAAGCCGATCACGATGAACACGACGATGGCGAACACCTTGATCGAGGCGAACCAGAACTCCGCCTCGCCGTAGAGTCGCACGGAAAGGATGTTGAGCGCGAACACCGCCGCAATGAACACGGCCGACCATGCCCACGCCGGCGAGGACGGGAACCAGCGCTGCATCAGCAGTCCCGCCGCGGTGAATTCGCTGGCGAGCGCCACGGCCCAGTTGAGCCAGTAGAGGACGGCGATCACGAATGCGGTGCCGGGGCCGATGAACCGTTTGGCGTACAGGTGGAAGCTGCCGGCGTACGGCATGGCCACGGACAGTTCCCCGAGCGAGACCATCACGCAGTAGACGAGCAGGGAGCCGACCGTGTAGGCGAGGATCGCGCCGAGCGGTCCGGCCTGGTGGATGGTGTAGCCGGAGGAGACGAACAGGCCGGTGCCGATCACGCCGCCGAGGGAGATCATCGTCAGATGGCGGGATTCCATGCGCCTCTCGAGGCCGGTGCGCTCGCCTGCGCTGTTGCCGTCGGTCGTTCCGGCATCCGTCATGCTGTGGCTCCTTAGATCGTGCGCCTGTTGCCTGCGCCTGCGCTGGTTCGTCGCGCATGATTGCCGCGCGGCGACTACCGTATGATACCAACCCGCGGATGCGAAGGCGGCCGGATAGGACGGTGCGTGAGAGCGGCGGCAGAGGTGCGGTACTGCACGGGAGTTGGTTGGGTGCGTCGATCGGCGTGCCATGCGACGGCGGTCCGTATGATGGTCCGGGCCCGGCTGCGCCCGATTCCGCGGCGGAGCCGGCCATGATGAAACAGAGGAATCGATTCCGAAGGAAAGGAATACAGTGAAGAAAATCATCACCGTGATGGCAGGAACGGCCGCTCTTCTGACCCTGTGCGCATGCGGATCCGCGCCGGCTGCGAGCCAGCAGTCCTCCGAGTCGGCCGCGGCGGCGGAGCCGGCGCTGCAGTCCATTACGGTCACGTACGACGGCCCCACCGATCCGGGCACCGCGATCAACGACCTCACCAACCTGAAGGTCGAGGGCAAGTACAGCGACGGCGAGACGAAGGCACCGGAAGGCTGCCAGCTGCTCAGCGCCGTCACGCTCAAGCCGGCGACGGGCTCTCTGGTCACCGTGACCTGCGGCGACGTGACCGGCGACGTGATCGTCACCGGTGCGGGCGACTCCGGCGCTGCGAAGTAACGCAAAGGTCCGGCTGCGTCCACGATTCCGGCCGGTGCGATGTTCCACCGGCCGGGGTGTGTCGGCGCATCTTCACCGGACAGTATGTCGGCCGAAGTAGCTGAAGAAGCGGAATGACAGACAGAACGGCCTAGGCGCAAGTGCCATCATCCCGTTTTCCGGGCGTGCCATCTGTGCCTTTGGGGCGGATTCGGGCTCGCAATCCCCGTCAGAGCATCTTCCAGCTGACCCATTCGTCGTAACTCATCTCTGGAATGCCTTCCGGAGGAAGGGGAATGCGGCGGAAGGGATCGGAATCCCGCAGATAGGTCTCTGCCCATTGCAGATAGTCTGCGAGCAGGTCGGCATGGGGCGCGTCGGCACCCCTGTCCGTGACGACCCTGCGCAGCAGCGCCACCGTCTTCTCGTACTCCTTGTGACGCACAATATCGGTGCGAAGCCGGTCAAGCGTGCCAACCCATCGCTCGTATTGGGCCGCCTTCCGCCGCAGTTCTTCCATCCGGCGGGCTTGTTCCAGCCGCTCGGCCTCCTCCCGCTTTCGTCTTTCGGCAAGTTCCCGGGCCCTGTCGGATACCAGCTGGATTTTGCCGAGCATGTTTCGCAGTTTGCTTTCCAGCTTCACGGTAGCCGTGTCCTCGATAAGGAAACGTTCATAGGGGCTTTTGCGGATTTCAACTCTCATGATGTCCGTGGTGACATAGTCGTAGGCGGGATAGCGCGGCCAATGCCATCGTTCGCTTTCCTTGCGTTCCTCCTCGCTGGGAACGTGCTTCACCCGCTTCGTCTTCATGCTCACGCGCACGGTAATGGGGGCATCGCCTGCGTCGATCGTAAAAAGATCGGGGCCGGGGAAGATGCTTCGTCTGCGACCTGTCCACTGATCCGTCTCATACGTTGACGGATTGGCGGTCACCGTCCATCCGCGGCGAAGGGATTCCCGGACCAGTGCGTGCAGTATGAGCAATGCGCGCTGGCATTGATCGGACGGAACGTCCAGTCGTTTCCTATGATTCATCAGTTCCCGTATGGCGGGATGCGGCCGGCGGATCTGGGAAGGAATCTGGACGACCTGCATGGCGTTGCCGGTCTTGTTGCCTTGCGATGACGATACATCGTCGTTGTGTGCCGATGCTGTGGTCGGCTCTTGTCCGGTCGTTTGTATTTCTTCGGGTGTTATGCATGAGATGCCGATCTCATGGCGTTTTGACCGGCGTTGTTTTTGACTCATATCTTCGGGAGTCGTCGTGCTTATACACACCTTCCGGGCAACCGTTGCCGATCCATCGCAATACTGCCAGCTGTGCATCGTTAAGTGGTGTTCTGTCCGCTCCCGCACCACTATTATGACCGCTGCCGCGTACATGGCGCTCTACGGATGGCTTGTGCTGGGGTGCGGACTATTGGGATCATGCCCGATGAGACGAGATAGTACGGTCTGATGTTGCGGATGGCCGTAAGGTAGCCTTCCACCCACGCAGGATTCTTGCCCAGATCATCGATGAATGCGCGACGGGCCTCTTCGAGCACGTCGACGGAGAATTCCGGATCGAACAGATGGTGGTCGGCGAACGTGAGCAGTACGTCGGTCAGTCAGGTGTGCGGGAAGATGTTCGCATCAAGGAAGGCGACAACCATGCAACTGTCCCCGATTCAGCTGAAGCGTGCCAGATAGGCCTTGTAGTCGATATCGTCCAGACCGCCTTTGTCGGCCGCTTCGCGCATGTCCTCGAGGGCCTCGCGCCCGCGTGATTCCGACCGGTCCCGATAGGAGATGACCTTGGCGCGCGAAACCATGCGATTGCCTTTGTCCCCGTAGCGCACGAACGGTATCTCGCCGGAGTCGAGGATGCGGGCGACGGTCTTCGCGGAGACGCCGAGGATCTGCGCGGCCTCGCCTGTGGTGATCATCCCCTGCGGTTCGGCATGCACGATGGCGTCGAACGCGCGTCGAAGCTCGTCGGCATCCAGCGGATATGCCTTGCCATCGCCTGTGGTGATGTACGCGGAACCCTTGCCGATCTGGGAGATGGGAATCGCCTCGAACGTGGTCATAGCCGCCTCATTTCCGATAAGTCTCATCTCCAGTCTACCTATCATCGGACATTCCGGCAATATCGGACAGATCGGACAAGTCGCAGCTATGCGCGAAGGCGGCGATTCACGGCATGACAACGACTGTACGACACGGCAAACCCACCCGGCGTACGGATCTCCAGCCAACTTTTCGTCTGCATCACCCCGGCGGCTGGCGAATCACCGGTGTAACGCTATCGCTACGGGCAGTACGGCCGTGAATGCGAGACACATGATCGTCATTATGCCGTACAGAATCAGCGGAGAAGAGTCGCCCTTCACCACGTACCGATTCGGGTCGGCCGGATCATACAGGATCGTTACGGCCTCTCCCACCTCGTACTGCGGAGGGGATGACGCCACCGAGTATTTCTGCTCGTAGGTCCCTTCGGCTGTTGCATACCGGAACACCGGCGTCCAGGTGTCCGAGGAATCATCATCGGACGGATCGGCCGGATTGAGGATCATCTGGATTACCGTGCCGTCGGTGAATTCGGTGCAGTCTCCTCGCAAGGTTATTTCGTTGATCAGGGATCCGGCGCTCGGCACCAGCAGGATCGCTCCAACGAGGGTGAATAATCCGCAGAAGAAGGCCCACGACCATCTACTCCAGAAACTTTGGCCGTTTCCGGTGCTGCGGACGGGTTGCCGATCGGTGCCGTAAAAGTCGTATGATGATTCGGGACTTCCGTGAGCGTCTGATGCCATGATTCCTGCTTTCCGCGGGTTTCTGCGATACCGCATGCAGATGGCCGCTGACGTTGCGGAGCATTGTGATTCCAAGCATACCAGAGAATCTCGGGTCATGTCCCGGGTTCCATGCCGATGCCGACATTTGACTGTCGATGAGTTGCGCAATGCGGTTGTCTACTTCAGGTATGCGTCGCTGTCGAAGTAGCCGGCGATGTCGTTGCTGTCGACGATGAGTGTTGGCGTGATGGCGAGCGTGTGATGCGCATCCTCCGTGCCGCAGTACACCGTGCCGTGCTCCAGAAGTCTGCTGTCGAAGAACATGCGCACGCCGTCCAGGAACAGCGGTCCGACCATGCCGACGTCGTAACCCGTGCGCTCCTTGACAAGTTCCGGTGATGCCAGATGAATCTGGTGCAATCCCAAGGCGCGGCCGAGCTGACGCCACTTCAGGTGTCCCGTGGCGGAAGCGACGACGGCGAACACGCCCTCCTTGGCTTCGACGATGTAGGTGGCCGCCGCCCTGGTGATGTCGAACACTCTCGCGCCGGACTCCAAGTCGACGATCGCGGTCTCATGCGCTATGATTCGGGCCTGATCGGGATGCAACTCCGCGAACTGCCTGATTCGTTCATAATTGGCCATGGCACTCACCTTCCGGTCGATGAAGTTCCACCTGCTTGTTATTGCTCCTCATTATCCATCGTTTCGTCCCGGACGCCTTGGGAATCGCAGTAATTCATGTTGCTGGGGCCGGTGACGTGACCGGGCTGAAAAGAGTGATGTGGTGTTCGAGCAAACGCCGGAAGGAGCGCCTTGGCAACCATTCATGACTTCACTGTCACCACTGTCGATGGCGATTAGGAAAAGCCTTGCCGATTACCGGGGAGAGGTGCTGTTGGTGGTGACCATTGCCGCGCACTGCGGCTTCACTCCACGGCTCGAAGGACCGGAAGCCTTGCAGCGGGCATATCATGGACGGGGCTGCGACGTATTGGGATTTCCCTGCGACCAGTTTGCGAATCAGGCGCCTGAGTCCTCGGAAGAAATCAGTGCCATCTGCCGATTGTCCTATGGGGTGGAATTCCCCACGTTCGCCACAATCAACGTAAATGGAACGGATGCCGACCCTTTGTACGTGTGGCTCAGGCAGTAGCAAAGCGGCATGCTGTACCGTCAAGGGTCTCTTTGCCAATGGTGGCGGCGATGGCGATGACGCCGAGCAGGATGCTCACGCCGAGGCTGGTCAGTCCCACGTAGTCGGCGGGGACGTGCTTCTTGAACGCCTGCACGAGTGCGGGCGTGACGAGGGCGACGATGCCGGAGG